>JABDKF010000113.1 GCA_013003155.1 Woeseia sp. | reverse complement strand
ATGAGCGAAACTCGCTGATTAGCTCAATAACTCGATATCAGAGACAGCGGCCAGTCGCGTCAACCGAACCGCTTGCCAATTGAGATCTTGGGCGTATTCTAGGGGTATGGGTATTCATCCGACCTTGACGCGCCTTCTTGAGGCCGCCATTCTTTCCGCCCTGGCTGGCGGGATAGCGTATGGCTTGACGGTGTGGTTGGCTCCGCCGTCCGTATCGGCGTTTCTGGTCGCAATAGTTGTCAGTGCCATTACCGCGCTAGGCTTCGCGATACCATCCGCTGTGCTCAGCGCTGTTGGACGTAACAAAGAAAGTCCATGGTCTCCACCAGAGACCTACTACGATTTGGACTACTCCTTGAAGAAGAATAGTAGCTGGGAGGACTAACTGCAGTTCAGTTGCCCACGCCGGGTATCCAGTCATCTGCGGCGCCCGGTATATTGGCGTCTTTCCAACCCTCCTGGCTTGTCCTCGCTGATCCGCTTTTCTCATCGAGATCACTGCGAACTTGGTCGAGCTCGGCGTTCGTCGCATTCTTAATCGTGTCATGGGCGTTTCTTGCGTTGATTTCATCCGTCTTTATCGCCCACTCTGTTCCGGGCAATTCCGAATCAACCCGCGCTCCATTGTAAAGAACGTCCTGTGTATTCTCCGCATGCTGTGACTGCACAGCGCCACCACCGGAGATTGAGTTCCGGGAACTGTCGTAGAATGCGTTCGCTGCGGCTCCATCGCCCACACCGGCGGATACACCCGCAAGATCCAGTCCCTGTGCGGCTCCAAATCGCTGCGCCTCGTTCAATAAGATACCAATGGCCTGCGTGTCGCCTCTATCCGCCGCCTCGAACAACCGATTGACCTCGCCACCGGTCCAGGTCGGACTGTTGTTGCCGGGTGTCGCAAAGCCCTTTTCCTGCCCAACCATCGTCGACTTCAAGGCCGCCACGGCATCGAAGCTCGTCGCGAACCCATTTTGTTCAAGACTGGATGCCGCACTTTCCCAGGCCCGCGCCTCGGTGAGTGATGCGCTCGCTGTCTCCCTGGCTTCAACCGCATTGCGTAACGATGCCGATAGAGCGTGACTGTCCGAATCCCCGATGCTGCCCGCTCTGCTGGCTGCCATATTCTCGCTGGACTGCAGTACCTGACCCCACGACTCGCCGAGATTTGATTGCTCGGCAAACTGCTTCAGATCATTCATGAGCGCGGTATTCTCGGCGCTACCGGTCCGAGAGACTTGTCCTGAAATACCAAACTCTGTAAACGGGATTTTTCCTCCGGCCGACGCTATTAGCGCCGCTCGAAGCCCGTCTTGTACCTTAATACCGTGCGTTTCCGATATTTGCTGAAGGCCGCTTTGGATAGCGTCGGCTTTCTCGTTGACACTGGCGCTGAATTGCCGCGTGGTACCTGTGCTGCTCGACAGACTCGAGCTCGCGTCTTGCCTGAAACTCATTACGTTGTCGAAGTTCGATGCGGATGTGTCGGCAAATTGTTTCATGTCCTGATTTGCCGCAGACAGCGACGCGGATGCCCGCTCCGACACCGAGGACTGAATGCCTTCGGACAGATTGGCCGACAGCCCCACATTGTGTTTTGCGGTATTCAAAAAGGCATGACCACCCTGGGTGTTGGTGGTCACCGATCCCGACATTGGATCGGTCATCGTGCCGACACCTGTATTTTGGGCAGGTGCCGTATTCGCTGCGAAGTAGGTTGAGTTCAGTAGTCGGGTATTGCCGAGATTGATTTGGCCGGATGACGCAGCGCCGGCAGCCGATGCACCGGCCGACTGTGCGACAGATCCGATCCCTGCGGCCAATTGCGAGATGGCGAAGCCGCCGGCGTTCATGATGCCCCACGAAAGCAGCGGTATCATCCATGCCAGGTAGCCGGCCATGGCCGCCATGTCGGCATTCACCGCAGTGATGCCGCCTTGTGTCATCACCGCAAGGCCGGCACCGGCACCACCCACACTCGCCGGAATGGTGGCGCTCGCAGTGACGGCGTCGGCTGAGTAAACCGACATGACAAAGTGCAATACCGCGTACAACGGCGGCCATAGATGCAGCCAGACGAGTGCTTTGGCGTAAAAAATGAGTGTCTTGCCCGGGAACATCGAAACGATAACGAACAGCAACAGGATGGGAAACAGACCGTAAATGAGCATTTCCAATATGTTTTTGATCAGCGGCAAGGTTCTTGCCGCCAACGCGCCTAAGGTGTGGTACGTCGTTCGCTGCTGCGCCTCGGCTTGACCGATCGCAAAATCCTGAATGGCGGCTGTGGCATTTGCGTCGGCCGCCATCGAGGTGAAGGATCGACGCATCGCGTTGATCATCACATTCTGCCCAACAATCTCGGCACCAGTCGCCGATATCGTTCCCAAATAGTCGTACGCTAATGGCAGTGTCGAAAGCAGTTTGGCGTTTGCCACGACAACGTCGGGCTCACGGAAAATACGCATGCCGAAGACGTCCGCCGTGGCGCCGATCGCCGCGTTCCAGCCGGTGTCGAGTTCGGTCATTGCGGTCGTGCAGGGCACCAGCGCCGGCCCCGCGCCATCGTCGTACGAGGTGAAAATGGCTCCACCAACGCCCTGGCTGGTGATGTAACCCCACACATCCGGTGATCGCATCAGGTCGTCCCACGAAAACCAACCGGCGTTGGCGCCGTAGTACACGCAGCTGCGCATAAACTCGCTCATGTTGCGCAGGTACAGCGGATCACCAAATTCCATTTCTGTACTGGCCTCGACCAGGCGGTTCGCGAACAGCAGGCCGTTGTTCCGGTAGCGAATATCGTCCGGCATGCTGAACGAGGTTTCGAATTGCTCGGTAAACCAGTCACTGGTCACACTGGCAAAATGGGCCACCACCGCAACCCCGGCCGGTACGTTATCCACCGTTGTTGAGTTGGCCGGTTCGACGCGATCTATAATGTCGATGTCCGCCGTCGAGAAAAGCGCAGCGTAGATAACGAAGATCGCAATCAACAGCCGCGGTGCCGGTTTCAACGTTCCGGTAAAGGCGATCTCGACGGATATGACGAAGATGGAGATCAACAGCATCAGGCGAACGGCACCAACAAAATCGCCGGTGCCGGTAAAGGCCGCCAACGCAGTGAACAAGGCATTGAGCTGCAGGCCGCCGCCGTATGTGATGATGTCCATCAGGTCGAACCGGCTCCTGGCGTCCACCGATGCGTTGCCACCAAACCTTTGGGCATACCGCTGATAATCAGCCGCTCGTAGTACTGCAGCTCTTCAGCAATGCGTAAGGACGAATCGATGTCACGATGTATTTTCGCGCGGCGGTCCCTGAGCGTTTGCACAATGTCGCGTTGCGCATCAGCCAGTGACTCACCGTGTTGCCCCCACTGCGGATCCCTCGCTTGATTTTGAATATTGAAGCTAATGCGCTCGACGTAGGTGAACAACACATCGACCGCCACCGCCTCAGTGTACTTCCCCACCAGGTCGAGACCGGCGTCGCCACGCAAGCCGGCGGCCACTGCGAGGATGCGATGCACCGGTAGGCTGGTTTTTTGCACCAGCTCGATTTGTTCGGGGGTCGGATCACCCTTGGTCTGAATGGCCTCATACAAACCGCCCATGCGCTCACCCACAAGGGCGATCAGCGACGCGCTGCTCGGTAGCGAGACGGTCACTTCAGTGACGTCTTGGCAGGCGTAGGTGCCGGCGTCGGTGTCACACTCGTACACCGCCATCGCGGCCGAGCCTCTCAAAATGCCTTCTAATAGATCATCGGTAGACGACAGCAGACTGGGGTGCCATTTGACATCGGCTTGCGCGCTCTCGTTGCCGGCCGTTAAGTTGCCGGCACTATCGCGCTTTGACTTCACTACGGTGCCGGTAACCGACATGACCAGCTCGCGCATGTCGGTATCGTCAGCAAAGAGGTCACTTTTATCCATGAACATCCACACGAGATTGCCCTCGATAAACGCTGACTCGCGCGCTTCGTCGGTGTTGATGGATGCTTCTTGTTGTCCGCCGGAGGCGGTGCAGGCTTTACGCGCTTCTGTGTAGGTCTCACCGAGGGTTGAGGTTCTTTGGCTGATGCAGACGCTGGCTTGCGTGCCCAACACCTCCCCGGAGAGCGCCGAGTTCACCGCCCATTGCGCGCGCTCGCAGGTGTTGAAACTCATGCCCTGGTTTTTTAACAGCCAATCGAAGTTCTCGCCCAAGGTGTTACTGATTTGGCTGGAAATCGTTCTCAGCGCCAGCATGAACGCGTACGACGCTGCGTTAGAACCGACATCCTTTAGAACCTGCACCAGCTCGCCGGCGTCCAAAAACGCGAAACCACCGCCGAACATGTCGATGCCGCCACAACCCGCGTTGTAGTTGGGTGCGCGGTAGCTGTATAAGTTGACCTTCTGATTCGGTACCCGCACAAACACCTGGCCGCCGTTCAGATAGCGATAACCCTGTCCTTCAAACGCGGTCGGACTGGTCAGGCTTGCCGAGCCACCCAGCTGATCGACAAAGGTATTGAGATCGCTTTCAAGATCAGCTTGCGCGACGGTCGTGATGAACATCAAGAGTGTGCCTGCAATGCTTGGGAAACCTGCTCGTCGTTTCATTGTTGGGCGCCTCCGGCGTCATACACGTTGTAAGTCATTTGACCGGGCGTCATTTTGAACAGACGCATGATTCGGGTTTCCAATTCACTGACGCTGATCACGCCGTACGCGATCGGCTGCACATGGCCGGCCGACGGATCCACCAGAAAAATAGCCGGTGTGACTTCAACACCGAGGCGCGCTTTCATGGTGGGCTCATACCGAGCGTCCGGAAATTCAGCCAAGGTGCCGCCGTCAAGACTGATCGGAATAAGTTTGAAGTCGTAGGTTTGTGCAAAGCGTTGCAAAAACGGTGCGATTTGTCGGCAGTAGGGGCAGTCGCTCGAGAAGACGAAAAAAAGACCGTAGGTTTGTGCGATCTCTCGAAGCGCGCGGCTGGTGGACTCCGTTCGGGCCGCGGTCCAGGCCTTCAAGCCTTCCTGAGAGTGTGGTCGCACCAGGCTTTGATCGAGCGATGGCGTTGACCACACCACGCGTTGCGTGACATCTGCAAACAACGTGGCGCGACGCTGCACTGCGGCGTTCAACTCCATCCAGGCACGAATATTGGGCGCTGTCGGGTGCAACACCGCCAGGGCTTTTGACCGCTCAACCGCAGCTTGCAGCGCCTCAAGCTCGGCGAGCGGATCGGCAGGCATGATGCCGACCGGCGGCATCACCCATGTCGGCTTTTCCACGTCTGCTGGTGGATCTTCGTACCAGAACCAGCCGCGCTCAGCGTCGCCAAACCATCGGCCATTGGCTGCTTGCTGTGTGCTTTGATCCGTTGGCGGCATCACGCTTAAGTCCACCGCGTTTTGTGCGGACGCGGTGGCGTTCAGTGCACCCGCAAGTCCGATAATAAGGAGTCGATGTAGGCGCTTGACGGTCATGCGGCTAACAGTCCGGGTAACCGGGATCGAACTGGCTGCAGCCGCTTGCCGAGGCGCCGGACAGGGTCGCAATATAGGCATCGATGATGCTTTCCATGGTGGCGTTATCCGGACTGCCGGTGATATTGGCGAAGGCGTCGGCGAAGTACTCGCTAAAATCAATGACACTAAAATCCAAAGCGGCCAGTTGTTCGCCGGTAAAGCCGTCACATTCCGGTGACCTAGCGCCACCCCAGTCGAGTGCCAATTGCTCACGACCCTGTTCTTGTATGATTCGGGCGAGTTTGGATCGGAAGCAACAGTGCGTCTCTTTTTTCGCCAGGCAGCCGAATATCGAGTCTTCACTGCAATAGCTGCCAACGTAGACACACTGTCCTTCTTGGCGGGCGAGTCGCAGCTGTTCCTCTTCACTGTTGCAACTATCAGCCCAGCCGAGACCCCAGCCGTCTCGACTGCAGCAGTTCGAAAACCCTAAGGCTTTTTTCTTGCAGCGTAAGTCTTCACCGTTGAAGATCAGCAACTCGCCGACACAATCGTATTCGCCGGAGCCGGGCGGTGTTTCGGTGCAGCTGACGCCAGCACTGTCCATATCGAGCACGGCTTCTTCCATGGCCTGCAAGTTAGCGGCCGCCTGACCGAAATCCGTGCTCGGCTCTACACTGGTATCAAACTCAATGCCCGACAGCCCGAACGTGGTGTCGGAACAATCGGCTGCGGGCTCGGTCCAACCGTCCAGCGGACACTCGTAGCTGTGTTCGCACGTGCCATCAACGCATTCGGTGTCCAACGGACTGCAGCCGCGCGCCAACAGTTCATCACAATAGCCGGCGTCCGTTGTCACACTCCCGGCACACAGCAGCGGTGTGCGATAGCGCCAGCAATCGCGAAACACCGGATAGGATTCGCCGTTTGACGCCGTAATCAGACGTTCTTCCGGCCCCTCGATGCACGCCGCCGGCGCTTGCGCTTCACACTCATCCATCAGCGCCGGGCAGCCGTCGGTCCACGTATCGGTGTAAACCGGTGCCGCAGCCGCGGTGAGTGTATAGGTAATGGT
>JABDKF010000111.1 GCA_013003155.1 Woeseia sp. | reverse complement strand
GGCTTGTCAGTTTCACGCTCATTGCTACGCTGGTTGCCGCGGGTGCGTTACTCGGTTACGCGACATGGTTGTCACAGCGAGTGCGGCGCTTGAGCCTCGGCGCACGTCGCGCGCTGGACGACAATCGAGCGCACGCCGATCTGCCGAGCCTGCTGGCTGGTGATGAGATCGGCGATTTATCACGCAGCTTTGCGAGCGTTTTGAAACAACTCGGCGAATACAATGAGTACTTGCGAACGCTTGCCTCCAAACTTTCTCATGAACTTCGCACTCCACTGACGATTGTTAAGTCTTCGCTTGAGAATCTGGAGCATGAAACTCTGTCGGAGGAAGGACGCAGATACACCGGCCGCGCCCGCGACGGCGTCGAACGTCTGAAGAACATTTTAGGCGCGATGAGCGAAGCCAGCAGGGTGGAAGAGGTCATAAATCAGGCTGAAACAGAATCATTCGATCTCGACCGCATACTGCACTCGACGATCAGCGCGTATCGGGATGCATGGCTTGAGCGCCAGTTCACCTATGAAAAATCTGGCGGCTCCGCTGAGATGCAGGGCGCGCCTGAGCTCATTATTCAAATGCTCGATAAGCTTGTCGACAACGCCGTCGACTTCAGCGCGGCCGGCGATACCATCGCTATTCGCCTGCACGCCGACGACAAAGTGTTGCGACTCGAGGTGCACAACCCGGGGCCGCCACTCCCCGAAAAAATGCGGGGTCAGCTGTTTGCATCAATGATTTCGGTTCGCAAAAATGGCGACGATGCGCACCTCGGTCTCGGGCTGTTCATCGCACGCTTGATCGCACAGGGTCATGGCGGCACCATGCAGGCGGAGAACGTGGACGACGGGGTTTGCTTCACTGTGCTTCTGCAAAAAAACTGACAATGCGCGTCTGCTATCGCACAATACGTGACAATCCATTTTTTCGGGAGATTAAGAATGTCTAGCGAGGGGTACCACGAGCCGATTGACGAGTTGAGCGATGAAACCCGAGACATGCACCGTGCAATTATCTCTTTGATGGAAGAGCTGGAGGCAGTTGACTGGTATAACCAACGCGTTGACGCATGCAAAGACAAGGAACTCGCGAAGATTCTTGCGCACAATCGCGACGAGGAAAAAGAACATGCCGCGATGGTGCTGGAGTGGATTCGCCGCCGCGACCCGCGATTCAACAAGGAATTGAAGGATTATCTTTTTACAGAAGGCGAGATCGGTGAACACCACGAATAATTCTTCACTATTAGTTTTCGTTGAACGATCCCTTGTTGGCGACGCAATTTCTTCCTGAAGCCGTTATGGCCGGTATGCTGACCCGATGAAAAACTGTAACTCCTGCGGCAAGTGCTGTGAGACAGCCGGCAACGGTGGATTGTCCGCAACGGCAGAAGAAGTTGACTGGTGGGAGATCCATCGCCCTGACATTGCGCGCTACGTACAGGGCAGGAAAATCTGGGTGGATCCGGCAACCGGTGAGTATTTTGCACGCTGCCCGTTCCTGCAGAAATCGGCAAGCGGCAACAAGTTTAGTTGCGACATCTATGACGACCGTCCTGAAGACTGCCGGCACTATCCCGTAGATATTGCGCAGATGGTTCGCGACGACTGCGAAATGCTGGAGCGACGAGACCTGGTCGATTTGAAACGTGCACAGAAAAACCTGGACACGATAATGATGGATAGCCGGCCGCCGGCTGGTAGGTAATACGCAGCGCAGTGCCGGCAGAGAACGCTCCGGCTGATTGAAGCTTACTCAGATCAGTAATCCGCCGCGAAGATTATTTTAAGAACCTAGCCGGCAAAACCTGCGCCCCCGCCAAGCTCCCCGGTACGAACCAGGCGGCTGTCGAGCACGGCAGCCTGGCGATGTTTGACCGCCTCGCGATAATCCGGATCCGTAACCATCTCGAGAAAGGCAGCAGCAGTTGGGTATCGTGCGATGAACATCACGTCCCATCGTTCATCTTGCGGACCGATCAACGTCGCCTCCGGCTTGCCCCGCCAGATAATTTCGCCGCCTACCCGCTGAAAAATGGGGGTGCTTTCCTTGCCATACGTGGCATAGGCCGCAGCACCTGTTGTCTCGCGACCATCTTCGTATACCGCCTTGTCGCGAAAGCGAACCAGGTTGAGCATCATGATGGGTCGGTCCCGCGGCAACTCCTTAAAGGCGTCGAATTGCTCGCGCTCTGGATCGACGTGACCGGGCGTGCTCGTTTGCTTGTTGTTCATCGGGCAAACCCTAGCGGAAAAAACGAGGCAAACCCAGTGTCGCGGAGCCCTCTAAAGCGAACCAGCGCGTCTTCCATGAAAAAATCAAAAGCCCGCAGCTACCCGGCATCCTGCAAGCGGGCCACCATCGCCCGAATCGCCTGAACTTGCGCACCCTCTTTGTGCAGGTAGTTCGCGCCGCTGTATCCCCACCAATCCCAGCACGCGAGTGGGTTCATCGGTGCAATATTGCTGGCCTCTGCCTGCGGGAAGAGGACGATGAGATCGTTTGCCGCGGCCCAGCGCAACAGCCCTGACTGCTCGGCCAGCACGGGTCCGATCTGGCTCTCGGCCTGGTTGCAGCCGTGCAGCATGACATGCACCCGGCAACGAAGACCGTTTTCGCACTTGGGTGGCACAAACAACAGCCCTTCCTCACCCATGCTGCTGGCTTTAAATGGCGCCTGGCTGAAGCGATTCAATGCGGAAACATCGTCGACGGGTTCATTCAACGGCCCAAGCAAATGCTGCAGCATTTCGCCGGCCAAATCGTAGCCGCAGGCATTGATCCACGGCTCTGCAAATTCTCCGCAAGGCACACCGCTCGCTACCGTTGGCCAGCCGTGTGTTGCAGGAATGTTGTCGACGACTGCGACTTCGCTGCCAGGCGCAACAGACTGATACCAGGCTGCCGCTTTATTGGAAACGGCAGCGGGCACCACCACGTCCTGCTCGCCGTGAAACAAAAAAACCTTGTCGCCAGCCAGGTTCGCCAGGCTGTCAATGAAACCTTCGGCCGCGAGCTGTGCCGCATTATTTGATAACGCTGCAACATCAATCTCATCGCCCGATATGCACGGACCGAAGGCCCGCGCCATGCTGCCGTCTGCACAGCCCCAGGGTCCGCCGGCGACAAGACCTGCACCTGCAACGTCCGCCGAGTACGCAACGTGCAGCTGACCGGCAAGGTACGCGCCGGACGAAATGCCCGACACCGTGAACTCGGGGAGTGCGTTCAAGGAAGGCAGGTCGCTGCTGGCGGCGGGTGAACTGCCACCGCAACCGGCCAGCAATACCGTAAGAATAAGCGTCATGCTTTTATGTCTTGGCATTAGTTCAAGTCCTCGAGGAATTTATCAATGGCAGCCACGCACTCCGGTTCATCAAGTAACGGAACGTGACCGCGATTTTTTACAAGAACGTGCTGCAAATCCGGCTTGTGTTTCTGCATCTTTTCTACGATCTCATCGGTCAGGATGTCCGACAGTGCGCCGTGCACGACCATGGTTGGAATGTTTTCTAGTGCTTCGTAGATCTTCCAGGGATCATCGAGGCTGGTCGTGACCTTGCGCGCGGCCTCGCCGATCTGCGGATCCATGTCGAGTACGGGGACGCCCTTTTCGTTTTCGCGATAGGAACGACGCACGAGGTGCTGCCACTGTTTGTCGGTTAATCCGGGCCATGCGTCGCCGTACAAAGATTGCGCCTGTGCGATTGCCTCGTCCCAGTTTTTCACTGGCGGTACCCGGCCGATATAGGTCTTGATGCGTTCGAGACCCTTTGCGCCGATCTCAGGGCCAATGTCGTTCAGGATGACCCCGGCAACGCGCTCTGTCGCAAGATGCACAAGTGCCGTGGACACGATGCCGCCCAGTGACGTACCGATGAATGCAGCTCGTGGTATGGCCAGCTCATCCATCAAGCGCTGCACGTCTTTCACATAGGTCATTGGTTGATAGTTCTGCCACTGTGGGTCGCGCTCTGAAAATCCGCGCCCACGAAAATCGGGGCAGATGACGGGGTAGCGGTCGGCCAGGTGATCAGCGATATCCTCAAAATCGCGGCTGTTACGCGTGATGCCGGGCAAACAGAAAACTGGCAATGTCGGATGCTCGCTACCGTAATACCGATAGAACAGGCGCAGGCCATCTTCACTGTCGTAGTAACAAGCAGACACTGGCATTAGTCTGCTACCTGTTTATCAAGTATGTCGGCAAACTGAACCCGCAATTTGCGCTTCAACACTTTGCCATTCGGATTGCGCGGCAGCTCGTCCACGATCGCGACGGCTGCAATCTTCTGCTGACGACCGACGCGTTTATTGGTCCATTGCAGTAATGCTTCGGTATCTATTGCATCGCCGGTAACCACCGCGATCGGCGCTTCCCCCCAGCGCTCGCTGCGGACGCCGACCACCGCAACCTCGATAACATCATTATTTTGCGCAATAACGGATTCAATATCAGCCGGGTAAATATTCTGGCCGCCGGAAATGATCATGTCTTTCTTGCGGTCGACGAGGTACAGATTGCCGTCCTCATCCATGCGACCAATATCGCCGGTGCGCAACCAGGTGCGGCCATGCTCGTCTTTCCAGGTTGCCTCGGCATTGGCCTCATCACGATTCAGGTAGCCGCTCATTAGCAGGTCACCGTGCCCGACGATTTCTCCCGACTCACCCGCCGGCAGCGGCTGATCATTGCCGTCGAGTATTTTGAGCGACTGGCCCGGGCACGGCCGCCCGACAGACTTGGGGTTACTTGCCGCCTCTATCGGCGACTGCGTGGTAACGAGCCCTTCAGTCAGGCCATAGAGCTCAATGAAGTCGCCGGGGATTCTTGAAACAATTTCCTGCTTAAGATCTGCATGCAACGGCGAACCGCAACACATCAGCGCCTCGATGCTTGAAAGATCAAAATCATCAAAGTCTGGCGACGCGAGCAGCCGCTGAAACTGCACCGGCACCATACTCGAGTGGCTGATGCGCTCACGCTCAATAAGTTGCAGGCAAGTGGCTACATCAAATGCGGGCATCAGCACCAGCGTCCCGCCACAAAGTATTGTCGACAACAGGGTGACCCAGGTGATGTTCGAGTACAGGCCGAGAGAAATAAGCGCGCGCGTATCGCAGTGATAACGCAACGCAATACTCATGTTGTAGGCCCACGCCATTCGACAGGCGTAAGAATGCACGATGCCTTTTGGTAATCCGGTCGTGCCGGAGCTGTAGATAATGTTGCAAGCCTGTTGCGGGCTGATGCTGACATCCGGCGGCGTCTCGCTCGCTTTGCGCATCAACGCATCAAGATGCAACCAGCCATCGCGCCCGGCGGGCGCCGCAATCAGGCGCTTTTCGATATGCGCCGGTAGCCGGTCGCGCATGGCCTCGATACGCGCGGTGTGTTCGTCGCTGGCAATGACCGCGCGCGCATCGCAGTTGTTGATCTGTTTTTCGATGCCCTCGTCCGAGACCGACACATTGAGCGGCACGGCGACCAGGCCTGCACACATGACACCGAGCATCGCTTCGAGCATTTCGACACTGTTTTGCATCAGGATCGCGACGCGGTCACCGTTTTCCAGCCCCTCGTTTCGCAGCGCGTTCGCAACGCGATTGAGATCCGCATAGAACGCCTGCCAGCTTAGCTTCGTGTCGCCACAGATCACGGCCGCCTGCGACGCACGCTGCTCGGCATTGTTTCTGAGGATGTCCGGCAACATAGGCTGCGCCGGCTGGAACCAGCTCATCAGGGTGTCAACTCGCGTGTTTTTATTAATTCAACGAGCGTTGAACTTTATTTCAACGCCTGTTGATATGCAAGCTGCAACCTCCTAGGATCGATTGATGCCACGCAATGCCGAAGCCACCCGCGGACGAATCCTGGACGCCGCCGAACGACTGTTCGCCAAGCGCGGTTTCGAAGGCGTGACGGTGCGGCAAATCATGTCGCAGGCTGGCGCGGATGTAGCACTCGCGTATTACCATTTTAAATCCAAGCGCGATTTGTTCGACGCTGTGTTGTTACGCCGCGCGCAGACCCTCAACAGTTTGCGACTTGCTGCACTCGAGGGCCTGGAAAAACGAGATTCAGACGACCCGCCGAGCATCGAAGAAATCATCGAGGCGTTTACTCAACCGCTGCTCGAGGTGCTCGATTCAGATCCCGAGGAATGGCGGGACTACATGGCGCTGGTCGCCCAGGTCAATAACTCGCCCGAATGGGGCGGCGCGCTGATGACTCGTTTTTTCGATCCGCTCGTTAAACGGTTCCTGGACGCGCTGCGCGTTGCGCTGCCCGGCTGTCGCGAAGAGGACCTGTTCTGGAGTTACCACTTCCTGTCCGGCGCATTGACGTTGACCTTTGCCGAGACCGGCCGACTCGACAACCTGTCCGGTGGACTCTGCAAATCATCCGATATGGCGGCGGCCAGCGCCCGCATGCCGCAGTTTGTGGCAGCCGGCTTTCGTGCCGTCTGCCAGCATTCTGAGCCAAGCGACTGACACCGCTTGTAATTCAACCATCGTTGAAATACCA
>JABDKF010000108.1 GCA_013003155.1 Woeseia sp. | reverse complement strand
GGTTGGGAAAGAGCGCGCGCAGTTCCGGCGAATAGGCGGCAGCTTCCGAACCTGTTATGCGAACCAGCACTTGCTGCAGTGCCCGCTCATAGGCGGTATCGCGGGAATCCTGGTCCTCAGGATCGATAGCAACCTCAGCGCTGTAAAGATCCGGAACTTCGACGGCGTCTACCGCTTCCGCGACCAGGGCCAGTGACCCAACGAACATGACCGCGACGAACTGCCTCGAGCACGCCGATGCCAACCTCAATATTCTGTGCATGATTAAACCCCGGGATCGGGACCTTGCGATGGTGGTTTCAATGATTAGGTTCTATTATATCCATCTCGCGAGAATAACCACTGCTGGCCACTGTCCGCGTACCGGCAAAGTTCAGACATATGACCCGCAAATCACTCACTTACCGGGACGCCGGTGTCGATATCGATGCCGGAAACAGCCTGGTCGAGCGCATCAAGCCGCTAGTCGCGACGACCCGCCGGCCCGAGGTCCTCGCGGGCCTCGGAGGATTCGGCGGCCTTTTTGCGTTGCCGCCTGACCGCTTCCGCGAGCCGGTGCTGGTGTCCGGCACCGATGGCGTGGGCACGAAACTGAAACTCGCGCAGCAGCTACTGCGCCACGACACTATCGGCATCGATCTCGTCGCCATGTGCGTCAATGACGTGCTTGTAACGGGCGCGGAACCCCTGTTTTTTCTCGATTATTTTGCCTGCGGCCGGCTCGATGTGCCGGTTGCCGAGGCCGTCGTCAGCGGCATCGCGGCGGGTTGCCGACAGGCCGGCGCCGCCTTGATTGGCGGCGAAACGGCTGAAATGCCAGACATGTACGCGGACGGTGACTACGACCTCGCCGGGTTCTGCGTTGGCGCGGTTGAAAAAAGCGAATTGATCGATGGCCAGTCGATTGGCGTGGGCGATGCATTAATCGGTATCGGCTCCAGCGGACCGCACAGCAACGGTTATTCCCTGATTCGTAAAGTGCTCGAGCTAAGCGAGCAGCCCACGATAGACGGACGACCTGCCGAGCCTTTGCTGTTGGCGCCCACCACGATCTACGTCAAACCGATACTTCATTTGCGCAAACGGGTGGCTTTGAAGGGTCTTGCCCACATCACCGGCGGTGGCCTAACCGAGAATGTCCCGCGTATGTTGCCCGAAAACGTGCATGCCGAAATTGACGTTAACAGCTGGCAGCCCGGCCCGGTGTTTGACTGGCTGGCAAACGCCGGCAATATCGCCACAGAAGAAATGCGCCGCACCTTCAATTGCGGCGTCGGCATGGTGGTGGCAGTGGCTGCCGCTGACGCTAAAGCCGCGGTTCGACACCTGGACGAAGCCGGCCTGCATGCCTGGCAACTTGGCCGTATTGCGGACGGCGCCGGACCGGTGCGTTACGTTTGAGCAATTCCGGCAGGTGCCGTGCGGTCGTAGCAGTCTCCGGGGGCGGCTCCAACCTGCAGGCGTTTATTGATGCTGTCGATGCCGGGCAACTGCATCTCGAACTCGCGGCCGTTGTCAGCAACCGCGCAGATGCGTACGGCCTGCAGCGCGCATCCGCAGCCGGGATCGACAATCTGTGTGTCGCCAGTCGCGGAGTTCGTGACCGTGACGAATATGACCGGCAATTGGCCGCCGCAATCGATCACTACGCGCCAGACCTGATCCTGCTTGCCGGCTTCATGCGAATACTGGGCAAAGATTTCGTAGAGCATTTCGCCGGACGTATCCTGAACATTCACCCCTCACTACTGCCAAAATTCCCGGGGCTCGATACGCATGAGCGAGCGCTTGCCGCGGGTGAAAAAGAACACGGCTGCACCGTTCATTTTGTAACAGAGCAACTGGACGGTGGGCCTGCGATCTCGCAGGGGCGCGTGCCTGTTCGTGTGGATGACGACGGCGCCTCACTCGCGCAGAGAGTCCTCGCCGTCGAACATAAGATTTATCCGCATGCTGCAGCTTTGTTTGCTGCAGGACGAATACGCTGCCGGGACGGCAAGGCTTATCTCGATAGCAAGCCGCTGGAAAAGCCGCTGAACTTCAGCAGCTGAAGCTCTCAGGCTTTCGGCAATGTCACACCAGTTTGCCCCTGGTATTTGCCGCCGCGATCTTTGTAAGATGTTTCGCACGCCTCATCTGATTCCAGGAACAACATCTGCGCCACGCCTTCATTAGCATAAATTTTTGCTGGCAACGTCGTCGTGTTCGAAAACTCGAGTGTCACATGACCCTCCCACTCCGGCTCCAGCGGCGTAACGTTGACGATGATCCCGCAACGCGCATAGGTCGATTTACCAAGGCAAATGGTTAACACGTTACGCGGAATCCTGAAATACTCGACGGTGCGGGCCAGCGCAAACGAGTTGGGCGGAATAATGCAAACGTCACTGGTCTTGTCGACAAAACTGTTGGCATCGAAATGCTTTGGATCAACGACCGCCGAATCGATGTTGGTAAACACTTTGAATTCGCGGGAGCAACGCACATCGTAGCCGTAGCTTGAAGTGCCGTAGGATACGATACGCTCGCCCTTTGCTTCCCGAACCTGCTGAGGCGCAAACGGTTCAATCATGCCGTGATCTTCAGCCATCTGGCGAATCCAGCGATCGGACTTGATACTCATGTCGGTCTGCTCGTGTTAATGGTGGGTCGACTTAATTATGGGTTGATTCAAAAATAAGTCGACTGTCGGGAGCGGCCTCAGTCGTCCTCGACCACGATATTCGGAAACTTGCTGCTGTAGTCCTTACCCTGCATCGCAAGGCGCGCCGCCATGCGGCGAGCGGTTTGCTGGTAGGCCTTGGCAGCCGCACTATCGGGATCGGCAACAACCGTAGGTGTGCCGCTATCCGTCTGCGTCCGGATAGCAAGCTCCAGCGGTAACTGGCCGAGCAAATCCACGTCGAATGACTCGGCCATTCGCTGCCCGCCGCCACTGCCGAACAACGGCTCCTCGAAGCCGCAGTTTGAGCAAATGTGTGTACTCATGTTTTCGATAATGCCGAGCACCGGCACCGAAACCTTGCGAAACATTTGCAGGCCCTTGCGAGCATCGAGGAGCGCAATATCCTGCGGCGTCGTTACGATAACCGCCCCGCTAACAGGTACGCGCTGTGACAACGTCAACTGAATGTCGCCGGTCCCGGGCGGCATGTCGACAATCAGGTAGTCGAGCGCAGACCAGCGCGTTTGGGTAATCAGCTGGTTTAACGCCTGCGTCACCATCGGTCCGCGCCACACCATTGGCTGGTCCGGATCAATCAAAAAGCCGATCGACATCACCTGCAGACCGTGCGCAATGAGCGGTTGCATCGACTTGCCGTCCTCACTCAGCGGACGTTGTCCGGTGAGCCCCAGCATCAGTGGCTGACTTGGCCCGTAAATGTCGGCGTCCAAAACCCCGACGGCAGCGCCGTCCGCGTTGAGGGCCAGAGCCAGATTGGCTGCTGTCGTCGATTTGCCAACGCCGCCTTTGCCCGAGGCGACCGCGATGATATTGCTCACCTCGGGCAAGGGTTTGAGCGTCCGTTGCACACCGTGCGCAGTAACTTTGCTGACGACGGTGACTTCGATCTCGTTGAGACCGCTCGCGTCATGGGCGAGATCACGCAAAAAATCATTAAGCGGCTGCTTAAGGCCGGCGCATGGAAAACCTAACTCTACCTCGATTTTGGCCCCGTTGGCGTCGCATTCCAGGTGGCGAATTCGGCCTACTTCACCGAGCGCAAAATTAACGCCCGGTAGCGAGGCATTTTCCAGCGCCGCTTTGATCTGTTGTTTTGCTGTCAAGATTGCCCTTCGATACGGAGATTGACGTGTTTTCCGCGCCTGCCAGCACTCGTCATGGCTGCTTGCGGCGGCATATTGTAGCGAAGCTGTGCCGCAAATGTTGCCCGGGACGAGATCGTTGAGACGGAATTGCGTCACATTGGTCGGAAAGCCCAATGTGGCATAATACCGGCGACTCTGGATGTTGCTGTCAGGTTTGCCAATAAGCGGGCCGGCGCGTCATCCGACAATCATTTGGGCACACAGCATCAATGCTGAAAACTGAGAATCTCTGGCATCAAGATACATCTGCCGGTCGCGCCGTGGCGCGATGGAGATTTGACTGCGCGCGCGGCACGCAGGCGAGCGGTTATCTATGAGTTTGCTTAGCGGCTTTCGCGCGGAACAGCTACTGAACAAACTGAGCAGCGAGTCGGATGTCGATTCGCCCGGCGCCAAGCGCGTTGCCGAAAAGCTGAAGAGCCTGGGACCCGGCGCCATTCCGAAGACCATCGATGCGCTGGCGCTCAGTGACAAGACGCGCATGATGATTTACGTGGACATCCTGTCCAGCCAGGTCAACGACAAGACCCTGAAGTATTTCAAAGAGGGACTCGCCGACGGCGGCGAGCGGGTTATTTCGGGCACGGCCTGGGCCCTGTCCAGCAGCAATAACTTTAACCCGAATTCCCTGCTTGAGTTTTTTGACGACCCCGAGGTCTCGAAGCCCGCGCTAATTGAGATTCTGCGCGTGCACAAGCACAGCCTGAACGTGCAGGAATTGCTGCGGCGGGCTTATGACGTCGAGCCGAAGGAAAAAGCGCTGCTGTTCAACATTATCGAAGAGATCGCCACGCCGGAACTCGTCCCGGACCTGATTAATCGCATGGGCGGCAAGGATCCGGTGGTCAAGATTCACCTGATCAGGCTGCTGTCACGATTTGAGAGCAAGCGAATTAATCAAACGCTCGAAAAGCAGCTGGATACTGACAACAAGATGGTGCGTGCGGCAGCATTGAATGCAATCGCAAAGCGCAAGGGCAATATTAACGTTGCGAAAATTGCGTCGCTGTTGCTCGACACAGACGTTGATGTGCAGAACAAGGCCGTCGACGTACTTATTAACCTGAATCACCCGGAGACGATCTCTCACCTGTTGCCCGCTTTGAAAGACGAATCTGAATACAGCCGTCGGGCTGCCGTCGAAGTCTTGAATGAGATCGCGGATCAGGATTCAGTCAAACACCTTCTCGATGCGATCAAGGACGACGATTGGTGGGTGCGTTCGCGCGCCGGTGACGCGCTCGGTGAAATCGGCGGCCCGAAAGTCGTGAATTCCGTCCTGAGCCTGATCAATGACAAAGATGAGGACATTCGCCGCACCGCTATTGAAATTTTGAATGTCACGAAAGATGAAACGGCGGTCGATCATTTGCTAAAAGCAACAGAAGACAGTGACTGGTGGGTACGTGAGCGCTCGGTCGACGCGCTCACGCAAATTGGCAGCACGCGCGCCGTGCCCAAACTTGTCAGCCTGCTCGGCAATGATGAAAAGATGGATACGGTACTCATCCGTGCGCTGGGAAAACTGGGCGACCACAATATTATCGACAACATCGTGCCGCTGATTGCGTCGAAAAAGCGGGAAGTGCAAATTGAAGCCATCAAGGCAATCGCTCACCTGGCGGATGACGTGCGCGCCGAAACTGTTCGCACCGCGTTGAAAAAAATCAAACAATCAAATGACAAAACACTGATAAACGCTGCGGATGCTGCCATCAAGGAAATCGACGGCAGGTTTTCGCAATCCATTATCGAAGAAAACGTGCGGGCAGAACGCATCGCGGAACAGAGCAAGACTTTGCTCGTTGAATCCGTCGACGTCGACAGCATTATTCAGGCCGGGCAAGTACAGGCGCTGGATATCGCAACGCTGGAACCCGGCACCGTCATCGACGGCCGTTATAAATACCTTGAGAAAATTGGTAAAGGCGCTTTCGGCACCGTGCTTCTTATGCAGGACCAGGTGGTTGAAGAGCAGTTGATCCTGAAGTTCCTCAACCCGAACGTCTCATCGGATGAGGAGATGATGAAACGTTTCGTGCACGAGCTTCGCTACTCGCGAAAAATTACGCACCGCAACGTTATTCGCATTTATGACTTCCTGCACTTGCAGGGCTGCTACGCGATCTCCATGGAGTATTTCCCCTCCCATACGCTGGGCGGTGAAATCGTCGACAGCAAACCGATGGAATTTGCGCGTGCCCTGCGCTTCTCGCTCGACATGGCGACCGGCATGGCCGTCGCGCACCACGCGGGCGTCATTCACCGCGATCTGAAACCCGCAAATATTCTTGTTAATGACGATTCCCTGCTGAAGATCGTGGACTTCGGCGTGGCGGCAGCGGCCAGCAGCGGCGACACCCAGCTGACGAAAACGGGTTACGTAATCGGCTCCCCGAAATACATGGCGCCCGAACAGATTCTCGGCAAGAAAGTCGACGAAACCGCCGACATCTACAGTATCGGCGTGATCATGTACGAAATGATCACGGGTATACCGCCGTACAGCCGTGGCGATCACATGTCGGTTATGTACCAGCACGTGCAGGGCAAGGCGAAGCTGTGCCAGGAGGTCAACGAGAAGATTCCTGATGACCTGGCCGCAATCGTCACAAAATGCATGTCGGTCGACAAAACGAAGCGATACCAGACAATGAACGAGCTAATCGACGCCCTCACTGACGTTCAGCTCTAAAAAATGTGCGGTAGGCCACTGGTACGCAGGCTAAATTCCCCCTAGGATAGCTTTCCAGCTGAATTCGACTGTAAAAGGCGAGCGCTCCTAGATGGCACGCATTGACTCTTTCCTGAAGCTTGGCCTTGCGCAGGGCTGCTCCGACGTGCACCTGGCGGTCGGCGTGCCGCCGATGCTGCGCATGAACGGCGACCTGATGCCGATCAAGTTCCGTGAGCTGTCTGACACAGAGCTTGAAAGCTATGTGATGGAAATCCTTACAGAAAACCAGCGCGAGACGTTCCAGGTCGGTCACGACCTCGATTTTTCCTACGTCAGCGAAGAAGGCGGCCGCTTCCGCGTCAATCTGTTTCGCAAGGCCAGCGGGGTCGGTGCCGTCTTTCGGCATATCCCGAATGAAGTGCCTACGCTGGAACAGCTCAATGTGCCGCCGGTGCTGCGCGATTTCTGCGACTTCCATCAGGGTATGGTGCTGGTTACCGGTTCCACCGGCACCGGTAAGTCGACGACCCTGGCGGCGATGATCAATCACCTGAATCAGACCCGCAACCTGAACATCATCAGCCTGGAAGACCCTATCGAATTTGTGCATCCGAGCCAGAATTCGCAAATCATTCAGCGCGAACTCGGCACCCATCTGGTTAGTTTCGCGGACGGGGTACGTTCGGCCATGCGCGAAGACCCTGACGTGATTCTCGTCGGCGAGCTGCGCGATGCAGAAACCATTTCGATGGCGATGACCGCTGCGGAAACGGGTCACCTCGTTCTCGGCACTTTGCACACGACCGGTGCGGTCAAGACGATCGACCGCATCATCGATGCCCAGCCTGGCGAGCTGCGTGACCAGACCAAAAGTTTCCTTGCACAAAGCCTGAAAGCGGTTGTTACGCAGGTACTCGTAAAAACGCCGGATGGTCGCGGCCGGCGGGCCGTGTTGGAAATCCTCGTCAACAACCGTGCGATTGCCAAACTTATAATGTCCGATCAGACGCACCAGTTACCGGCGCAGCTGCAAACCGGCCGCGATGCCGGAATGCAGCTACTGGACCAGGCGTTGCTGGAAGCTATCGAGGCACGGCAGGTCGACCCTGACGACGCCATCCGGTATGCCAGTGACAAGCGCATGTTCAAGCGGTTTGTAACCGACACCGGTATTTTGCCGGTGCTCGACGGCGACTCGGCGTAATTCGGCTATGACTATCCTTGTAAACGACAGGAACCGGCGAGCTTGAACAAGATTGATGCTTTTTTGACGGGCGCGCTGAAGAAAGACAGCTCTGACCTGCACTTTATTTCTGGCGATCCGCCGCGTGTGCGGGTGCACGGTGGCCTGCAAGTCTTGCAGGACGAAGTGCTTACTACCGATTTCGTCAGGGAAGCACTTTACGAAATAATGAACGGCGCGACGCAGCGCGATTTCGAACAACATGACGCCGTAGATTTCGCGTACGAAATTCTGGACGTATCCCGATTTCGGGTAAACGTAATGCGCCATTTGAACGGCGTCGGCGCAGTGTTTCGTGCCATTCCGTCGATTGCCAAATCGCTGGAAGACCTCGACATGCCGGAGGTTGTTGACAGTCTGTGCAAACAGACGTCGGGCCTCATTCTTGTTACCGGCAAGACCGGGTCCGGTAAGTCTACGACGCTCGCGGCGATGATCGACGCTATCAACACGCGCCTGAAGGGTCATATCTTGACGATTGAAGACCCGATTGAGTTCGTGCATCAGCGCAAAGGCTGCCTGATTAGCCAGCGCGAAGTCGGCGTGCATGCTGAATCGTTCGCGGGCGCCCTGCACTCGGCGTTGCGCGAAGACCCGGACGTCATCCTGGTCGGTGAGCTGCGTGACCTTGAAACCATGAGCGTTGCCATCACGGCCGCCGAAATGGGTATCCTCGTGATGGGCACCCTGCACACCAACGGCGCGGCGCAAACGGTTGATCGCATCGTGAACAGTTTTCCCGCCGACAAGCAAAGTCATATACGCACGATGCTGTCGACATCGTTGCGAGGCGTGATTTCGCAACAGCTGCTGCCGACCAAGCACAAGCCGGGACGCGTCGCGGCGCTGGAAATTCTCGTCAATACCTCCGCCGTCGCCAACCTGATACGACAAGGCAAGCTGGATCAGCTGGAAACCGCGATGCAGAGCGGCGGTTCGATCGGCATGCAGACCATGGACAACGCGCTGATGAGCCTGGTTGAACGTCGCTTCGTCTCGGGTATCGAGGCCTACCAGCAGGCACACAACAAGACAAAGTTTCAACAGGTCAAAGATCAGCGCTAGCCGCCTGCCCGCAACTTGCGTAAGCGGCAGATACCCTGTCCGAGGTCGCCCGGCGTGGCATAATCGCCGCCTTTAGCCGCCATTGCCTGCAAATCACTTTTGATGACTGACAGCCCCCGCACCCTGCTCGTTTCCAGCGCCCTGCCCTATGCCAATGGCTCGATCCATCTGGGCCACCTGGTCGAGTACATCCAGTCCGATATCTGGGTGCGCTTTCAAAAACTTCGTGGCCACGACTGCATTTACGTTTGCGCCAGCGACGCGCACGGCACGCCGATTATGATCCGCGCACGCGAGGAAAAAATAACGCCGGAACAGCTGATTGAAAGAATTGCCGCAGAACAGCTCGATGATCTGCAAACCTTCGGTGTCGACTTCGACAACTTCTATACGACGCATTCTCCGGAGAACGAAGAACTCGTCTCGAAGATGTTCGAACGACTGCGCGACGCGGGCCATATTTACACGCGCACCATCGAACAGGCCTTCGATCAGGAAAAACAGATGTTTTTGCCCGACCGATTCGTCAAGGGCACCTGTCCCCGCTGCAAAACCGAAGACCAGTACGGCGATGCGTGCGAGTCCTGCGGCGCCACCTACACCCCGGACGAGGTGATCAACCCAATATCTGCCTTGTCCGGAACGACGCCGGTATGGAAGGAGTCAGAACATTACTTCTTCCGCTTATCGACATTCACGGAGCCGCTGCGCAACTGGATGCAGGCCGCCAAATTGCACCGCAATATCACCGCGAAGCTTGCGGAATGGTTTGACGCTGGTTTGCATGACTGGGATATCTCCCGCGACGCGCCGTACTTCGGTTTCAAAATCCCGGGGACAGAGGACAAGTATTTTTACGTTTGGCTGGACGCACCGATGGGCTACGTTGCCAGCTTCCTCAATCTTTGCCGGCAGCGTGGCGACCTAGATTTTGACGCCTACTGGGACAAAGACAGTAAACACGAGGTGTACCACTTTATTGGCAAAGACATCGTGTATTTTCATACCTTGTTCTGGCCAGCGGTACTGGAGGGCTCCGGCATGCGCACGCCAACCAGTGTTTTCGCCCACGGCTTTCTAACCGTCAACGGCAAGAAAATGTCCAAATCGCGCGGCACGTTTATCAATGCCCGCACCTACGCCAAAAACCTCGACCCGAGTTGTCTGCGCTATTACTACGCTGCAAAACTGGGCGCCGGCATGGACGACATCGACCTCAATCTCGACGATTTCGTTGCCCGCGTAAACTCGGACCTGGTGGGGAAGCTGGTGAACATTGCCAGCCGCTGCGCCGGTTTTATCAACAAGAAATTTGACGGCGTGCTGGCCGACAAACTGGACGATGACGCCCTTTACACAGAGTTTGCCGGCGCGGCCGAGTCGATTGCCGCACATTACGAAGCGCGCGAGTTTTCAAAAGCGATGCGCCAGGTGATGGCGCTTGCCGATTCCGCGAATCGGTACATTGAACAGAAAAAACCGTGGGTGATGGCCAAAGATAAAGCGCTGGAGGCCGAGGTTCAGAGCGTATGCTCACAGGGACTAAATCTGTTCCGCGCCCTGATGATTTACCTGGCGCCCGTGTTGCCTGATATTGCGGACGACACGCGTGAATTATTTCGTGAAGAAAACTGGCAATGGCACGATTCTGCCAAACCCCTTCTGGGAAGACGCATCAATGCCTATAAACCTCTCCTTACCCGGGTCGAACAAAAACAGGTAGACGCTATGATTGAGCAGTCCAAACCGGCCGCTGCAGCCGTTGCTGAGCAGAATGACACCATAGGAATCGACGATTTCATGAAAATCGATCTGCGTGTTGCGCGCATCGATAAGGCAGAGCCGGTTGAAGGTGCAGACAAACTCCTGCAACTCACGTTGAACCTGGGGGATAGCGAGCGCAAGGTGTTTGCGGGCATCAAGTCGGCTTACCGTCCGGAAGATCTCGTCGGTCGGCATGTCGTGGCTGTTGCCAATCTGGCACCACGCAAGATGCGCTTTGGTATCTCCGAAGGTATGGTGCTGGCGGCCGGACCGGGCGGCAAGGATATTTTCCTGCTCTCCGCGGACAGCGGTGCAGAACCGGGTATGCGCGTGAAATAGAACCGGGGCGACGCGCCAGCGGCAAAGTTCTACAATACCCAGACCGTACTACGCATGTGGCATGCAGGCGCCGCGATTCCATGACCGAAATTATTTTAATCCTGGTGGGTACCGTACTCGTTAACAACTTCGTGTTGGTGCGGTTTCTCGGGCTGTGCCCATTTATGGGCGTATCAAGAAACCTCGAGGCAGCACTCGGCATGTCCCTCGCAACCGCCTTCGTGCTGACGTTATCTGCCGCGGCCAGCTATCTGCTGCATGAATACGTGCTAACGCCACTGGACCTTGAATACCTGCGCACGCTGGGTTTTATCCTGGTGATTGCGGTCAGCGTGCAGTTCACGGAAATCATGGTGCGGCGGCTGAGCCCACTGCTGGACCAGGTACTCGGCATCTACATTCCGCTTATTGCGACGAATTGCGCGGTGCTGGGTGTTGCGCTCCTGAACGTGCAACAGGCCACGGGCTTCCTGCAGGCGGTGTTTTTCGGATTCGGTGCGGCAGGTGGTTTTGCACTCGTGCTGACACTGTTCGCCGCCATTCGTGAACGTGTTGACGCTGCAGACGTGCCGCTGCCGTTTCGTGGCACCGCGATCGCGCTCCTGACAGCGGGCATGATGTCGCTCGCGTTCATGGGTTTCTCCGGTATGGCGAGACCGTGATCCTGAACGAGGTAATTGAATGACAGCCGTGCTGATCATTACTGTCATTGCGCTGTTTGCCGGCCTTCTGTTGAGCCTGGCTGCCCGGCAACTGCCAGCGTCAAGCGACGGCATCGTCGAGGATATTAATCAATTGCTGCCACAAACCCAGTGCGCACAGTGCGGCTACCCGGGCTGTCGTCCCTACGCATCGGCAATTGCCAATGACGAGGCACCCATCAACCTGTGTCCACCCGGCGGCGACAGCACGATTCGACAGCTCGCCGATCTGTTGGGACGCGACGCGTTGCCGCTGGCGGAGGCACCGGCCACTGATATGAAGCAGAACGTCGCTATAATCGATGAGGCTTTGTGCATTGGTTGCACGCACTGCCGCGACGCCTGCCCGGTCGATGCGATCGTTGGCGCCCATCAATTTATGCACACGATTATCAAGGCCGAATGCACCGGCTGCGAGCTGTGCGTACCCCGCTGCCCCGTAGATTGCATTTCGATGGTTGCCGCGCGATGAGTGCCCCTACTTTCGACCTTGGCAAACTGCATGGCGGGCTGCGACTGCCAAGCGAAAAATCGGCGTCGACCTCGCGCCCGATCATCGAGGTGCCGTTGCCAGGCCAGTTGGTGCTGCCACTTGCTCAGCACGTGGGAGATCCGGCACAACCGATGGTCGGCATTGGCGAGAAGGTCTTGAAAGGCCAGCTGATTGCCATGTTCGACGGCGTTATTGGCGCACCGGTGCACGCGCCAACATCAGGAAAAATCGTGGCTATCGAGCCCTGGCCGGTTTCGCGCCGCCGCGGTGACAAGGCGCCCTGCATCGTCATCGAATGCGACGGCGAAGACCGCGCCGTGGAACAAGCAGAAGCCATCCTCGACTACCAACAGCTCGCAGCCGAGGATTTGCAGCAACAGATCTTGCGTGGCGGCATTGTTGGCCTCGGCGGCGCCGTTTTTCCAACCGCGCAAAAGCTGATGCAGGCGGTGACGGGCCCGCTCGAACACCTGATTCTCAATGGCGTGGAATGCGAGCCTTATATCAGCTGCGACGACATGTTGATGCGCGAGTACGCGAAAGACGTGCTGCAAGGTGGTCAAATTTTGATGCACGCGTTGAATATTGCCAGCTGCCTCGTGGTGCTGGAGAGCGACAAGCCCGAAGCATTGGAGAGCATGGAGACCGCCTTAACGGAGCTTGGCGATGAACGGATGGTAATAAAGCAGGTGCCAACGATTTACCCATCCGGCGGTGAAGACCAGCTTGTGCAGCTCGTGACGAACCGGGAAGTGCCGAGCGGTGGCTTGCCGAGCGACGTCGGTTGCGTCGTGCAAAACGTGGGCACAGCGGCGGCGGTTCATCGCTGGATAAACCAGGGTGAGCCATTGATTTCACGCATCACCACGGTGACCGGTGACGGCATTGCCGAACCCTGCAACGTGCTCGCCCGTTTTGGCACGGCGCTCGAGGACGTAGTGAAAGTCGCCGGCGGCTACACCGAGCGTGCCGCTACGATGATTATCGGCGGCCCTATGTGTGGCAAGTCCGTCAACACGGACGCGGTGCCGCTCGTCAAGGCGACGAACTGCGTTCTCGTACTGTCTGAATTGCCTTCTGTGGGTGCGGAAATGCCGTGCATCCGCTGCGGCGACTGCGCCGCCGTGTGCCCGGTGCAGCTACTGCCGCAGCAGTTGTTTTTCTATGCTTGTGCAGACAATGAGGCCAAGTTGCGCGACTTCGGCCTCATCGACTGCATCGAATGCGGCTGCTGTGACCTCGTTTGCCCCAGCCACATACCGCTCACCGCCGATTTCCGCAACGCCAAGGCACGCATGCGCGAGCTGGCTGACGAGAAGGCGCGCGCTGAACGGGCCCGACAGCGATTTGAGTCGCGCAACGAGCGAGTCCGCAAAGAACGAATCGAACGCGAAAGCGAACTGGCAACACAAAAACAAACGGCGCGGGAGGCGGGTCCGTCTGCCATCGCAGATATTCTGAAACGCGCAAAGAAAGACACCAAGCCGATGGACGAGGACCCGTAGGCCATGGAATTCGTACGCCGCGAAGCGCCTTTTGTTACACCACCCACGGACGTCGCAGCGATCATGCGCCAGGTCCTGATCGCGCTGATCCCGGCGGTGTGTGCCTACGTCTGGTATTTCGGAATAGGCATCGTTTTTAATATCGCGATCGCCGCGATCTTTTGCCTGCTTGGCGAAGCTATGATGTTGCGCGCGCGGGGCCGGCCGGTAGAACCGGCGCTGCGGGATTACACCGCACTGGTCACAGCCGTGCTGCTGGCCTTCGCTCTGCCGCCACTTACGCCGTGGTGGGTGACCGCAACAGGCGCCTTGTTTGCCATTGTTGTCGCCAAACATTTGTACGGCGGGCTTGGCTTCAATATTTTTAACCCGGCAATGGCGGGCTACGTTGCTGTGATGGCTGCGTTTCCAATGTACTTGAACATCTGGACGGCGCCGCGCATGGGTGATCTCGACTATCACTTCATGACGCTGTTCGAAACAGCGCGGTATACGTTTACCGGCAGCCTGCCGGACTATCTGACCTACGATGCAATAAGCCGCGCGACTCCGCTTGATCTCGTCAAGTCGGGGCTGAATAACATGCGCACCTTCGAGGAAATACAGGCCTACCCGATGATGGGTGACTTCGGCGGGCGTGGCTGGGAGTGGGTAGGCAATTTCACGGCAATCGGCGGTGCCTGGCTACTCTTGAGAAAAGTCATTCGCTGGCACATCCCGGTGGCGGTGCTCGCGGGTCTGCTGCTGCCCTCGGGTATCTCCTATTTCCTCGAGCCCGGCACGCACGCGAGCCCGGGTTTTCACTTGTTTAGCGGCGGCGCGATCCTGTGCGCCTTCTTCATCGCAACAGATCCGGTATCTGCAGCAACGAGTGTTCGTGGCCGCCTCGTTTACGGGTTCGGTATCGGTCTACTAATTTACGCGATCCGCCGCTGGGGCAGCTACGCCGATGGCGTCGCCTTCGCCGTGCTGCTGATGAACCTTGCGGTGCCGGCGATCGACTACTTTACGAAACCGCGCATCGTCGGCCATGCCAGGCGGGCACGAGGTAATGCGCCATGAGCGGGGCTCGCGAGAACAAGCCGGGAACGGTGTGGGGCGGTGCGCTGATACTCGGGGTGCTTGCAGCGGTCTGTACTGCGTTAGTTGTGTGGACCCAGCACGTGACCGAACCGCGCATCGAGCAAAACCGCAAGGACTTTCTGGAACAAAGCCTCGCGCCGGCGCTGGGCGGACTGTATTTTGACAGCGATCTGTCGAAGTCGGCGATTTCCATTGAGCCCCCACATGAGCTGCCCGGCAATGGCCCGGCGACTGTGTACCGCGTTTACCGAGAACTCGAACCCGTCGCCGCACTGTTCGTCGTGACCGCACGCGATGGCTACTCCGGTCCCATCCGCCTGCTGATTGGCATCGAGAACAACGGCAAGATCAGCGCCGTTCGAATTATTGAACACAGCGAGACGCCGGGCCTCGGCGACAAGATCGAGGCGTCAAAATCGGATTGGGTTGAGCAATTTCCGGGCAAGTCGTTGTCGGACCCAGACCTTGAGAACTGGGCGATCAAGCGCGACGGTGGGGTCTTCGACCAACTGACCGGCGCATCAATAACGCCGCGCGCCGTCATCAAGGCGATTCGCGAGACCTTGCTATACTTCGAGGCGAATCGCGACACGGTGTTTGCGGTCGAGCAACCGGCGGAGGATACGAACGAGTGAGCGCCAGTATCGCAGAGCGACTGCGACAGGGCTTGTGGACGGAAAACCCCGGCCTCGTGCAGCTGCTCGGGCTGTGCCCGTTACTCGCGGTCACGACAAGCTTCGTGAACGGCCTGGGGCTGGGCCTCGCCACGTTGTTTGTATTGACGGTCTCCAACGTGCTGGTGTCAGCAACCCGCCAGTTCATTCGCCCGGAAATTCGCATACCCATGTACGTGTTGATCATTGCGAGCCTGGTCACCTGTATCGAATTGCTGTTTAAAGCCTACCTGCCTGCCCTTGATCGCTCGCTGGGTATTTTCATCCCCCTGATTGTCACCAACTGCGCAATCGTCGCGCGGGC
>JABDKF010000093.1 GCA_013003155.1 Woeseia sp. | reverse complement strand
AACGGCGCCGCATCCCTATATAGGGAGTTTTACCCATGATTTGAGCGGCGCGGAGTGCTATGTTGAGACTCCCTATGAATCGTTTTCGCGACAATCGCCTGCAGCCTTTCCTGCTGCTATCAGTGGTACTGCTGCTGCGCGCGGCCGTCCCGGCAGGCTTCATGCCAGCGGCGGCCGGCAGTGGGCTCCTGTTCGAGCTTTGTCCGGAAAACGTACCCGCGGAATTCACGCGGTTCCTGGCAGGCCTGCAAAACCTTGGTCACCACGATCACGGTCAGATGGAACACGGCGCTGGCGCTCACGATGAGCATCGCTGCCCGATGGGCCAAATGTTGCTGTCGGCCGCCGCCGTGGACGATGCCTCGCCGTCAGAGCTGGCTCCCGCCGCCGTGGTGTCGGCGCCGATTCCTGTCTATTCGTTCACCAGTGCTTCATCAACCCACTACTACTCCCGCGGTCCGCCCGCCTGAAAAGCCGAAGTTAAAAACAACAAACAGCTTTTCAGGAGTAACCACTATGAATACCTGGCAGAGCGCAGCGTTGGCTGCCCTCACTATCCTGCCGTTGGCAAGTCCGGCGCAGGAACAAATTGACCGTGATGAACAGACTGCCGACGAGATCGTCGTATTGGGTCGTTCCGTTGCGACCAGCTCGACACGCATCGAAGTCGAACGCGAAATCCTTGTCGATTCAGCGACCGCGTTGAAGGATGTTCCCGGCGCCAACGTTAACTCGAATGGATTGATCACCGGCATCGCGCAGTACCGCGGCATGTACGGCGATCGCGTGGCGATCGACATCGACCAACTCGGCATTATCTCGGGCGGACCGAATGCGATGGACACGCCGCTGTCCTACATGTCGCCCATGATCACCGAGGAGCTCGTCGTCGAGCGTGGTATTGCCAGCGTTTCCTCGGCGCCGGAATCCATCGGCGGCTACATCAACACGCGGCTCGCCCGCGGCAGCTTCAGCGGCGGGGATTTGGCCACGTCGGGTACGCTGGGTACGCGCTATTCAGGCAACGGCAGTGTGAACACACACGCCGGTCGCCTCACGCTGGCGAATGAAAACCACCGTTACTCACTCGTTGCGGAGCTGGACGATGCGGACGACATCTCGACACCTGTCGGCGACATCCGGCCCTCCCGGCTCAGTCGGCAGCGCTACGATCTGAGCTATGCGTTTAACGATGGAGACACCAGCATGCTGCTGTTCGCAGGCGTCCTCAACACGACCGACGCGGGTACACCGGCACTGCCGATGGACATTCGTGCGATCGACACGAAAATGTACGGCGTGCAGGTTGGCAAAAGGCTCACAGAAAACCTCGAGATCGAGGGCCGATTCGCTTACAACGACGTCGATCACTGGATGGACAACTTCACGTTGCGCCAGGCGCCGATGCCCATGCAATACCGGCAGAATCAAACGCAAGGTTCGGGCTCGCAGTTCTATCTTGCGGGACTTGCCGAGCTCGACGGTGCCGAGTTGCGCGTCGGTGTCGACGGCATCATGGCCGATCACGACTCGGTTATCACCAACCCGAACATGGCGATGTTCCGGGTTAACAACTTCACGGATATAGAGCGTGACGTACTGGGTGTGTTTGCCGAGTGGGCCACCGACCTCGATTCGTCAACGCTTGAACTCGGACTGCGCTACAAGCAGGTTGCAACCGATGCAGGACCGGTTGCGGCGATGGGCATGCCGGCTCCCATGGGCACCAATGTGGGAACCCTGGCCGCGTCGTTCAACGGGGCAGATCGCAGCCTGAGCTGGAATTCAGTGGATGCTGTGATTAAGTACCGTTACAAGTTGACGGATCAAACTGACTGGATCGTCGAAGTGGGGTCCAAGACACGCGCACCCTCGTACCAGGAACTCTACCTGTGGCTGCCGCTGCAGGCGACCGGAGGGCTGGCGGACGGACGGACCTACATCGGCAATTTGAACCTCGACGAGGAGCGCTCAAACGAAATCGTCCTTGGCATCACGAGCGACATCGGCCGGGCGACACTGTCACCGCAGATTTTCTTCAGAAAGGTTGACGGCTATATCCAGGGCATACCCTCGACAAACATGCTCGCCAACATGGTGTCGACGATGATGTCAGGCGCGCCCGCCTTACAATTCTCGAATGTCGATGCCGAGATCTGGGGTGCAGACGTCGCGTGGAAGGTGGATCTCAACGATCAATGGTTCCTGGACGGCATCGTGACATACAGTCGCGGTAAGCGCACGGACGTCAGCGATAACCTGTACCGGCTGGCGCCGCTCAATGGCAGTCTCGGGCTGACCTACGTGGCGGATTCCTGGTCGATTAAACCCGAGGTCGTGTTCTATGCGAAGCAGAGCAAGGTTTCGTCGTACAACAGCGAGCAGACCACCTCCGGATACCAGCTCGCCAACGTCGCTTTTGCGTGGGATGCAAGCGACGCGCTGCGCGTCGAGGCACGCGTGGAAAACCTGCTGGATGAGACCTACCAGGATCACCTGGTGGGCATCAACCGCGCTATGGGCTCGGATATTGCGGCCGGTGATCGGCTATACGGTACCGAGCGAACGTTCAGCGCGGGCGTGATCTTCAGTTTCTAAAGATCCACTCAACGCAAAAAAAACGGGGCTCACTGAGCCCCGTTTTTTTAGATGCGCACGAGTTTGCTTGGGCGTCCTGCAATCGCGCCCGTTGGCGCCGAACCCATGCACGCTGTGAGTCAGCCCGCGCTCCTGTTTTGCGACACCTTGGCCATTCAACTGGCAGGGTGTTTTTGGAACACATCGATATTCTCGTCGCTGCTGTGTTCGGTCAGTAATGAAACGATGATCAGCGCGGTGGCTCGCGCGAAACGCACCAGCGCCTCCTCATTCGCATCGGGCTGATCGCGAACAACGGCCACTCGATCGGTACGCCTGTCATGAAGAACGCAAGACGCGCGGTGCGCTCGCCGCGCACCGCAGCAAAGCGGTTAGACAGCTTCGCAGACAAATTTTTCACTATCAGAAAAAATAATTCTTGTGGCCAGAAAAGTCCGGCAGTTGTTCTTCGCGACTGAACATCAAAATATTTCCTACCGTAAAAATAAATTAAGAAGTGTACCGGTTGGAAAACCGCTGGGTATTTTACCTCATAGATAATTCAGCAAGCTTGCGATAATTTTCTTACTTCGACTCAGTGTTATTCCCTGAGCGGTAGGAAAAAAAACGGAGCACTGTTGATGTCTAGATGCGCTACGTTTCGACGCGACAGAAAATCGAGTGCAATCGACAACAGGACGTACCTCGATAGCCTTTCCGATCATGAACTTCGTAACAGCGCTCGCTCCACAAAAGAGCGCTTGAAAAACACGACCATAAAATGCAGGCAGCTCTTCCTGCGTTCTTCGCCAGTAACACAACACAGAAATTCTCGAACCCGTTACGGTGCGGCTCCGGCGCATACGCACGTTGGAACTCTTTGTGGTTCGCGTGGCCGTTTTCGCCGCACATTTCTGAGCCATGAAGCTTTAGTAGAAGCATGCAAAGGCTTCGCTGACGTTAATTGCTGCGTGTCGCAATTTGTCAATTTCGGTCCGATTTTGCCGCCGATCAGGGGAAATCACGATGTAACCAGACGTACGCAAGGGAGGAAGACGATATGAAAGAAGAATTTCGAAAGACCATTGCAAGCGGTGTGACTCACGCGACTGAACCGGTCGCCGCGACAGCGAGAGGGGCACCCTCGCTCAGTACTTCCGTTATGTGCGCGACTGCATTGCTACTCGTGACGTTACTTGCGGTTCCTGCCGTAGCGCAGTCAATCGTGACGCATGATCTGCATCCTGGCCCGGGAAGTTCAGACCCGGCGGAATTCGTGGCGACCGACAGCGCTTTGCTGTTCAGTGCTGATGCCGGCTTTCTCGGCAGCGAACTGTGGCAGCTTGACGCGCTCGACGGTTACGTGGCCGCTCTGGCCGATCTTGCGGCTGACGGAGACGGCGACCCGGGCAACCTTACCGTGGCCGGCGGATTCGTATATTTCACGCTTGACGACGGCTATAGCGGCCGCGAGCTGTGGCATACGGACGGCAGTTTTTCCGGTACGCGGCGGGTAGCGGATATCGTGCCGGGCGCGGCCAGCGCCGACCCGCAGCAACTCGTTGCTGTGGCGGACACTTTGTACTTCGTCGCCGATGACGGTGTGCATGGCGAGGAGCTGTGGCGCAGTGATCTGCTGCAAGGTGCTGTGCGAGTCGCGGACATTCGTGCGGGCGCAACCGGTTCGATGCCATCACGGCTGACGGCACACGGCGGGCGACTCTACTTCACCGCTGACGACGGAATGCACGGCGAGGAACTGTGGGTCAGCGACGGTACTGCTGCCGGCACACGCCTGGTTGCTGATATCGATTCGGGCCGGGCGGACGGCGCACCGGAAGACCTGTATGCCGCCAGTGATGCGCTTTGGTTTAGTGCTGACGATGGAGAGACCGGACGCGAACTGTATCGCAGCGACGGTACTGCGACAGGCACCGTGCGCGTGCGCGATATTGATTCCGGTGCTGGCGGTTCGTCCCCCGGTGACTTTGTCGAGCATGCTGGCGCCGTTTACTTCGCCGCGGGCGATGCAGCAAGTGGTCGCGAGCTGTGGAGAAGCGACGGCACCATGGACGGCACCGTACGCGTCGCCGATATACGCGCCGGCGGTAAGGGCTCGTCGCCGACAGCATTGACGGCGCACGCCAACGCGATTTTTTTCGCAGCTGATGATGGCGTACACGGTGAGGAGCTGTGGACAAGCAACGGAACTGCGGCAGGAACAGCGTTGGTGGTGGACCTTGATCCCGGTCGAGCAGATGGCTTTCCGGGCCGAGCGTTAAGCGTTGGCAACAAGCTTGTGTTCGCCGCCGATGACGGCCTGAGCGGTCGCGAACTGTGGCTCAGTGATGGCAGCGCGGCAGGTACCTGGCAGTTGGCGGATCTTTCCCCGGGCACGACGAGTTCCCATCCCACCGATCTGCTGAGCGCGCACGGCCTGCTGTACTTCAACGCAACGACGCCGCTCAACGGCACCGAACTTTTTGCACTTCCACTTTCATTCACGGAGTAGGCAGCCATGAAACCAACAACACCGAAGAAAATCGCACGTCTTGGCGCGGCAATGATCCTCGCGCTGACCGCGATGTTACACACCGCAACGGCTGGTGAGCCAAAGGAAATCGTCATCATGCACGTCAACGTGAGTGGTGCCGATGCAGAAATTCTTGGCATAAACTTTCCCGAGCCTGACAAGCTGCGGGTGTCGCTGTTTGACGGCATGATGCAGTATGACCTGGGCATCAGCGCTTCCACGGAGACGTCAATAAATGCGACGGGCGTGCCGCAACTGCCCGGCGGCGAGTATTTGATCACCGTCTACAAGGAGAAGAAGGGGCCTACCTGTGACAAGGCACCCGATAAATACTGCGACGAGTTTGATCTAAGCATTGGTAACGAAGGGCCGCCGGGACCGGAAGGACCAGCGGGACCGGAAGGACCAGCGGGACCGCAAGGGACGGCAGGACCGCAAGGACCAGTGGGACCGGGAGGACCAGCGGGACCGCAAGGACCAGCGGGGCCGGAAGGACCAGCGGGACCGCAAGGGATGGCAGGGCCGGCAGGACCGCAAGGACCAGCGGGACCGCAAGGCGAACAGGGGCCGCCAGGAGATGCTCAGGTGATTGCCGATCTAGAGGACAGGGTGGAAGCGCTCGAGATGCACATCTGCGACGGCGCGAGCGACCCGAAACCGGAATTCTGCCCGCGGCCCATTCGGCTTGTGTTTATCACCGAATTCGAAAACGGTGCTGAGACATGGACTGGCGACCTCGGCGGGTTGGCAGGAGCTGACGCAAAGTGCAATGCGGCAGGCGGGGGGCTCGGCAACTACCGTGCCTGGCTTAGTACCGCAATGATCGATGCCAAGGATCGCATTCCGGACGCCCACTATGTCAACACGCTTGATCAGACAGTCGCCCTGAATAAGAACGACCTGCTGGATGGCAATCTCACGAATCGGATTCTGAGGTTTTCGGATACCGATGATTCTGACCCAGGCGCACTGGTGTGGACGAATACCACGGGCCAGGGCAACACCAAAAACGCGAACTTTTCGTGTAGCAATTGGACAAGCGGCGACATTAACGATAGCGGCGCATGGGGATTCTCAGGTGCAACTGACGGTCGGTGGACCGACGACGCCGGCGGACGCTGCGCTCTGGAATGGTCCTTGTACTGCTTCCAGATCGACCTGAATCCCTGAAAGAGAAAGACTGCCGATTAACTGCAGGTAAATGTAAGCGGCTTCAATCTTTCTCAAAATAGCGACAGGGACAAGCCGGACCAGCTTATGAAAGCTGGTCCGGCCTTTTGGCGATTCAAAGAATCAAAGCCACGTACGCTACGTAGCCCGCGAGCATCGCACTGCCTGCCGCGTGGCCGACCGGCCAGCGCGTCAGCACGAACACGAGCAGCGCCTGGCATTCCCAGGGAATAACCGAAAACATCTAATCTTGTGCATTAGCGACAAAGAATTCTTCTGACACATTCTATTGCCCGGCTAGCCGTCAGCGAGCCGCTTCTCGAACACATCGATATTCTCGTCGCTGCTGTGTTCGGTCAGCAATGAGACGATGATCAGTACCGGCAGGCCAATCACCCAGCCGGCGTAGGACGGGTCGATACCGTAAGTTTGGCCAAAGCTCGCCCAGTGCGCGTGCCATGCCCAGCTCTGCAGCCACGTCCAGTCCTGCAGCAGTGCCCAGGCGAGCGCGCTGCCGCCGCCGCTGATCATGCTCCAGAACGCGCCGCTTGCCGTCGTGCGCCGCCAGAACAGCAGGCCCAGCATTGGGAAAAACAAGCCTGCGGCACCGAACGTGTATGCGTACAGCATAAGGTCGAGCACGTTGGGCACGAAATAGGCCAGCGCAATACCGAGCGAGCCGATGATCAGCGTTGCCGCGCGCGCGAAGCGCACCAGCGCCTGCTCGTTTGCGTCGGGCCTAAAGTATTTGCGGTAGATGTCGTTGGTTGCGATCGCGACTGGTCCCATCAATACCGAGTCCGCCGTCGACATCACGGCGGCGATGTAGGCAGCGATAACAAAACCGGCGACGCCGACCGGCAGCAAATGCATGATGACCATTGGTGTCGCGAGTTCCGGGTCGGGAATGTCCGGGATCAGCATGCGCGCAATCACGCCGACGAGCGTTGAGCCGATCGCGAACAGCGGCCATTCGATCGGGACGCCCGTCATGAAGAACGCGAGACGCGCGGTGCGCTCGTCGCGCGCCGCAACGATGCGCTGCATCGCCGCGATCGAGATAAACCACACCGGGAAGATGGCGAAGAACCAGCCGATGATCTTGCTCCAGCCGAGCGCGTCCCACTGCACCATCGAAATCGTTTCGGGATTTGCAGAGAAGTGTTCGACGATGCCGTTCCAGCCGCCCACGTGATACAGGCCGATAGGCACGGCGATGAACACGATGCCGATCAACAGCACGACCATCTGGAACACGTCGGTATAAATGACCGCTTTCAGGCCGCCCATTGCGGTGTAGGCGAGAATGACGGCGCCGGACAGCACTACCGCGAGCGTCAGATTAATGGCCATCGTTACCTGCAGCAGTTTCGCGCCGGCCACTACCTGCCCGCCGACGAATGTGAACCAGGCGATACCAATGACGAGTGCTGCGAGCGTGCCGGTGCGCCGGTCGAAACGCGCTTCGAATAAATCGCCGGTGGTCAGTCCGCGCATGCGATCGGCCCAGCGCTTGACCTTCGGCACCAGCAGGAACGACACCATAACAACGCTTAAGCCCGAGATGGCGATCAGCCAGGAACCGGAAACGCCGAGCGTGAAGCCCAGCCCGCCCATCGCGATGCTGAAGCCGCCGCCGAGATCGGTCGCCGCTGTTGACGCGGTGGTCTGCACCAGGCCCATGTTGCGGGCGGCGGCAAGAAACGATTCGCCTTCGCCCTCCCCGTGTTCGCGGCGCACAACACGGATGCCGATCCACAGCAGCACCGCGAAATAGGCGGCGATCGCGATGAGATCCAGCCAGTGCAGCGTTGCCATGCTCGTTGCCTCTCGTCTATCCCGCGAAACCGCGCAGGAAGGACTCGAGGTTGTCCCCGAGTTCATCGCACAGGTAGCCGCCTTCCTGCACGAGTAATGTCGGAAGGCCAAGCGTGGCAATGCGCGCCGCAATTTGCGCGAAACCGCCCGTCGTTATGCCGAAGCCCTGGTAGGGATCGCCTTCGAACGCGTCGAGTCCCAGCGCCACGACCAGTGCCGTCGGTGCGAACGCGTCGATTCTTGCCAGCGCCTCATCGAGTACCGGCAGGTAGTCCTTGTCGACCGTGCCGCGCGGCAGCGGGTAGTTGCAGTTCGCGTTTTCGCCCGCGCCTTCTCCCGTCTCATCGGCGTACCCCCAGTAGAACGGGTAGAAGCGAACCGGGTCTGCGTGAATCGAGACGGTCAAAACATCGCCGCGCCCGTAGAAAATATCCTGCGTGCCGTTGCCGTGATGCACGTCCACATCGAGTATCGCGACGCGCTCGTGTGCCGAACGCAGCACCTGTGCCGCGATCGCGGAGTTGTTAAGAAAACAAAAACCGCCGACCAGATCACTACCGGCGTGATGACCCGGCGGTCTTGCCAGCGCGTAGCAGGTACGTTCGCCGTTTAACACGAGCTGCGCCGCATGCACCGCCGAGTTGGCGCTCCAGCGCGCGCCCTCCCAGGTGCCGGCGGCGATCGGGCAGGATGCGTCATAGATGTGATAACCCACGTGGCCGACCGCGGACTTCGGGTAGCTGCCGTTGCGCCGGTCCGGGTGCACGTTTGGCAGCACTTCTTCCGATGCGCCCGGAATGCGTGACCAGCGGGTGTATATGTTTTTCAGAAACTTCAGGTAGCGGCTGCTGTGCACAGCCTCTAGCGGCGCTATACCGTAGTCCGTTGGTACTTCCAGCTGCAGTCCGTAGTTGAGCGCGGCCTGCAATAGGCGCGCGGCGCGTTCCGGCACCTCCGGGTTTGGCACCGAAGCACCCGATGACAAATAACTTCTGGGGTTGTGGTCGTCCTGTCGTTCAGAGAAAACAACTTTCATGATTCACCGGCGAGGCGTTCGAAAGCCGCATCCCTTGCGTAACAAATCTGTTCATCAGCGGAAATATCGAGCCCGATCGCGCGATAAAAACCAATTGCCTTTTGATTATCTGCATCGACTGACAGGCGCAGGTAATCGGCACCGCGTTGTTTGCCCGCACGCACTGTTTCCTGCACGAGGCGACGTGCGAGACCGCCGCCGCGGTACTCTTGCAGCACGATCAGGTCCTGCAGATATACGCCCGCGACGCCGCGCCATGTCGAGTATTCATAATAAAATAGTGACAGCCCGACGCTGCGACCGGCATCCGTTGCCAGCAGTGCCGCGAACTCCGGCTCTTCGCCGAAGCCGGCGCGCAGCAGGTCGTCCGCTGTGCTCGTCACGCGATGCTGCATGCCGGTATCGACCGCGAGCTGAACGATCAGCGCGTGCATGTCGGCAACGTCATCGGCGGTCGCTGCCCGGATGACGGGGCCGGTTTGAGCTTTCCCTACCACGTCAGAAATTCACCTGGTTGGCGCCTTTCAACTGCAGCATCGCGCGCGCCTCGGCGGGTGTCGCGATCTCGTAGCCAAGCTCTTCGAGCACGCGGCGCATCTTGCCGACCTGTTCGGCATTGTTTTTCGCGAGCTTGCCGCGACCGATCAACAGGCTGTCTTCGAGGCCGACGCGCACGTTACCGCCGAGAATCGCGCCGATCGTCGCCAGCGGAATTTGCAGGCGGCCTGCGCAGAGCACGGAGAAGCGATAGTTGTCGCCGAGCAGCCGATCGGCGGTGGCTTTCATATGCATCAGGTTCTCGGGTGAGGCATCGATGCCGCCAAGCACGCCCAGCACGAACTGCGCGAACACGGGCTTTTTAATAAGCCCTTCATTCAGGTAAAACGCCAGCGTCTGGATATGGCCGACATCGTAGCACTCGAACTCGAAGCGCGTGCCGTAGCCGTCGCCAAGCTCGTGAAAAATGCGTTCGATGTCGGTAAACGTGTTGCGAAACACGACGTCTTTCGTTTTGTCCAGCAGCTCAGGCTCCCAGTCGTGCTCCCATACGCTGTGCCGCCGCTTCATCGGGAACAGGCCGAAGTTCATCGAGCCCATGTTCAGCGATGCCATTTCCGGTTGCGCCAGGTTGGGCGCGGCGAGTCGCTCTTCGAGGCTCATCAGCGAACTGCCGCCGGTGGTGATATTGATGATGGCGTCGCACTCTTTGTGAATGCGCGGCAGAAACTGCATGAACACGTCGGGGTCTGCGGTTGGTTGCCCGGTTGCCGGGTCGCGTGCGTGCAGGTGCAGGATCGCGGCGCCGGCTTCCGCCGCAGCGACGGACTGGCTGGCAATTTCGTCAGGCGTCACCGGCAGGTGCGGGCTCATCGTCGGCGTATGGATCGAGCCGGTGACCGCGCAGGTGATTATGACCTTGTCTTGCGGCACGCAGTCACCCCCGTGAAAT
>JABDKF010000092.1 GCA_013003155.1 Woeseia sp. | reverse complement strand
CCTTCGGACGCTTCGATAAACTGTCGCTCGACTCGTAATGGTTGGGACGAATGCCCCCGGGCGTCAGGACAAACTCGGACTTCTCAAGAATAGAGCCGTTTTTCAGTATGCTGGCAAAACCCTTGGGCTCGATCGTCGACTGCGCGCGGTAGCCCGCGTCAAAAGCTTCGACCCTGGTACTCATTCTGCCGCGTAGCAGGCTAATTTTGACGCGATACTCGGCCTCGTGCGGCACGATGGGATGGTCGATTGCAAGCGCACTGCCACTGAGTAGCAGGCTCACAACAAAGGCGGGCAACACAAAAATAATTTTCATAAAAACTCAAGACTCCAGAGTGGCCTGCGCCTTCACCATTAATTCATTGGTCGCCTGTTCGATGCGCGCGCGCACGGCCTCGAGTTCTGCGACCGGCGTACTCCGCGGTACCGCGAGCGGTTCGCCGATTGCGATTACGACCCTCGCAAACGGCTTCGGCAGCAAAAAATTATCCCATCGTGGCAGATACCAGCCGCGATCCGCTGCGCAGGAGATTGGTACCAGCGGCGCGTTGCCGATCCGCGCCATCAACACGACGCCCGCCTTGAAGCTGTAACACGGGCCCAGCGGCCCGTCGGCTGCGCTGACAATGGAAATACCGCTCTTCATTGCCTGCTGAATATCACGCATGGCGAGGGCATTCGTGTGTTTTGCCGATCCGCGCACCACCGTTGCGCCCCACGAACGTGCAATACGCGCCGGCACATCACCATCAACCGACGCGGAAATAATGAAGCCGGCCTTGAAACCGCGCGACAGCCAGTCCCGCATGATATTCAGACAACAAAATGTGTGCTGGTGCCAGTATACCGGCGCGTAAACTGCACCGTCGCTTATGATCCTGTCCGCTGTCTCGCTACCTATCGCGTAGTCCTTCCGGTATGTCCACCATAACAAGCGGCTGAGACCCTTGAGCACGGGCAAACCGAGCCAGTAATAAACGCGCCTGCCAAGCGTCATTCGCCGCTTCGAGGCACCGCTGCGGCGACGCTCGATATCGTCGGTGGTTGAATCTGGACTCGATGGTGACATGCAGTTTCCAACGACGCCATTGGCGGTAAACGAAGACTATGGCGAGCGACCTTACTCTAGCGGGGTCTTGCTGAACCGTCAGTGAACGACAGCCAGCTCCCCGACGGGTGCTGCTGCGCGCGAGTTTGCAGTATGCGTGCGCTGCCGGTCAATGTAATATTGCGCCTCAATTCGCCCACCTGAAAGCCTGAAAACTTCAGATTGAACATGAGTTTAGTTGATAGCAGCCCGATTGATCCGCCCGGTCCGCCCGGCGTCATCGAGATTGACGTGGTGCCGGAGGCGTTACCGAGGCTGCAGGCGCTACGTGCCGAATACGGCGATATTGTCGGATTCACGGCGCCGAAAGGCCGGCGCGCTTTTTTTATCAATGATCCTGGTGCTGTCCGGCAATTGCTGGTTCGGCAACACCCGAAGTACCGCAAGGGAAAAGGATTTGAACGGGTCGAAATGCTGCTCGGCAATGGGCTGATTGTCAGTAACGGTGACGTTTGGCGGCGATCACGCACGATGATTCAACCGTCGTTCAGCCGCCAGAATGTGCACTCGCTTATCGAGCTCATGATCGACTGCACCAACCGTAAGGTTCACTCCTGGCGATCTGTCGCCGCAACGGGCGCGACGCTGAACGTAACGCAGGAGATGAGCGATTTCGCACTGGAACTTATACTACGCGCTATCTTCGGCACGGAGTATGAAACGCATATCGTAAACGATGGGGATAATCCATTTGCCTTTTTGAGCCAGGATGCGACACGCGACTTGTCAGTCGTGATGAAACTGCGTCGCTTGCGCGAGTTACTGCTGAGCATTATCGCGCACCGCCGCGAGGCCGCCCAGCCGTCTTCTTACGATTTTCTCAGCATGTACCTGAAGGCTACCGACAAGAAAGGCGAATCGTTCACGGACCGCGAGCTGCTGGACGAACTGATGACGCTGATCGTTGCCGGTTACGAGACGTCCGCGGGTACGCTCAACTGGTGCTGGTACCTGCTCGCGCATAACCCGGACGTTCAGGACCAACTGCAGCAAGAAGCCGCGGCGTACGGTACCGACTACGCGGGCGCTGCCGATGATCCGGCACTGGCCAACATGCCGTTGGCGCAACAGGTTCTCGATGAAACACTGCGTCTATACCCGCCGGTTTGGCTATTTTCACGGCGCGCGTTGCAGGATGATATTTTGCAGGACTATCGCATTCCGGAGGGCGCGAATCTCTACATCTCGCCGCTCATTATGCAACGCACAGCGGACTTCTGGGCGAACCCGGATGCCTTCGATCCGGCGCGCTTTGGACCCGATGGACCCTACAAAAAGGGGGAGCGGCCATTCATTCCCTTTTCTCTTGGCCCGCGCCGCTGCCTTGGTGAATATTTTTCATTTCTGGAAATGAAAATTCATCTCGGTATGCTGTTGCAGCACTTTCGTGTGGAGCCGCTCGACGATGTTGAACCGGAGTTGGACCTTGGTATTAATCTTCGCTCGCAAAACGATATTCAGCTAACGCTCGAGAAACGCTAAGCCATGTCAAATTTCTCCACGCTGAGTGAGATGCTGCTCGCCCGACGGTCAAGTGACCATCGCGTCCACTTTATTGACGGCGATGACGATCACCGCAGTATCACCTTCGCCGAACTTGTCGAGGGAGCACTGGCGTGCCTGAAAAGCTTCCAGGAGCGTGGCTTTTCCGCGGGCG
>JABDKF010000083.1 GCA_013003155.1 Woeseia sp. | reverse complement strand
GACGATGCCATCGTTGTTGTCGAAAATGTTGAACGGCACATAGAGCTTGGCGAATCTCCACGCGACGCGGCCCGCAAGGCAATGCAGGAAGTATCTGGTCCGATCGTCGCAATTTCGCTGGTGCTGGCAGCGGTGTTTGTACCCCTCGCATTCCTCGGCGGCGTAACCGGCGAGTTTTATCGCCAGTTCGCCGTAACAATTTCCGCCGCCGTCCTTATCTCTGCATTCAACTCTCTGACCTTGTCGCCGGCGATGGCGGCGGTGTTATTAAAGCCGGCAGGCTCGCCCGTGCACACCACCGGACGCATTATCAACTTCCTGTTTGGCTGGATATTTCGGCCTTTTAACCGGATCTTCGATCGCGGCGCCAAGTCTTATGAGCGTCGCACGAAGCGCAATATTGGTCGTGGTGGTCGTCTTACTCTCATCTATGTGTTGTTGATCGGCGTTGCCGTCATGGGTTTTCGTGCCGTACCGGGGGGCTTTATTCCCACCCAGGACAAGCAATATCTGTTCGGCGTTGTCTTGCTTCCGGAAGGCGCAACCATTCAACGTACTGACGAAATGTTGCGCAAGATGACTGACCTCGCACTCGATACGCCCGGCATCGCGTCAACCGTCGCGTTCCCCGGTTTGAACGCTGTGCATTTCGTTAACACACCCAACATCGGCACGATGTTTATTGGCATCGAGCCTGCAAATGAACGCGAGAGTTCAGCAACGGAACTGGCAAGCCAGCTGTCCGGCAAATTTTCAAGCATCAAGGAAGGTCTCGCGTTCGCATTGATGCCGCCACCGGTTCTCGGCCTCGGAAATTCTTCTGGCGTTGAGATGTTTGTGCAGGACCGCGGCAACCTGGGCTTTGGTGTGCTGAACCAGAGCACGCAGCAACTTGCTGGCGCCTTACGTCAGGAACCAGGCTTTGATCCCTATTCAATATTGAGCTCATTCCAGTCCAACGTGCCGCAGCTAAAGGCCGTTGTCGATCGGCGGAAGGTGAAGGAACAAAACCTGCAGTTGACCGACGTGTTCGACGCCTTGCAGGGGTACCTCGGTTCGGCGTATGTCAACGACTTCAATCTCTTTGGCCGCACCTACAGCGTTTACGTGCAGGCCGACGCACAGTACCGCGATGATGTCAGCGACGTATCTCGGCTGCAGGTGCGCAATCTGCAGGGCGAGATGATTCCGGTGTCCAGCGTACTGTCTATCGAACAAAGTTACGGACCGGACCCGGTGATTCGCTATAACGGTTACCCGGCGGCAGACCTGTCGGCCGGTGTTGACCCATCGCAGTTATCTTCCAGAGAGGCGATTGAAAGAGTAAGTGCCATTGCGTCGCAGGCCTTGCCGCAGGGCCTTGGCTTCGAGTGGACCGGACTCACGTTCCAGGAGTCGACGCAGGGCAATTCTGCAATCATTGTGTTCCCGCTTTGCATTCTGTTCGTGTTCCTGATTCTCGCCGCGTTGTACGAAAGCTGGTCAATGCCGCTTGCGGTCATTCTTATCGTGCCGCTGTGCTTGTTATCGGCCATCGCCGGCATCTGGACGTTGAACACCATCAACGGCATGATTTTTGGCCTGCAGATCTCTAGCGGCATGATTCCGCCGCCGCCCGTCTCCGTGCCGCCGACGTTTCTCGACAACAACATCTTCACGCAGATTGGACTGGTAGTGTTGATGGGCCTCGCCTGCAAGAACGCGATTCTTATTGTTGAGTTTGCGCGCGATCTGGAGCGGGCTGGCCGCAACACGGTGGAAGCAGCTCTCGAGTCCTGTCGTATACGCCTGCGTCCTATCCTGATGACGAGCTTTGCATTTATCGCGGGGGTCCTGCCCCTCGTATTTGCATCCGGCGCAGGATCTGAAGTGCGTCATGTGATGGGCGTAACAGTCTTCTTCGGTATGTTGGGCGTGACGTTCTTCGGCCTGGTTTTCACGCCGGTTTTCTACGTGCTGATTCGAAAATTTGAGACGCGTGGCGAACGCAACATCGAGATGGCCAATGAACCTGCTTAAACTTTTCCCAAGTACAGCCGTTGCGATCCTGGCCGGCTGCACCGTTGGTCCGGACTACGAAGCCGTTGTCCCGGACGTGCCCGATGAGTTTGTGAATGCGGAAGGCATCGAAGGCAAAGCCGCCCAGCCAGTAGCCGGTCTCTGGCAGAGCTTGGGGAATGAAAACCTTTTGCGGCTTATCGAGCTTGCGACGGCGAATAATACGACTATTGCGCAGGCAGAGGCCGCACTTGCCGAATCACGCGCATTGAGCGGCATCCGTGTCTTCAGCCTGTTTCCAACAGGGACGATCAACAACGAGTTCGAACGTAACAGCCAGAGCAGCAGCGATCCCTTCGCATTTGGAGGCCAGGGCATCGTCGAACGATATCGCAGCGGCTTCGACATGGTTTGGGAAATTGATCTGTTTGGCAGCCTGCGACGAGAGTCGGAAGCCTTTGTATATCGGGTCGAAGCGACCGAGGCAAATTTGTACGCGGTTGAGATCGCGATCATTGCTGAGGTTGCGCAAAGCTATTTTCAGTGGCGCGGCGCAAGCTTGCGACGTGAGCTGCTCAAGCTTAATTTGCAGAACCAGGTTGAGAATGTCTCGATCCTGGAAGCGGGCTTCGAAGCCGGACGGGGCACAGCGCTCGATGTGGCGCGGGCCCGGGCGGTTGAACGATCCCTGGCAGCAACATTGCCAACGGCGGAAGTTGCGATTGTGCGTGCCGAGCAGCGCATTAGCGCTTTGACCCGACTGCCAGTTGCCGACTTGCGCGCGACACTCGATGCACCCAGCGCTGCGCTCGATTTGCCCGCGCTGATCGCCGTAGGCGAACCTGTCGAATGGTTACTGCGCCGACCCGATGTTCGCGCGGCAGAACGACAGCTTGCTGCGGCGACGGCAGATATCGGCGTTGAGCTGGCTGAGCTGTATCCGCAATTGAACCTGGTCGGCGACTTCGGTTGGACTGGCAGGACGTCATCGGCGATAGGAGAGTCCAGCGCCGAACGTTGGCGGATTGCTCCGGGACTATCCTGGCGCATTCTGGACTATGGGCGTGTTCGACAGTCAATAACGGCAGCGCGGGCTCGGGCCGCCGGCGCGCTGGCCGCTTTTGATGAGGCCTGGTTAACCGCTTTGGAAGAAACCGAGATAGCGCTTGCTAACTACAAGGCGACGACCGAACGTGTCGCGATACTCGAGGATGCCGCAC
>JABDKF010000054.1 GCA_013003155.1 Woeseia sp. | reverse complement strand
ATAACATTATGCTTTCGTGAAGAGCAAAAAGTCGAGTGAGAACATTCGTGAACTATGTTATTCAAGCCACGGAGGCGAGTTGCCATGAAGATCACTATTGCTGAGACCATGATATAGTCAGAGGCGTGGACAGGCTCAGACAACAGTTCGTAGCCTACGCCAAGGCAGATGATCAAAGTCAATACGTACAGAAGCGTCAAGCCCCACGCGGCAAACGCACTGGGTCGCTCGAAGGAAGAGAATTGTCGAATATACCGGCGCCTCAGATCTTGCCCAGACATTGCATACCTCCACTAGGATTCGCTCGAAGGTTGATTTTAATCTGCTGTCTCCAAATATGCAACATTCACATCTCGTGTGGTGCTTCATTTCGAATTCAGAAACAGAATCCCTAGCTTTCGTCCTTCTCCCAATCGCGGGCATGAGCGCGCGAGGATTGCGGCGTAAGGACCGGACCAGCGACGCGTCTTTACAACAACAACTGGCGTGCGGCACGTCGGAATGGAGGTCGTCGATGCCAAGCGGCCGAAGGATGTGCCCACGCCGAAAAATGTGCTCGGAAGACTTCCGGGACCCGGTTCCAAGGAAAAGGCTGTGGACTGACAACTTATTCGCAAAGGCGGGCCCGGCAGGCGGTTCCGCATCCTCTGTGTGATCGACAAAGTCAGCCGGGAATACCAGGTCGCGGTCGTGAACACGTCGATCTCCCGCGACCGAGTCGCACGTGAACTGAATCGCATCGCCGAGATGCGTGGCTTTACTTGTAAAGTGGTCAGCGAAATCGGGACCGATCCCAAATCGAACGCCATGCTGAAGTGGCAAGAAAAACGCCAGGCGGCATGGAACTGCATCGAGCTAGGCAATACCGATGCAAAACGATTGTGTAGAGCTTCGTCGGATGCCTGCGGGGTAAACGCCTCAACGAGCACCAGCTCCCGACCCTGCGCCATGCCCGCGATGTGATCCACATCAGGCGCGACGACTCAATCATCACCCACTGCGCACGACCTCTAAGGTTTCAGTCCGCAGAAGTATGATCAACGGCCAGAAGTGGATCAAACGATGACAAGAACTGACCAATAATCGCGTCCTTCACGAATATTAGGTCACACATGGGAATCAGTTCACGCACCCAACTTTCTATGGTATTAGAGCAGCTAATTTAGTCAAAAGGATTCTTTATGAAACTTGACTACGAAGGTCTCTTTGTATTGGCAGCGGTCGTTCGGTCGGGGAGTTTCGACGCCGCTGCGACGACGCTGGGTGTAACTCAATCCGCAGTTAGCCAACGGATCAAACAAATGGAGGAACGTCTTGGTGCGACATTGATTGTTCGGGGCCGTCCAAGCAAGCCAACAAACGAAGGGCTACTTCTGTGTCAGCATCTGGAGTACGTTGCTCTGTTGGAAGCCGAGGTCTTCGATCGTTTCGATGGCGTCGGTTCTGAAAAAACTGGCCCGGTCATTGTTAGAGTATCAGTCAACAACGACAGCCTGGCGACTTGGTTTCCGTCGGTTATTCAGCGGCTTGCTGATGAGACAAGCATTTGTCTCGAAATCATCGCGGATGATCAAGAGTTTACTGAGGATCGTCTTCGCTCCGGGGACGCGTTGGCTGTTGTAACAAGTAGTAACGAGCCGATACCTGGTTCGCGCAATGTGAGGCTGGGGCGGATGGAGTACATGGCCGTCTGCACCGTAGATTTCTTTGAGAAACATTTTGGCGATGGAGTTAGTATGAGTTCGTTGTTTGCAGCTCCTAATATCACTTTCGATCGAAAAGACAGCTTGCCCAGTAGTTGGATGATGCTGTCGTTTAAAGAATCTATAACTGCTGAAACGAACTTCGTCCCATCGTTTGAGGGACATTTGATCTGCTGTCAAAAGGGCATCGGGTGGGCAATGATGCCGACCATGTCAGTCGAGCGATTTGTTGCGAAAGGAGAACTTCGAGAATTAATTCCAAATAGACGAGTTAGTGTGCCGCTGTACTGGCAGATGCGCAATCAAAGCAGTGCTTTGTTACAAAAGATTTCAAGAACTGTTGAGGAGGTTGCGAAGGAATTGTTATTAGAGCCGTGATCTGAAAAATCTGGTCCTCTTTTGCGGCATAATCTTGGGAGTACACACCCCCTGCTATTCCGTGAGCCGGTGTTGAGGATTGATTCGTCCTTCTGCCTGACCGACACACCCGGAACCAGCATTCGGGCGATTCAGCTTCCGCCAGGCTCCGTTGTCATACGAAGAAGCTTCACGATGTAGACTGCCTACGACGCCGACGATCCGTTACCGAATTGTCTCGGCTTGAACCCCAGTGCGTCGCCGGTTTGGTTACACGTTAGCAAGCCGTGCCCCGTGCGTTTTGCGCCAACAATCCACAACGTCAGAATTGAGTAGCGACCCATTCGGAAAAACGTAACGACCCGGCCTCCCCGCTCTGACGCGACCTACCAAATCGTCCACATGGGTTCAATGGACATGATCGATGTCATTGGTGGCGTAGCGTGTAGACGCAGGTACTGGAGCGGCGACGAGAAATGGATGATCGGTGTCCAAACGCTGGTTCCGGGTGTGTCGGTCAGGCAGGTAGCACATCTGGAACGGGGCATCGGCGCAGTTGGCGATGCTGTTGGCCGGGATCGACTGGCGGATGGCGAACCTAGAGGCCATCGACGACCGGTATTTGACTAACAAATCCAGCTCCGTAGAGTCTACAGTGACGAGTTGAAGTCGGTCGGTGTCCAAATTGGCAGCACTGTGAAGTCTCATGCGTTGGAAAGTGCCAGGCGCATCGCCTTGCGGGCCGTCGTCGTTACCGGTTTGACTCGAAGCGACACCTCCGACCGCTCAATCTCCAACATCGGAGAAACAGCGCCTGCCACGGACATTGACGATTTCTTTGCCATGGGTCAGCTTCATCTCCGAGATAAATCGGCTTGATCCACAAGGGAAATACAACCTAAACTTGCGGATCAATAATGGGGCACTGTGCACAAACAACTACAGGTTATCTTTTTTGACTTGTTCTTATCTCAGTACTCTTGCAAATTTGTGGCCGAGTAGCAGGAGACATGTCGGGTGATGAACAATACCGGAGAGGCCTCAGATTTGCGAACGAAGAAAGTTTTCTGGAAAGAGAGTGCAACGAGCCCAGTTTTCTCACAAAACGAGGCCTGATAACGTGACGTCATTTCTATCTGGATTGTTCTTAGGCTTAAGCCTGATCGTCGCACTCGGTGCTCAGAATCTTTACGTAATACGTCAGGGTTTAAGAAAAGAGTACGCTCTCTCTGTTGCGCTGACTTGTGCTGTCTCCGACGCCATTTTGATTTCGTTAGGAATTTTTGGAATCGGGTTTATTGTTTCCGAGAGCCCGCAGGTGATGTCTATCGTTGCGCTATCTGGAAGCGTGTTTCTTTTTGTTTTGGGCGGATATCATTTAAAATTGGCGATTTTCTCTCGAAGTACTATTGATATCTCCTTAGCTCGCAGAAGGAGTTTCATTGAGGTCATTGGGATATGCTTGTCATTGACCTGGCTGAATCCACACGTTTACCTAGAGACAGTCTTTCTAATAGGCGCAGTTTCTCTAGCCAGTGATAGTCCCATCGAGTTTGGAGCGGGAGCGATATCTGCAAGTTTTCTATTTTTCTTTTCGCTAGCATTGGCATCACAATTCTTTGCCGAATACTTTACGGATAGTCGAGCGTGGAAACTGCTAGATACTCTCATGTGGTTAGTAATGTGGGTGATGGGATTGAGGATTCTAGGATTATGGTCTTCGGGAGCTTTTTAGTTTCACTGCATTTTCTCAGCAATTTCAAGTCACACTAATCTTCGTCAACCAATTCAACGACTAATGACTCAGGTGAGACACCACTCCTTATGATGTCTTTGAACCATATAGGGTGACGTCCTCTACCTGACCATACCAACTCCTGATTATACGGATTCACATAAACTTTCTTCCTTACTGTCTTCGGTTCTTTTTTTGTCTCCCGACTGCCTCCGTCGCTTTTTGTATCTGCGGAAATTAACTCAGCAAGATTAAGTCCGGCATCTTCTGCAATCGCTGTGATGGCTGCTAGCGCCTCCGCTTTCTTTCTCGAACCAATTCTTTTCTTGATTATTCGGTCCAGTTCTTCGAGTTCTGAAGTTGAGAGTGTTTCGATCTTTTTCTTGATGCTCTTGTTTATAGCCATCAAGCAGACCACATGAATCTAATCAATTATTTATCTCCCGATCGGCTCGTTCCAGCCATTGTTGCTGACCAACGGCGGGGCGCCGCACATCTCTAGCATAAGGTTGTCTTAGGTAGCATAAGCGATAGTGATGCTAAGCGTCCTTTCGTGGCCATGTCAATGCTAGTTTTGGGAGACGGGAGTATTCTACAGCGCCTCGTCGTGCTCTGCGCTTAACCGCGAAAACTCGGCTGTAGGCGCTGCCGCCAGCAACCGACGACGCGGCGGCCGTAGGCATCGATGACAAACGCCATGGACGAAGCTTTGCCACGTCGCCGCATCGGTGAAATCGGTGAAACCGCTGACCCAAAGCGTGCCCGGAACTGGCGGATTCCCCTTTCCAGCGGGCATGGTAGGTCGTGTTGGCTTTCTTGCCGCGAATGACGCCTGCCAGTCCCATATCATTCATCAGCCATGCCACCGTGCATCTGGCGACATCAATTCCCTCCTGACGCGTCTGGCGCCAGACCTTGGGCACATTGCAGTCTGTAACTAGACGCGCTCGATCTCGGGCTCGGGCCGCAGAGCGTTGTCGCGTCTGGGCCGATCCGACAGCAGGTCAGGGTTTGCCCGCTTGGCCACGTGATTGTCGAATGTCGGCGGGGCAATCGTCAGGTGCTTGCAGAGCGGTTCGACCCCGATATCCCTGTTCTCTTCGATGAAGGCGATCATTTATTGGACCGGCGGTCGAGCTCCGCCTGAGCATTCTGGCTTGAGGTCTTAGGTGTTCCGCAGTTGCTCTCGGCCGCATCCGAAGGACCAATATCTTCTTGTTCACTTGCGGAGATCGCTGTGTTTATCTCCGTCCGAATTGGAAACGATGGCGGTGATAGAGTGTTGACGAGTTCGTTATGATCGTTTGGCCACATCTCAGTCCAGCGCAGCGCGTGACTAAATTTACCGTGCTCTTCACGCCCTTTGGCGATGCTTCTTTCGCTCATTTCGGATGAAGCTGTTCACTCTCGCGCTCAGAAGGAGTTGCAACGGTTAAGAGCGTTTGCATGGACTCGCAGCCGACTTGCGGGGGCTATTTGCCTGTCTCGCTTCATCGACAAATGCGGCGCCGCACAGCAGGTATGATTTGACCAATGATAGATTTTCTCTCACTAATGCACCATGCGCAACAGTTTCGATTTTTCTGACCTCGAGGCTTTTCTCGCCGTGAAGGAAGCCGGCTCTTTCCACCATGCCGCTGCGAAGCCGACGCGAGCCGCCAATCGGTTGCAAAACCGCGCCGAAGCGACCTTTCGCGACGCGCAAGATACGATATCGGCAACGCAAGGCAATAGCGTCAGATTCGCGTTTCAGCGCAAGGCGATCTCAGCGCGGTGCCTACACTGATGCCACAGGCGACCCGCGCATTCCAGCGTATCCAGCTGCTGGACCATGCCGCGAACGAGATCTGCTGTTCTTGGAGGGTTAGTAGCGTTGCTGTTTGTAGAATGGCTTAAACAGATATTTGAGTTTGCGACGGACGGGGCGTTCTTAATTGAAGAACATCCACCCCGTATAGTCTTCTGCAACAATGCTGCATGTGAGCAGTCTGGCTACGATCGGAGCGAAATACTTGACGGACCTCCAAGCGTCTTTCTCGGAGGCGCGCTCGGAGAAGAAGCTAAGCTCAAACTTGGAGACTCACTTTGGAGAAGCTTGCCAATTCGCAGGCAGTTCCGAAACTATCGAAAGGACGGTAAACCTTACCTTGTTGAGTTGTCGCTTTATGCGGTGCCGGGCTGCGACAAGCAAAACCGCTGTTGGATCGGAATCCAAAACGATCTTTCAAAGGACCAAACGATAAAGCAAAGATTGGCCTCAGCAAAGTTCAAAGCCGGACTCTTTCAGAAACGTCTTTGGGAAGCGATAGACGCTCTTCCTGATGCATTTGTCATGTACGACAAAGACGATCGTTTGGTGGCTTGCAATGAAAAGTACAAAGAGTTTTATGCGGTCTCAGAAGATGCAATTTTTCCAGGCGCAAAATTTCAGGACATTATTCGTTACGGAATCGAAAATGGTCAGTACCCCGACGCTGTGGGGCGTGAGAAGGAGTGGCTGGAAGAGTGGCGAGATCGACATCGAAAGCCATCTCAGCCAGTCGAACGGGAACTCTCTGGCGGAAGGTTCATCGTTCTGCATGACATAGTCACCGACAACGGAGATTTAGTTGGCTTGCGAACGGATGTGACAGAACTCCGACAACAGAAGAAACGGCTGGAGGAGCAGAAGAGATTTGTCGAACTTTTACTCGATCGCAACCCCGCGATCGTGATGTCGCAGGGTCGCGACTGGAAAATCAAAACCTGCTCGGACGCTTGGACTCGACAATTTGGGTACACCAGGGAAGAGACGGTCGGCCGAGATCTGATTGATTTCATGCCACCGGAGGACGCCGAAAAGAGCAGAATATTTCGCGAAAATGAACTCCAGTCGGAGGCCGCTCCTCCGATCATTAAGAACATTCTGACCATAAAGACAAAGGCGGGCGATGCGCGCTCCGTCGAGCTCCAGTCCGTTATCGAAATAAGCCAAGGCGAATGGCGCAACATCATCGCGATGGTCGACATAACGCCCATTATGCGTGCGGGAGATGAACTGTTACGGTTGGTGGAGAACGACGAACTGACCGGCCTGATGTCAAGACGCGGGCTTCAGCGGCGTTTCGCGGACGGCCAACGCAAAAGAGATCTCGGTTTCTACCTGATTGACATCGACTACTTCAAGTCGGTTAACGACGGCTACGGCCACGAAGCGGGTGATTTACTCCTGAAGGCACTTGCAGATAGCCTTAAAGGACTGACGGAAAAGGTGGGTTACCCGACGCGGCTGGGAGGGGAGGAATTTGCTGTGCTTCGTCCTTGGAGCGGATGGTCAGAGGCGAAAGATTTCGCGGAGGAGCTGCGAAGGACGCTATCGGAGTCGTCCATAACGTTTCGTGGTAAGCGGATTCAGCGTTCCGCCAGTATTGGCTACATCGAGGTCAAGACCGACGACAAATTGTCCGCCACAATGCATCTTGCGGACCTTGCTCAGCGTGAAGCCAAGTCTTCCGGCCGCAATAGGTGCTTGGCTGCCAATGCCGAGATGTTGCGCAGACTAGAAGAGAGTGGCGCGTTCATAAAAAACGATCAGGTTCAGGCCGCGTTGGAGCAGGGCGAGTTTTTCTATGAGGTACAGCCAATCGTTCATGCTGGAAGTGACCGGATAATCGGGTTCGAAGCCCTAATCCGGTGGCGTAAGCCGGACGGCGAGATCGTCATGCCCGACAAATTCATCGAGACACTGTACGAAGTTCTCCGCCAGCCGTACTTCAGCAAAATCAGGGAGAAGCTACGCGTAGACGTCCTGGAAAAATTGGCAGGCTTCGAGGACCGGTACATCGGTTTCAATTTCATTCTTGAGGAAATCGCCTATCCTGGTGCAGCAGAGAAGATTGATCGCATGTTCGGCAAGGCGATTGCGAAGGCCAAACAACGGATCCTTGTCGAAATCTCCGAGCGCGCCTTCCACTCGCGTGTGGACACGGACCTGCTTGTCGAAGAGCTCCAGAAACTGCGCGACCGGGGCTATCTGATTGCACTCGATGATTTTGGAGTTGAATCGAGCAACATCCAGCGCTTGCAGCAATTCCCAATTGATATCGTCAAATTGGACAAAAGCCTAATTCGCGAAATTGCTGGAAATGACCGGCAGCGGACGACTGTGATTTCTATCGCTCGGATGATCGAAAATCTCGGCCTTACCTGCATCGTCGAGGGCGTTGAGACTGAACAGCAGGCTCAAGCACTACAGGCGATGGGGCTCGTCATACATCAGGGATTCTTTCATGCAGTGCCGGTTTCGCCGGAAGAAATGGCCGCGCATCACCGCGGGATCAGCGTGAGGCACAAGCCGACCTAATGGACAAGGAGGCTGCGAGCGCTTCCCCTCGTGGCGCTGCGCCTTTTTTCGTGGGAGTAAGGTCAGGAGCAGAGATTGGTTTTGCTCTTTTAGTTGCGACTTCTGAGTCTATCGGCCCAGGTTATCACGTTTCCCTGTCCGGTGGTCGTTGTTGTTCGATTAATGCCGCTCAGTGCGACGTTACTGACCTAGTATCTCGTATTGCCGATTCCGTTCATATTCCTTCTAGGCTCGCTCGAGATCAGCCACCGGCAGCCGATCTTGGCCGAATCCAAGCAGATGCGCCGAAAAAGCCACCATTAAACCAATATTTAACTCAAAGTTTGCCACGTGTCGGCCGTGTTTCTGCGTTCATGTAATTCTACCTTAGAGTTGAGTGCAGATGTGATTGGGAACCGTACTGTCCGCGTGCTGGCCATCCCATTTCTTGTGGGTGCCGTCGCAAGCATTCTTTTACCGCGTGCAACTGGCTTCGCGGCCAATTATGCCGTTGTTAACGCACCGGTATTGTCTGTCACGGCGCCCTTTGAAGGCTCGATTCAACAGGCGTCCGGAGCACTCGCCAGTCCGGTTGTACCTGGCGATGTGTTGTTGGACCTGCGGGCAACCAGAGCTTCCGAAGCTGAGATCGCAAGACTTGAAGCACGCAAGCAGACGCTGACGGCACAATTGGCCGCGATTGATGCAGAAATTCTTCGGGCATCACTTTTGGAAGCCGAGTTGGTTGAACGATTGAAGGTCGAGAAACGACACGCCTTGGATAGAATCCGTGCACGCATTTCAGTTCTATCGGCTGATAGGGATGCCGCAGCCACTCGCGTTGAACATCTTCAACGTCAACTCGAAAGGGCCGAGTTTCTCAGTAAACAAAGAGCGTTGCCGGAGGCCCAACTTGAGAAACTTCGGTACGAGCTTCAGGAGGCATATCACCACCAAGCGCGTGCTGCGGCCATGTTGGCTGCCGAAAACGTGGCACTTGGCATTGTGAACGCGGCAAATGCACTGGATGCATCGGACCTTGCCTCCTACACGCGACAGCGGCTGGATGAACTTGCCATAAAGCATTCTGATCTGAAAACACGCCGAGCCTTCAATGCCGCAGATTTAGCAGCTGTGACTCCGTTGCTGCAAGCCACCAAAGATGAACACCGTCGGTTTCAGAACTTCCGTCCGATCGCTCCAGCGTCCGGGGTGGTCTGGAAGGCGTCGCGCAGCGCAAGGACGGCTGTATCCGTCGGGCAGGAGATCATGCAAGTGCTCGACTGCAGCCGCCGGTATATCGAGGTCAGCGTAAATGAACGATTCTTCGACAGGATCGCAAATGGCAGTGTAGCGACTGTGCGCCTGCGTGGAAGTTCAGAGACATTTTCAGCTAGCGTCGTTTCGCTGCGCGGCTCAGCGGTACGCGTTGCCGAAGCTGAACTACCTGCGATATCGCGCTCGGAGGTTCTATCCGAATTCACATTGTACATTGATATCGATGCGGCAGACCCATCGGATCCTGGCATGGCCACGGCGTTCTGTGACGTGGGCCGTTCAGCAGAGGTCTGGTTCAAGCGTCCCACCGGGGTCGCGCTGGATCAGTTCGTTGGGCGGGTTCACAGCTGGATCAATGACTCGCTCGGATTAGCAACCACGGCTGATTTCCAGCCCGATTCAAAGAGCCCTTGAGTATGGCGGAATATCTACTTCCAGCATTCGCCGTATTGCTGGCGGCGTCGCTTGCGCCCAAATGGTCTCCCGACCGCCGCTGGTTTTCCACGGCATTGGCTGCGGGCTATGCCTTCTTGCTCATTCGGTATCTTTTCTGGCGCATAACCGAGACCGTCTTGCCAGTGGAAATGCCCAGCACGGTCGGCATTGTGGTCTGGTTGATTTTCGTCATCGAGTCGTTGGTCTGGCTTGAAGGGGCAAATCTGATTCTCGTGATTCTGAACCGTACGGACAGAACTTTGCAGGCAGACTTAAATGAAACTAAATCGCGTGGGACTGCGCCGGAAAATCTTCCCGATGTGGACGTTTTCATAGCGACGTACAACGAGCCGTTGGAAGTCCTTGAAAAGACAATTGCCGGCGCTCTCGCCTTGGATTGGGCTGGCGAACGTTTGCATGTATTTGTCCTGGACGACGGACGGCGCGACTGGCTGCATGAGTACTGCAAAGCGCGCGGCGTCGTTCACCTAACGCGTTCCGACAACCAACATGCCAAGGCTGGCAACATAAATGCCGCGCTGAAGCGAACCAATTCACCGTTTATCCTGGTGCTCGACGCAGATTTCGTCCCGCTCCGCAGTATGCTGCACCGTGCCATGGGTTTCTTTGAAGACCCGAGTGTCGGAATTGTGCAGATGCCGCACCATTTTTTCAACTCGGACCCGGTTCAGGTCAATCTTAACCTCGAAGTTGCGATGCCAGACGAACAGCGGCTCTTCTTCGACGTTATTCAGCCAGGACGTGACGGCTTGGGCTGCGCCTTTTGTTGCGGTTCAAACGGTATAATTCGCAGGGAAGCGATCAGAGAAATCGGCGGCCGCATGCCCACCGACTCTGTTACCGAGGACATGCTGCTCACGCTGGCAATGTTTCGCAAGGGGTACGTCACCCGTTACCTCAACGAAAGGCTCGCCATAGGTCTGGCACCTGAAAATCTCCAGTCCTACTTCGTGCAACGCAGCAGATGGGCTCAGGGCGCGATTCAAACCATGTTTCTCAGAAACGGTCCGTTTGGCCCAGGCCTGAGTCTGCGGCAGCGCCTGCTTTTCGTTCCGTCTCATTGGATTTCGATGTCATTGTGCCAACCTTTGGTCGTGAGTGTTCCAGCTTTCTTTCTGCTGACGGGCATTCCACCGCTCATCAATGTTTCCACCGCAGCGATATTCTACTTTCAGGTCCCAGTGGTGCTCGCCAGCATGATGCTGATGCTGCATCTTGCCGCGGGCAAATTCGCGCCCCTTTCGGCGGCGGCGCAATCACTCCTGCAAGCACTGCGCGTTGCGCCGACGGTTCTTGCAACTCTCATCAAGCCAAACGGTCACAGCTTCAATGTGACACCGAAAGGAAAAGCGGCCCGTGGTTCTGCCGCCGATCTCTTTGTACTTCGGGTCAGTATGGGGCTCTTCTTGCTAACCGGATTGGGCCTTCTGCTGAATTCCAATGCTTCGACGCGCATGATCGCTAATGCAGATCTGCTTCCCATCGTATCTTTTTGGGCTATTTTCAATATGATAATTCTGCTTCTTGTAGCTGCGATGGCAATCCCGCGCCTGCAACTTCGCGCTGAGGAACGCTTCGAACTCTCGCAAAAGTGCAGACTGACGACGGAAAGGGAGCTTGTCGGCGGTGTGCTCGTAAACGCCTCCATGAGCGGTTGCTTGGTTCGAGTAAACGATGTTCCTGGCGTCGAAAGGCTTACACAGGGCGACTGGGTCGGCGTCGAATTCTCTGATGTCGGACTAATCGCAGGACGCATCGCGCGTTGCGTTGACTTGGACGTCGGCTCGTCAACATTCGGTATCGTATTTCAGCTTGAATCGGGTGAGAAGCGCGACCGGTTGATTCAAAAACTTTTTTGCGAAGATTTGCCGCTGACCACCACTCATACCGAAAAGAGAACCCTTAGCTTGTTGTTGCTTCTAAGAGCACTTAGGCCGCTCAAAGAAATGTCAGCGGAAGCGCCGCGTTGGGAGATTGAATTGGGTGCACTTTCAACGCCCGCATGGCTGCGAGAACGATTGAGCTATTCCGATCGAGCCGAACTTGGGACAACTGACTGGGCCGCCGAACTCAAAGACGACTCTGCTGATGCACCAATTAACATCGAGAGGAGTGCCAGGGTCAGGATTCATAACCAGAGCATGACCACGGCAGCCAAGGCGCATGCGGACAGGAAGACCTTCGGGCATCTGTCGTAACGGGTCGCGACGCGGCGCCAGTCTTGAGTCGGGCGCTGTAGCGAACCTCGTCGTGCGGGATCGGAATCTTGCGGCCTTCTCATCGGAATGCATGACGTGGATCCCTCTGCTTTCAAGCGCTTCGCGATACCAGTCCACATCATAACCTTGATCCGCCAGCATGTGTTTGGCGGGCGGCCGACCGTCCAGCAGCGCCCGTGCGCCGATGTAGTCGTGCGCTGACCCGCCGTCAGGAACATCCGCAGGGGACTGCCAAGGGCATCCGTGACGGTGTGCAAACTGGAATTTATCCCCCCTTCCGTGCGTCCAATCAGGCGGCCACAACCCCCCTTTTAAGCCCCAAGCTTGAGGCCGTGCGGTGCGTCTTCAGATGTGTCGTGTCGATCATCAGCGATTCGGTGTCGCCGCCTTAACCCGCGATCAAAAAGTGTCCCGGCGACAATAGCCCTCTCGCTCCCCCCTTTCCAACGGCAGTATAGGGTCACATGCGGACCGTATTCCGCTGCAGCATCGCGCCACCGCAAGCAATTACCATTGATGGAGATCCACGCTTGGCTTGCGGCGGGACTTCGGAAAGAAATGCTCCAGCTTGGCGATCTGCACATCGCTCAACCAGAAAGCGAAGCTGCAACATTATTTTTAACGTCCCCCGGCAAGCCACGCATCGACGACAAGTATGTCTTGAGTCGATAAACTTCATCGATCGCGCTGGCTTACGGTGGGGAGATGCCTCCGAGGCCAGTGGCCCGAGGCGGAATGAACTCCAACTTGCACGCGGTCGCGGCATTGCGCCCTGCATTACTGCGAAGCGACATTGGCGAAGACTCGTTGCTGACGATCTGTGCATCGTGAACAGCAACCGCGACGCCGCTCGTTTGTCGCGCTCGAGTGTGCGATCGGCTTGGGCTAGGGCAAGTTCATTCTAGGGGCTGAGTCGAAACGTCGCTGATTTAGGCGCCTTGCTCTGCTCGGGAGGTAAATGCACCTTTCAACGTCCAGATTAGCTCCCTGTAGAGAGGGCTTGGTGGCCACCACGGTGCGGCATGAGGAAACCTCTTCTTTCAGGCTGCGATCGGCATGTCGAGCTCGCGCGTAAAAGAGCCTTCCAGCCAGTCGACGCAGCGGGACTTACCACCCGTTTCGTCCATATGCATACGGTCGACCTTGCGCGCATCAAACTCCTCGTCAGTCATCTTCCAAAGGAGTTCCTTGAAAGTCTGCGTCTCCGGATCAGCCCACTCGGTCGCCGAAAGCAGGGCGTAGAAGTC
>JABDKF010000023.1 GCA_013003155.1 Woeseia sp. | reverse complement strand
TAGTCGACACGCCGTGGACTCCGCGTCAAAGAAGGAGATCGGCTAGTCGCCGATGCGATTAACGCGATAGTACGCGCCGTAAATTACGTTGCAAGGCGCTGCGTACTTTCCCGCCGCGCAGCCGGATTGCGTTTCGGAACAACACAGGAACCACAAACAGAGTGAGCGTCGAAGCAACGGCGAGACCGAAAACCATGCTGGTTGCAACGGGGCCCCACAGCAGCGATTTGCCGCCAAGCCCGGTCGCGAGTGAAAAGAGGCCTGCAATCGTCGTCAACGTCGTCATCAGGATCGGAATGACGCGACGGCGTGCTGCGAAAATAATCGCGTGTAACGGCCGCATTCCTGCGTTCATGCGTGAATTCGTGGCGTCGATCAGCACGATAGCGGCATTGACGGCGATACCGGTAAGCGCCACGACGCCGTACAAGGTATAGAGGCTTAGCGGGTTGTTAGTGATAAACAACCCAAACACCACGCCGATAAACGCCATCGGCACAGTGACGATAATCAACAGGGGCTGAAAGTAGCTGCGGAATTGCGTTGCCAGGATCAGGTAGATAAGGCCCAGGCCAAACAGCCCAAGCAGCAGCATCGAGTCGAGACTTTCCTGGATGTCGTCAAACGCGCCGGAAAATTCCAGGTCGGTCGCCGGGTATTGCTGACGAATCTTCAGCCATTCATCGCGAATGTAATTGTTAGCGTTGACGGTATTGATTTTCTCATCGTCAAGGTCCGCCTCAACCGTAATGGCACGACGGTACTGGTAATGGCGGATGGTGCCACTGCTGCGCTGGCTGGTGTTGGTTGTCAGTGCGGCGAGGGTCGTGGTGCCACCGCCAGGCAGGGCAATCGGATCGTCCAGCACAGCACGTATGCTGCTCACGGCCCGGCGCGGCCCGCGAACTCGCAGCTCAACTTTTTCACCGCCGCTGCGGGTAAACGCGATGATCTCGCCATCGACATGCAGGCGCACCAGTCGCGACACTGTTCCCGGACTTAAACCGGCGCGGCGAATAGCAGGCTCATCGAGTTGCAAAGTGAGCTCGTAACGGCCTTCCTTGTCATTGTCCGCCACGTTGCTTGAACCATCGATGCCGGCGACAATCTTCTCAACCGCAACGCTTGCCTTGCGCAATTCTTCGAAGTCATCACTGCGCACTTTGACACTGATGTCCTTCGACGCGGGCGGCCCTCCCGACAGCTCAAAGAACGTGATATCGCCGTCACCCGGGGTCGCTAACGCAAGATCACGGACAGCGTCGACGATTTCACTGACACCCCGCGCATTGTTCGTACGCGGGTTAAGCGAAACCTGGATTTGTCCGTACTGGTCGCCAAACAAAGCTTCTGCATCCGTGAATTTGACGCCCGCCATACTCGTGATGGCGCGCACTTCACCCTCGAGAAAGCCGGGACTGATCATTTCCTCGACACGCACGGTCTGTTCGAGTGTCCGTTCCAGCGGCGCGTCGGGAGGCATGTCCACGTTAACGTAAAACATGCGAATCGGTTCGAAGGTGAAGAACTCGATTCTGACTTTCTCCACGTAGACGGCGAATATGGAGAGGGCGAAAGCGGCGACGCTCGCGACAAGGAAACGCTTGGGATGACGAAAAACGTAAATCAGGCCGCGCGTGTAGCGCGTGCGCACGAGGCTCGTCCAGCGACCACGCCAGTGCTCACGCTGTTCGTGGACCGACGCGCGGGGCGTGGGTTTGGCGATAACGTGGGACGGCAGAATCCAGAAGGCTTCGACCAGACTGACGAGCAGACCCACCGTGACAACCAGCGGAATTACCTGCATAAAATCGCCCAGGATGCCGGGCAGCAACATCAGCGGCGCGAAGGCGGCGATCGAAGTTAGTACGGCTGATGTGACGGGTTTACCGACTTCCCCGAGTGAATCCAGCGCAGCGGAGATCGCCTCCTGCCCGCGTTGCAAACGGTAGTAAAGTGCTTCAACGACAACGACGGCATCATCGACGAGCATGCCAAGCACAATCACGATACCGAGCAGCACGGACACGTTAAGCGTGTTGCCAAGCATGTTCAGGATCCAGAATGTGCCGGATACTGAAAACGCAATGCCCAGCGTCACAAAGGTCGCAATTCTCAGGCCCAGAAACAGCCAGCACACACCGAGAACGAGAATCAGACCGAGACCGGCATTGCGCTGCATAACCTGTAGCGCATCACGCGTTTGCACCGTCTGATCATCTGACAGAAACAGGGTCAGGCCGCTGCCATCCAGCAGCGCATTGCGATCATCGATGTAGTCATTGATCCGATCTACCAACTGCAGCGTGTTGGTAAAACCGACTTTTGTAATTGAAAAGAAAATTGCAGGTCGACCAAAACTACTGACCGCCTGCTGGGCGTCTTTACGGCCACGGCGTACGGTAGCTACCCGGTCGAGCGGTATCTTGGCCTGGGGATCACCCATCGGTGCCAGCAGGAATGACGCGAGTTCCTCCGGCTCCGTCGTCTTGCCCTCAACGCGCACCAGCCAGGCCTCGTTATCGACATCGACTTTTCCGGCGGACACGTCCCGAAAAGACGCGCGCAGCTGGTCGGCCACATCCGCAGCGGTCAAACCATTCGCGGCAAGGCGCACGGGATCAATTTCGATCTGTAGTTCCGGTTCCTTAAAACCGAAGGCCTGTACCCGGTCAACGCCTTTCAACCGCTCGATCTCTTCCTTGATAAGTTTCGCTTCGCGGCGCAAACGCTCGTCGTCGGCCTGCCCCAATAGCAGCACACTGGCTGTCGGGAAGCCGTTTGACGAGGTAACTTCGATAATGTCGGGGTCTTCAACGTCCTCCGGCAATTCGTCGTTGGTCTTACTCTGGATCTCGCGGCGCAGATCCGTCACGCGCTTGTCGAAAGCCCTTTCGGACAATTCGCGGAAGCGCACGAGGATATTGGACACCTCGTCGCGTGAACTGCTCGACACGAATCGGATGTCCTGCACGTTGCGCAGCGCATCTTCGAGCGGGCCTGTGACCAGTTCCTCCACGTCCGCTGCCGTTGCACCGGGCAGCACCGTATTGATGGCAACAAAATTGAAATTGATCTCGGGATCCTGCTCCCGCGGCATTTGCGAGTAGGAGAGGGCGCCGAGCACCAGGACGACTGCGAACAGGATGTTGACCAACGGATGGTTGGTCAACAATGTGCGCATGAAATTCATGGACGGCTGAAGCTCAGCTCATCGCCATCCTGCAGGCGCGACTGGCCACGGACAACCAGTAGCGTGTCGGGCGGCAGATTGGCGCGGGCGGGACGTCCCTCCTGCGCCATGGGCAATGCCATGAACCGCGCTTTTTGGCCGTCAGCGACAAATACGCCCAACTGCTGGTCGCGTTGCACGATCAGGGTGATCGGCAGTAACCCGGCTGCATCACGCCAGACCACTTCGCCGCTTGCACCAATCGGCGCTGTTGCCTCGACGAAACGGAAACGACCACGCTGAATTCGCGAATCCGTTTCCACGATAGGACTGAGTCGGGAAACCGTTACCGGAAATGCAGATCCCTGGCTCTCAAAACGCAATTCTGCGGCACTTTCGATGCTGGCGACGTTCCGAGGATCGAGTTCGGCGTCCACTTCGCGGTTGCTCACCTGGACCAGCGTGATGAGTGGCGTACCCGGCTGCGCTAAACTGCCGACCTGCGCCGCGCGCTCCACGACAGCTGCTGCGAAGGGCGCGCGAACACTGGTTCGAGACAGCGCCAATTTGGCGCTACGAATAGCGAGTTGCTGCGCAGCCCGGTTTGCGGTGAGCACGGCCACGTTGGTACGGCGCACCAGCAGCTCATCGTCGGAAATGTAGTTGCTGGCAAATAGCTCTTCGCCGCGTGTCAGCTGCCGCTCGGCTTGAGCAATCTGCGAGTCCAGTGCATTGAGTTCGGCCTCGGCACGTTGCGCCGCCAGTGAGGCATCCGCCTGATCCAGCCGAATCAACTCGTCACCTTTATCGACAATCGAGCCGACATCAACGAGAACCTCGCTTATCAATGCGCCGACCTGTGCGGCCACGACGGCACGGTTTGCCGGCACGACCGTTGCGGGAGCGCGAATCTCCAGTTCAACGAGCTGCGACGACAACGGGGCCACTTCTACCGGCACCTGCGCCACGGCGACAGTGCCGCACAACAACATGGCGGGAGCAACTATTTTCAAAAGGGTCATAAACTCAAGTTCGCTGTGTCGGTCGGCCTCGGGCGAGAGCAAGATACAAAGCCGAAACTCTCAGGTTAAGGAGGGGTGGGCGGAGAGAATGCTGCAGTGCATTATAGCCTCGCCCGCAGGACGGATACACCCTGCGCCAGGCCGCTGCATGAAATAGCTGCAATCGTTTTACGGAATGGAACTTTTT
>JABDKF010000183.1 GCA_013003155.1 Woeseia sp. | reverse complement strand
CCGGGTCCGACAAGATTACAGAATATTCCTTAATTTTATTCAGTATTTCTTTGTATTCATTGATTATTTTTTCCTGCTCAAGGCCGGTCAAACGGTGCAGCCTGAGGTCGAGGATCGCCTGCGCCTGAACGGGCGACAGCCGGTACTCGCCCTGCAAGAGCCCGAAGCCCTCCGTGAGATGATCCGGACGGGTATCGGTTGCGCCCGCACGTTCCAGCATGTCGCTCACGGACCCTGGCGCCCAGCCCCGCGCAACCAGCTGGTCCTTCGCATCGGCCGGCGATGGCGACGCCTTGATCAGCGCGATCACTTCGTCGATGTTCGCCAACGCCACGGCCTGCCCTTCGAGCACGTGCGCCCGGTCGCGCGCCTTGCGCAGGTCAAAAATCGTGCGGCGGGTGACGACTTCCCGGCGATGGGCAAGAAACGCTTCCAGAACCTGCTTCAGGTTCATCAGCTTCGGCTGACCCTCGTGCAGGGCCACCATGTTGATGCCAAAAACGCTTTGCAGCGGCGTTTGCTTGTACAGGTTGTTCAGCACCACTTCGCCCACTTCACCGCGGCGCAGCTCGATGACAATGCGCATGCCGTCCTTGTCAGATTCATCGCGCAGCTCAGTAATGCCCTCGATCCGTTTCTCGCGCACGAGTTCGGCGATCTTTTCGATCAAACGCGCCTTGTTCACCTGGTACGGCAGCTCGGTGACGATAATCGCCTCCTTGCCACGCTTGTCGATCGTATCGATGCGTGCTTTCGCTCGCATGTGCACACGACCACGACCTGTCCGGTAGGCAGCGTAAATGCCATGGGCGCCATTGATGATGCCGGCCGTAGGGAAATCGGGGCCCGGGATCACCTCCATCAGCTCGCGCAGCTCGATCGCGGGATTTTCGATCAACTTCAGCGACGCATTGATGACCTCGGTTAGGCTGTGCGGCGGTATGTTTGTCGCCATACCCACGGCGATCCCGGAAGAACCATTAACCAGCAGGTTCGGGAAACGGGTCGGCATAACAGACGGTTCCGATTCGGAGCCGTCGTAGTTCTCGACAAAATCGACCGTCTCTTTTTCGATGTCCGCCAGTATTTCGTGCGCAATTTTCGACATGCGCACTTCGGTATAACGCATGGCCGCCGGCGCATCACCGTCGACGGAGCCGAAGTTTCCCTGGCCGTCGACCAGCATGTAGCGCATGGAGAACGGCTGCGCCATGCGTACGATCGTGTCATAAACCGCCGAGTCGCCGTGGGGGTGGTATTTACCGATGACATCACCCACGACACGCGCCGACTTCTTGTACGGCTTGTTGAAATCGTTGCCGAGCTCACGCATTGCGTGCAACACTCGCCGATGCACGGGTTTCAGGCCGTCACGCACGTCCGGCAGCGCCCGCCCCACGATGACGCTCATCGCGTAATCGAGGTAAGACTGCTGCATCTCGGTCTCAAGGCTGACCGACAAAATTTCTTTGGCTACTTCAGACATTCGTTCTCACAAGTGCATGGACAGTCCCGTTCACAAAGAACGGAACTGCGACCTTCTTGTCCGTAGGATTATCGAGAGATTTTTACTGGCGTTACCGTCTTCCGACTAGCGTCTTTCCAGCGCCGTTTTCGGTGTCGACAGGGTACCACAAAGCGCTGCCAAACCACATGGTTTGACGTGCTTTTCGGGGCCGCTTTCACGCCCTGAGACCCGCCTGTCAGCGGCGCCCCGGACGGTTATACTACCGTCCCCTTTCGCACCCCGATGACTGGCTGTGGCGGCTCGCCCTTAACGAGCGCGGCCACGGTTCTCATGAGCAGCGAACTGATGTGGAATTCTGGCCGGGAATGCGCGATTTATGCAGCAATGTGACACCTTGATCGTGGCCGGCTGGTGCCTGCCGGTCGACAATGAAGACTCGACGCTAAGAGATCACGCGGTGGTGATTACCGACGGGTGCATCGTGGACGTGTTGCCTGTGGCTGACGCCCGTCAGCAATACACGGCTGGCGCGCTCGTGGAGCGACCTGATCACGTCCTGATCCCCGGGCTGGTCAATGCGCATACGCACGCGGCGATGACGCTGTTCCGCGGCTTTGGCGACGACCTTCCGCTGGTGCGCTGGCTGCAGGAAAGTATCTGGCCAGCCGAGCGCCGCCATGTCAGCGCGGAGATGGTGCGGGATGGCACGCGGCATGCGCTGGCCGAAATGCTCTCCTCCGGCGTGACCTGTTTTAGCGACCAGTATTTTTTCCCCGAGGTGGTTGCCGAAGAGGCAGACAAAGCGCATTTGCGGGCGGTCGTCGCAACGCCAGTGTTCGATACGCAAACGGCGTGGGCCGACAACGCCACCGATTGCCTGCAAAAAGGCGCTGATCTCCACGACCGTTATGCTGATCATGCATTGGTCTGCACTGCTTTCGCACCGCATTCGACGAGCGTCTTGTCGGACGAGACATTTGCTGCGTTGCGCGTGATGTGCGACCAGCTCGACAGCAGCGTGCAGATTCATTTGCACGAATCGGCAATCGAACTCGCAAGCGAAGTACAAAAGACCGGCCTGCGGCCGCTGGAACGGCTGCGGCGACTCGGGATGGTAAACAGCACGCTGCTGGCAATTCACGCCGTGCACCTCGATGAAGCGGAAATCGCGCTGTGTGCAGACAACGGTGTAAACATCGTGCACTGTCCGCGTTCCAACCTGAAGCTCGCGAGCGGCATCGCCAACGTCACTGCGTATCAGAAGGCGGGCATCACGGTCGGGCTCGGCACCGATGGCGCCGCCAGCAACAATGAGCTCGACCTGCTAGGCGAGATGCGCAGTGCGGCGCTGCTGGCCAAAGCGGCCGCCGCCGACGCGGCGGCATTGCCGGCTCCTGCCGCGCTGCGCATGGCCACGCTCGACGGCGCCCGTGCGCTCGGGCTCGACGACAAGATCGGTTCTCTGCAGAAGGGCAAGTGGGCCGACATTGCCTGCATAGACCTGTCGACGCTTAACAGTCAGCCACTGTACGATGCCGCATCCCAGCTCGTTTACACAGCGCAAGCGACGCAGGTCAGTGACGTGTGGGTCGCCGGTCGCCACCTCGTAAACGACGGCAGACTGCGCTACCTGGACGTTGCGGAAATCGTGTCACGCAGCGGCGAGTGGCGGGACCGCATTACGGCGACACAAGCAGCACGACAAGAGACCACGCGAGCAGCAAGAAAGTGATGGATACAAAACAAAATGTAGACGACGCCGAGATCGCAAAGTTTGATGCGCTGGCATCGCGTTGGTGGGATCCGGACGGCGAGTTCCGCCCGCTGCACCAGATCAACCCGCTGCGTCTCGACTACATTCGGCAGCGCGCGCCGCTTGACGGACACCGGGCGCTCGATGTTGGCTGTGGCGGTGGCATTCTCGCAGAGTCGCTGGCCGCCCAGGGAGCCCGCGTCACGGGCATTGACATGGCTGAAGGGCCGTTGGCTGTTGCACGGCTGCATCTCGCCGAATCGAAGTTGGACATCGATTACCAGCACAGCACGGCAGAGGCCTTCGCTGCCGAGCATGCCGGCACCTTTGATGTCGTGACCTGCCTCGAAATGCTGGAGCACGTGCCGGCCCCGGAGACGGTCGTGCAGGCCTGCGCCGATCTTGTAAAACCTGGCGGCGATGTGTTTTTCTCAACGATCAATCGCAATCCCAAGGCATTCCTGTTCGCGATCGTCGGTGCCGAGTACCTGCTGAAGCTCCTGCCCGCCGGCACGCATACCTACGAAAAATTCATCAAGCCCTCGGAACTTGACGAGTGGGCGCGCGCGGCGGCTCTGGAGCTGCAAAGCAGTATTGGATTGCACTACAACCCGCTAACCCGAGTGTACTGGCTGGAAGCCAACCTGGACGTCAATTACATGATGCATTTCCGGCGGCCCGGGCATTCATGACCGACCGTAAGCGCCAGCCGAACGGCCCGATCCAGGCCGTCCTGTTCGACCTGGATGGCACCCTGGTCGACACCGCTCCCGACATGGTCGCCGCCTTGCAGAAATTGCAGCGCGAGCGCGATGCCGCACCGTTTGACCTGGAACTGGCACGAGCCAACGTGTCGAACGGCGCGGCAGGGCTCGTGCGCGTTGCCTTTCCCGACGTCGATGACAACATTCGTGCAGATCTGCATCGCGCCTTTCTGCAAATTTATCAGCAGCAATTGTGCGTCAGGTCGCGCGTGTTTCCCGGGCTGGACGGGCTGCTGGAGCAGCTGGAACAAGAGCGCCGCCCGTGGGGTGTCGTCACCAACAAACCACAGGCGTTAACTGATGCCTTGCTGGTCGCGTTACAGCTGACACCACGCCTCGCGTGCGCGATTAGCGGCGATACATTGCCGCAACGAAAGCCGCACCCTGCCCCGATGTTGCTGGCGAGCCGCATGCTGAACGTTGAGCCACAGCACATCGTCTATGTAGGCGATGCAGCGCGCGACATCGATGCCGGGCGGGCTGCCGGTATGGCGACAGTAGCCGCCGCGTGGGGCTATATCACCGAGGATGACGACCCGGCCCGCTGGGACGCGGATCATATCGCCCGGGACCCGGGCGAACTCACGCAATTGCTGGCAAAAGAGTTACGCTAGGTAGCCAATGGCAACGTTAACGATTCATCCGGCACTCATCGAGTACGGCTTGCCCATGCTGCTGGCCGGCCTGCTGTTGGGCTGCCTGCTGACCTGGTTATTCATGCGCCGTCGCCGCCAACGACTCGAATGGCAGGCTCACGAACTCGAAAACCGGCTGAAAGATCAGGAGGCATTGCAGCGAGAACGCGAGCTCGCGTTCGAAGCGGCCAATCATCGTTTGACGTCCGCATTCAGTGAACTTGCCAATCAAAGCCTGCAGTCGAACAGTGAAAATTTTCTGCGCATGGCCGAACAAAACCTGTCCGCGCACCAGGAGCGCGCCAAACGGGAGCTGGGCGATCGCGAGCAGGCGGTTGAAAACCTCGTCAAGCCTATTCGCGAGGCGCTGAAACAATCGCAGCAGCAAATTTCGGAAT
>JABDKF010000343.1 GCA_013003155.1 Woeseia sp. | reverse complement strand
GTCACAAATAGGCCGAATGCGCATATAATTGGCAACAATAGCTTAGATATGCGCATTGTAGTGTTCACTCAATGGAATCGACTGCAGAGCAGGGTGCCAATAGGCGCGTAGCAAGAATCAAGCGTGATCAATTTCTCACACGTATTTAGCAAAATTGATAGGCGTATGCAAAAGTCTCTAAATTGCCTGGCGATCCGCTTTCTTTGGCTTTGCGTTGCTCATTCCTGTCAAAGAGTCACGCTAATGATGCTGCAGCAGATTGTCAACGATAGTCCGCGCAGATTCGATCGACAAACATATTATGGAAAAGGCTCGCTGAGCACGGATACGAGTACGCGTATAAGGCGAAAAAACGCCCTTTGTGCATCAAGCGCAGCAGTATTGGAACGGAAGTTTAATTTTTTTTCACCCCGAGCAACCGGGGAATCTTCTTCAAATGGCGGCGCACTGCCCTGTACCCTAGGGCACCCTCTCGAGCGCTCCGCGATCTCACCTTGAAGATTCAGGTTCTTTGGCTGTTTTCCCGCCTATGCCCGTTTTCAGGCCAGCTAATAAAGAATATCTCGCTTGAATGGTCATGGCGGAGCAGCCTCGCTACTCAAGCGCCTGGTAGACGAGCGTCTTGAATCGCGCGCTCAAATCAGAGTTGGTCGGGCGGGCCTGCGACATATAAATCCCGACCAGGTTTTCTTGCGGATCAATCCAGTAAGACGTGTCAAAAGCCCCGCCCCATGCATAGGCACCGGGTGAAGCAAGTTCGCCGCTCCGGCCAACATCCGACACAACCGCAAACCCTAAGCCGAAATCGGGAATATTATCGCCATCCCAATCAACCCGGCCGGTTCGCATAAGCTCAACGGACTTGCGGCCGAGAATCCTGACGCCGTCGAATTCGCCATCGTTTAACAGCATTTGCAAGAAGAGTGCGTAGTCATGTGCTGTGGACGAAAGTCCGGCGCCGCCTGAATAGTAGGTCTTCGCACCCAAAATCGGATACAACGAATCGTTTGCGCCTATGTCGGTACCACTGCCCTCATGAGCGACAAGGCCGACGCCGTCGACCGCGTTATACAAGGTGACCAGGCGGCCAGCCTTGTCTTCGGGCAGATAGAAATGTGTGTCGTTCATGCCCAACGGGCCGAATATCTCGTCGATGAAAAATTGATCGAGAGGTTTCCCGCTCACGACTTCAACAAGATAGCCGAGTACATCGGTACTGAGACCATAGGCAAACGCCGAACCCGGCTCGAACAGCAGTGGCTGAGTCGCAAGCAATCTCATCTGCGGAGCAAGCGTTAAGTCCTTGACTGTCAGCCCGTCAATGACTCCTGCATCCTGGTAGGACTTCTGAGCCTTGCTTGGGATAAACGGGTAGCCGATCCCCGAAGTATGAGTCAATAAATCGATGATTTTTATCGATCTGGTTGCCGGAACCGTTGCCGTGACATTACCGTCTTCATCAACGGCGGAAATCACGGTCATTTGTTCAAATTCCGGAAGGTACTTCGCGACAGGATCATTTAACTGAAAGTGACCCTGCTCATAAAGCACCATCGCCGCGACCGTGGTTATCGCCTTCGTCATCGAGGCAATTCGGAAAATGCTGTCAGCTCGCATTGGTGCGTTTGACTCAATGTCGGCAAGCCCGAAACTCTTGTGATACACGACGTCGCCATTTCTTAAGATCAATGCGACGGCACCCGCAATCTCGCCGGTTTCGATCTCTTCGCTAATTGCGGCGTCGATTCGTTCGAGGCGATCGACCATAACGCCCGGCGCGTCGGCATCGCGCATGGCGATTTGTGTAAACGCCACGGCCGTAAGTAGGACCATCGCAGCTATAGCCGAAAGCGTTTTATTCACGCGTATCTCCTTTCACGGCGCCCTGCCAGCGCCAAACTTCGAAAACCACTGCCAAACAGGTTAGCGTGATTCAGCACGTTTGAAAAATTGGGACCAGACTTAATTTACTATAAATAACTAGGCTCGAATAAGTAAGGCATGGAGAGGCACTCTTACGAGAATCCTGACATGATCCCTGGCCAGCTGAGCCAAATGCCGTAGACAGCAGTGACCAGGGTGATGAGGCCCGTGCCGCCTGCGCCAATCGCACGCGCCTTATGCGCCATGTTGTTGTGCTTCAGGCCGATGGCGTGCACGATCCTCGCAATGATCAACAAGTCGCCCACGATATAGAGAAATATACTGGAGCCGCCATTGGCCTCAATGAGACCCATCAGGATCAGCATGATCGGTACGTATTCGAGAAAATTCTGGTGGACCCGAACGCGCTCCGCCAGCTCCATGTTGACAGGGTCGCCGTAAAGAATGGAAACGCCCACGCTGCCACGGTAGCCGCCAGCACGAAAGCTCAAAACGAGTGCGAAAATCGCGAAGATTCCCGCATACATTAATGTAATGGGTAGTTGCATTTGTGTGTCCTCCGGTTTCTTATTCTAGGAACGCCGATCGGCACCATTATAAACGACCATATCGCGCAGGAATCGCGGCTGAAGCCGCTCCCACAGACAATCTGTTTACCTCATGTGCAATGACAATCTGATTGGCACAGATGGAATGTCCGCTCCCCGCCGATTGGTAAGGCGATATTAGAGTAGTTTGAGTTAATATGGCTGCTAATGACGCAATGCGGTCTTTGATTTATTCGCCGCTGCTTGCATCAACAGTGAGTACAATCTTCCCGGTGTGGTTCTTCGTTGCAAAGGCTGTTTGAGTATCCGCGATCCGCTCAAGTGGGTAAACCGCTGCTACTAGCGGTAAAACATCTCCTTATTCGATTGGTCGGATCAGATTCGAAAACACGCCTGGTTCGAGAACAGTGCAGCCGAAGAGGCTCAAGGCGTATAAGACAAATGAACGCCCTTCGTGCATCAAGCGCAGCAGTATTGGAACGCAGTTTGGTTCCTTTTTCGCCCCGATCGATCCGGACTCTTCTTGAATTGACAGTGCACTGCCCTGTACCCCAGGGCACCTTCTCGAACGCTCCGCGATCTCACCTTGAAGATTCGGGTTCTTTGTAATGCGTGAAGCTAACCAGTACTAATTGCTCGTGAGGCTTGGTCATATAACACGAAAGCACTTATGCGTGCATGCGACGGAAACTTGCGACGCTTGATGAATTCTCAGATGTCAGAAATTTATTCCAGATTGTTGATTTATTCAGGAAGACCCGTGGGAGCGGGTTCAGCCGCGAATCCCCCGATCTTCCAACCGGTTTGCCTGGCGGCAATAGCAAGTGGGAACCACCCGATCCCATCTCGAACTCGGAAGTGAAAACGCTCAGCGCCGATGGTAGTGTGGGATCGCACTCCTTCGGAGTGCTCGGGGCGGCGACGCTCGCGCCGATTTTGATCACTAAAGATCTATCCTCACCGGGCGGGAGTGGCTCGGTTGCATTTGGCGGGAGGATTGCCCATGTGAGAGGCCGCTCTCGGCCATCCATGGCCTTCGCGGCACTTGCACATCCATGTGCTGCGTAAGACACCGCCAGGCTTTTATATAGAACGCCGCAGCCTTTGGTTGCGGCGTTTTTTTGGGGGACCCGGGACCTTTTCGTTGGCCCAGCCCTGTTGCTAGCAGCCGCTGGGCGGGTTTAGTTTGTTTTCGTCGGCAGATCAGGCGTGCTTTCTGCGATCAAGAAGCGCGTTACGCCGGCCATCGATTCCACGGATGCATTGTAGAATTCGGCGCGCAGCCGCCCCGCCTTGTCGACAACGAATACCTGTGGCGAATGCGATACCTCGTAGCCGCCGTCGGCGGTAAGTGCACCCTTGAAAAACGCCGCCCTGAATTTCTTCGCGAGCGGTTTGACAGTTTCGGGTTGACCAGTCAGGCCGATGAAGCTTGGCGAGAACCTGTCGAGGTAATTTTTAAGGACTGCCGGTGTGTCGCGTTCGCCGTCTACACTAATCATGACGTAAGCGACGCTGGTAAACTCTTGACCGCCAAGCGCCTCGAGTTGGCGCAACTTCTCCAGCGCCACGGGGCAGACGTCCGGGCAATGCGTAAAGCCGAAAAAAACCAGTAAGACCTGGCCGCGCAGTTTACTAAGGTCAAACGCCTGCCCGTGCACGTCCAGCATCGGAATCTCGTCAATGATCCGTGGCGATTGCAGGATACGCACGCGTTCGTAAGCGGGAATGGCGGCCGCAGCTGGCTCGAATGCAAACGAGACCTTCGAGGCGATTACAAGCAGCAAGGCGCTGATCGTAAGCCAGCGCGACGCAATTACGCCTTTGTGCGTTGCGGCAATATAGCCGCGCAGACATTGGCGCCTGCCAATATGCGCCGGCATCACTGGGTTAGACCGCATACCCAGCAGTCCGGGAAGATTCATGTTTCGCATTGCCAGCTTCGGCAGGGAACGGCGTAACCCCAGGAGAGCTATTACTACCACCCATATTAAGTTGAAAGCGCCGCCGCCTGAACCAGCGTTGGTCGAACGTCGTTGCTCGGGTGCCGTCGTAACGAACCAATTGAAGGTCACGACTGCGTTGACACTGCCATCGGTGACGGTTATCTCAACATTGGTGGTTTCTGTTTTCGTCGGCATTCCGCTGATGACACCGGTAGCCGAATCTATTTCAAGACCCTGCGGCAGGCCGGTCGCAGACAGCGTCAATTCGTCGCCATTGGCATCGCTTGCTTCCACTGTGAGACTTACACGGCTGCCAAGATAAGTTGACTGGGCGCCGGGATTGCTCAGGACTGGAGCGACGTTGGCCTCCGTAATGAGCCACTCGAATTCGACGCTGTCGCTGGCAAGACCGTCGTGCGCCGAAACGGTAACGTTGCGGGTGCCGGCGAACCTCGCGGTGCCGGAAATCATGCCTGTCGTGGAGTCTATCGAAAGACCGACCGGCAGGTTCTGTGCCGCATAATCAAACGAATCGCTATCCGGGTCGCTAGCCTCTATCGCGAGACTGACTTCGGCGCCCAGCTCGTTCACCTGGTCGCCAGGGTTTATAATCGACGGCGGGACATTGGAATTGGAAATCATCCAGCTAAAGCTGGTACTCACAATGTGTCGGCCGTCAGAAACAGAAATGGTTACGTCGTAATTTCCGGCTGCGCTCAACCTACCGCTTACCATTCCGGTGGCGGCATTGATGGCGAGACCAACAGGGAGGCTGCTCGCAACGAATGTCAGATCATCACCGTCATCGTCGTGCGCTTCGACCTGCAAGTTGATATTTGTGCCCGTATAGTGGGCCATGTTTCCGATACTATTGATTGTCGGTGGCGCATTCGGTTCGACAACTGTCCAATCGAAACTGCTGGCAGCGCTTTCTTCACCATCGTTAACGAATACGGTCACCACATAGTCGCCCAGCGTCGTAGGCGTGCCACTGATTACGCCGCTTGAACCGCTAATGGATAGCCCCGTCGGAAGACCAGTTGCTGAGTAGCTCAAGACATCGTTATTGCCGTCGTTTGCAACGATGGCGAGACTGACATAAGTGCCGGCCTCTGAGACCTGCCCCCCGGGGTCGCGGATGGTCGGCGGTATATTGTCGTCCGTAACTGCCCAGCCAAACGTTGTACTATCAGTAAATTCGCCGTCACTAACCGTGACAGTTGCCAAGTAATTCCCAGCCAACGCCACATTGCCAGTAATGACGCCGGTGTCGCTGTCAATCGATAAGCCGCTCGGTAACCCGGAAGCGGAGAAACTCAGCGTGTCACCGTTACTATCGTTCGCCTGTATCGTGAGGCTTACGTCGGACCCTGTCCCAGAGACTTGGTCACCGGGATTCGCGATGGTTGGCGAAACGTTCCGTTCGGTAATTGTCCAGCTGAAGGAAGTACTTGCCGAGTCTTCGCCGTCATCAACAGTAACCGTGACGCTGTATATGTCGGCCGTATTCGGAGTCCCACTAATTACACCGGAAATCACGCTGATTGAAAGACCGTCCGGCAAATTACTTGCAGCGAAACTTAAGATTCCGCCATCGCTGTCAGCAGCCTCCAGAGTCAGGTTGACCGCCGTGCCAGTCTCTGACTCCTGGTCACCCGGGTTGCTGATCGTCGGTGGAACATTGGCATCGGCAACGATCCAGTTGAAGGTTATGCTGGCAGTAGACTCACCGTCACTCACGGTGACGGTCACAACGTTGCCCGCTGCTGTTGTCGGCGTACCGTCGATGACGCCGGTTTCACTGTTTATCGTCAATCCTGTTGGCAAACCGGATGCGATGAAACTCAAAGTTCCGCCGTCAATGTCCTGGGCTTCAATTGCAAGATTGACTGCCGAGCCGGTCTCTGATGTTTGATCACCCGGGTCAGTGATCGTCGGTGGGACATTGGGCACAGGAGCCACAAGTTCGGTTTCATTGATCTGCCGCAGATAAGAAACAAGCGAAGCCATGTCATCAACATTCAGGTTCACCCCGTCGTGCGCGGCCACTGCATCGGAGAGCGTGGCCGCAGATCCGTCGTGCAAATAAGGTGCGCTACCGCTTAGTCCGCGCAGCGTTGGAGTAGCGAGACCGGTCAGTGGTTGTGACAGGCGCTTGCCGCTGGCAGGGGTTATTGTGCCGATATCGTGTAGTAACTCACCATCGCCGTCGGTGAATTCAGTGTCAGTCCGGCTGTCTGTAAAGTCGCTGCCACTATGACAAGCTGCACAGTTCTCACGGCGAAATACATCACGGCCAGCTGCGCCCTCTGCGGTCATTGAGCCGTCGCTTTCGCGATACGGGCTTTCATCGTAGTCGACCAGTGAAACGACATACGTGGCAAGCGCGTCCAAATCGGAACTGATACCCGCCTTGGCATCCCCGAGCGGCTCGCGACGGGTGCCGGCAAAGAAATCGACGTTGGCCATAAGCCCTGTACCGCCAGCGAGAGCGCGAATTTGCCCCTCGAAATCCTGCACTTCATCGAAGTTGTCGGTCCAATGAAGCCGGCCTTCGCTTGCCCCACCGCCCCGCAGACTAATCGTGTTGCGCACACCTTCGCCGAAGCCGGTGAAGTCCCAGGTGCGGCCATCCTGTCCGCCTTCGTTATGGCAGCTGGCACAACTCAGGTAGCGGTCGCGCGCCAGCCGCGTATCGCGTGCATCGTAAAATAGCTGCTTACCAAGAAGGGTCTGGGCATCAAGTTGCTCAGTCGCAATGCTCTGCAAGGTTGCGATCGCCGGGACGTTCCACAGGCCGGTGGTCTGCAGTTCAGTCAAGTCGTAGACGCTGACAGTGCGATCCATGAAATTATTAACGTAGAGGGTCCGCCCATCACTTGATACAACCAAACCCTGTGGTGCCATTCCTGTGTCGAATCGAAACAACTCCGCAAAGTCGTAAACATCAACAACCGCGACCTCGCGGCTTGTCTCCAGTGCCACGAACGCATAAATGCCACTCGGTTCAAACGCGATCGCGTTCGCCAAGCTTGAGTCGTCATAGTCAATGCGACGATCTAATCGCTCTGTGTTGCCGGCAATATCAATGTACGAGCTGATAGCTCGCACAGTACTCTGAAAGTTCAGACTAAAACCGGGGTCGCGCAAGTCGCCGCGCGCGATATTGTCCTGCTTTGATGGCACTCGTGCCGAGGTGCCATCCGGCGAGATGGCGACTGCGCCAACATAATTTGGCACACCGCGGGCCTGATTCTCGGCATCCGTAAAATCACTGTGCTGTAGCACAAGCGTGTCGATAAGCGTCAGAGAGCCGCTGTCAACGACCAGAACTTCACCGCCGACGTTTTCTCCATCAACCGTTGTTGCGATAGCCTCGGTGTGTTCACCGGGCTGCGGTGGTGTGATGAAGCGTGATACGTAGAGTCGCGACCCAAAACTGTCGATAGCTACATGTCGCGGGTTCGGGCCGGTCGCGAACGCGCCTAGTTGCACGCCGTTTGTCGCGTCAAGTTTTAACAATTGTTGTGCGCCTTCAAGCACGACAAATACTTCGTTGGCTACTGGCGACATTACCACGCCGTAAGGCCGCGACCCGCGCCGCATAGCAAGCGTTTGCGTTACAGCTCGAGAAACCGGATCGATGATGCTGATGTTCGCGGAATGTGTGTTGGTCACCCAAATACGGCCATCGGGCGCCGCCGCCAGCGATCGCGGCGCGCTGCCTACATCGATCTCAGCAACCTTCCCGTTTGTCGCAGCGTCGAACATCGTGACTGAGTCATTGTCCGGGTTGGCTACCCAGATATGGGAAGCCCCTGTGCCCCCGTCGACGTACACAATGTTCGACGAACTGGCAGGACTGTTCGTGGTTTTGGGTAAGTGAATGCCCTGAACGAATGTTTGTACTTGTGGATCGCCGTAGTCGTCGTCGGCCGTCAACGTAACGTAATGAATACCGGGTGACATGAAGGTATACGAAACGCTTGGTGAACTCGAATAAGCCGTCTCGGGCGAACCATCCCCAAAATTCCACTTGTAGACTGGATTGACGCCGCCGTCGGAGCTAACCGTGTAGTTGACCACCGTATCGACCTCACGCGGTGGCTGTGTCGGCATCGGTGCAACCACGAGTGGCGGCGCGGCGTCAATTATCCATTGAAAAACGGCGTTGTCAGTTTCGTTTCCGTCCGAAACCGTCACATCGGCATTGAACGTGCCCGCCGTGTCCGGCGTTCCTGTTATTAAGCCGGTCGCAGTATCGATGTTCAGGCCGCTCGGCAGTCCGGTCGCGCTGAACGTCAACACATCGTTATCGCCGTCGGTGGCAGTGATTTGCAGTTCGACCGCAATGCCGACCGTGCCAGACTGCTCACCCGGATATACTATAACCGGACTGGAACTCACGCTGATGGTGGTTGTGAAGCCTTCCTTGCACTGCAGGCCAAAATTGTCCAACCAGCCGCCCGACCGCCCGAAGAGCGCGTGGCCGGGATTGCCGGTGCTGCAGCGCTTCAATCCTTGTTGTGTGCCGCCATTACCACCATCTGCGCCAAGGAACTCTCCGTTGCCGGTAAGGCCGCCGGCCGACGTAAGTGCGCGGCATTCGACGTTCAGTTGATTGACGTACTGGCCGGCGCGACCCTGAAAGCCGCTGACGGCGAAGTCACGGGGGCAGGTCTTCGCAAACGCCGTGCCGCTGTTGGTCGTGCCGGTTACCGGCCTTGAAACCGGATCGCCGATCCAGTGCCCAAACTGATCCATTCTTACGCACTGCGGTCCGATCTGATTAACGTAAGTGGCAGTTCTGCCGTGCACGCCGACGAGCACCTCGTCCACCTTGCAGGCCAGCCGGAACGGGGCACCCCCGGCACCGCCGATGGCAGCCGTGTAATCGACTGCCACTTCAGGTGTCGGGTCGATATTGATGCGCAGTATGCTGGCGATCGAGGGCACACCGAACTCATCGAGAACGAAAAGCAAGTAAAAGCCTGGAGGCGTGTCGCTGGCGCGTGACGGAAGGGTCGCGTACACCATATTTCCGGACGTTGAAAACGGCAGCTCAAGGAAGCGCTGGTCCATATTGACGCTGTGAGTGACCGAGCCGCTCTTAACTATAGTTACCCGGCTAAGCGTCGCCGGCCCTGTTTCGATCGCGAGCGTATCGCCGACGCTGACTGTGTCCGGTGCGGAAACAATTTCCGGCCGGGTCGCGAACTGGTTCGATGCATCGAACAGGTAAGGCGGGTAGAATATCTCGGCGTTGGTATTATTTTGCGGACCTGGCGCGCCACCGCCAGCTATCAGCACACTTGCATCGGGGAGCAGCAAGGCAGATGAATGATACAGGCGCGCCCTTGCACCCTCTGAACCTATATGCCAGCTTCCGGTGGCAGGGTCCCAAATCTCGACCTTATTATTGACGCCGATTAATTTATTTTCTTGGTCGCTGCCGCCGGTTGCCAACACTTTTCCGTTGGGAAGGACAGTGGCGCTAACCCAGTGCCGCCTTGAGGACAATGACGCGGTGGGCGTTAAAACAGGCTCCGGGCCATTAATATCTATAACCACGACACCGGGCGAGTTGCCGCCCATCTGCAGGATTTTACCCGGCTCAAACATTGCGGCACCGGACGTCCATCCGACGTACGAAGAGGAAAATTGGCCTGCGGATACGAGAGACCCACTACCACTCGGATCGACGAAATACATCTTGCCGGTACCGTCGTAGCCGAACACACGTCCATCCGGGGCGAGAAAGTTTCGTGGAAAAAATTCGAAGTAGGGGTCTGTTGCCACGTTCGATAGCAAGCGAAATGAGCCGTCAAGCTGTCGCACTTCAGGCCGATCGCCGCCGCCATTGCCGCCCTGGATGTAAACTTCTCCATCCACCAACACCGTGGATGAGGCATACCATCGTTCGCGATGCATATCGACAGAGCGCGCCAACGTGTTGTCGCCGTAATCGAAGAGATTGCTGGCGTTATTACCTATGTTCGTCGTGCTGTAACCGGTCCAGTTGTCACCACCGGTTATCAGGATGTCGCCTGTTTGCGGAAGAATAATCTGCGAGCTGCAAAACAGGTCGGTCAAAGTCATGTTGTCCAGCGTCATATGCCCGCCGGTTAAGCCGAATTCCGGATCCCAGACGTCGTAGAGGAAATAGCCGGTCTGCCTTCCGTCTCCATCCGTGCCGTAGGTCAGCACGCGACCGTCTGGCGTCAGCGCTGCGTGTACCGCGATCAGCGGCCAGCTATGCACTGCGCTCCACAATCCATCGACGCTATTTGCTCGTGCCGAAGAGAACCCCAACAACGAACTGAAAATAGCAGCTACAACGCAAGCAAATGCCCACCTTGAAATGCTGATACTGGGCCCAGAAAATTCTGACCGCAGTGAAGCCT
>JABDKF010000182.1 GCA_013003155.1 Woeseia sp. | reverse complement strand
GCTACCACGCGCAACACTTCCGGCAGGAAGGCGGGTTCGTTGCGTCGCGATTTTGGTTTCGGGCGTAAGGTGCGCGGCAACAGGTAAGGCGCATCGGTCTCCAGCAACAGGCGATCATCGGGGATGTCGCCAACAAATTCGAGCAGGTGCGCGCCGCGCCGTTCATCGCAAATCCATCCGGTAATGCCGATGTAAAGACCGAGTTCAAGATATTCGAGCATCATCTGGCGTTCGCCGGTAAAGCAATGCGCAACGGCGCGGGGGATGGCCGGTAGATAGCCCTCCAGTATTCTCAGAAAGTCATCGTGTGCGTCGCGCTGGTGCAGGAAAACCGGCATCGCGAGCTCAGCGGCAATCTCAAGCTGCTGGCGGAATACGGACTTTTGCGCATCGCGGGGAGAAAAATCACGGAAGTAATCCAGACCGCATTCGCCGCCAGACACAACGCAGTCTCTTCTCATCAGATCGCGCAATGTATGGCTGGTGCTTTCGGTGTAGTCACTCGCATGGTGCGGATGTACGCCGCAGGTTGCGAACAGGCGACCCGGATATCGCTCAGCGAGCTTTACAGCATCCCGGCTGCCTTGTTCGCTGGCCCCGGTAACAATCAGCTGCATGACGCCGGCGCCCAGCGCACGCTGTAACACGTCGTCGCGATCAGAATCAAAGCTGTCGTGGGTGAGATTTGCACCGATATCGATCAGGGCGTGGCGTGCTTCCATTTAGGGTTTCTCTGTGGATTATGGTTGCACTATTCAGCGCGCCAGCGGAACGTCGCGGCAGCCAGCGAAACAAAAATGACGGTCATCAATAGCAAAATCGTGAGCGGTCGTGCAAGTTCGGTCAACGTGGCGCCGTCGAGCATGACCGCCCGGGCCGCGTTCAGGACATGGGTCAACGGAAACACCAGTGCAAGACTCCGAACCCAGTCGGCCGCTGACTCAAGCGGAAACCACACGCCGGACAGCAGCATCATCGGCCAGGTGACCATGTTCAGCAGGCCGCCGGCCAGTTCCTCGCTGGTAACTCTCGCGGCCACCATCAGGCCTAGCGATATGAGCGACATCGCCCCGATAAAAGCGACGATAAACAAGGCGAGATGGCTACCGTCCATACGTATCGTGAGGAAATAGCTCACGCCAGCATAAATAAAGACGGTGATGGTCATGATCAAGACCAGCCGCGAGGCAATCTGGGCGATCACAAATTCAATTGCGCGGAGCGGCGTTGCACGCAGTCGTTTCAGAAAACCGTTCTTGCGATAGCGCACGACGACGTAGCCAACCCCGAACAAACAGCTAAACATCATGTTCATGCCCAGTACGCCCGGCAGCACCCAGTCCACATAGCGCACAGGGGCGCCGCGAATTTCCTGTTTGAAAACGGTGCTGTCGCTCTCCAGCAGGACCCGTTCCGCGAAATAGCCGCGTGGTGATTCCGGATTCACCCAATATCTTTTCGTCGGCGTGAGCTGCAGCAGCAAATCGAGTTGGTGACGGGCTATTTTTCGCTCTGCCTCCGGCAAGGAATCGACTACGACAAAATCGATGTAACGCGTGCCAAGGAAAGGGTGCTGAGCTGCATCAATAGCGTTGTCTTTCTGCAGCAGCCCAACGGTGAATTGATCGCGATCACCGCTGCCGAAAATCCACGACAAGCCGAACATCAAAACAACCGGCAAAATGAGGTTCCAGCTGAGGGTACCGCGGTCCCGCAGGAACTCGAGGTTGCGCGCATAAAAGACTGCAAAAATTCTCTTTAACATGGCGCGTCTCAGGCCCGCAGCGAGTGGCCAGTCAAATCGAGAAACAGATCCTCGAGATTTGGCTGCCGAATTTTCAGACGATTGAGTCCGTGAACATTATTGGCAAGAACCTGCAGGACAGCGTTGACGTCGTCCGTGCTGATCTCGATCATGCCGTCGCTTTCGCGTTCGTTATAGTCCAGCCCTTGCAGGTCGCCGCTCACGTCGGAAGCAGGGAACTCGATCATGACGTTGCGGTATCTCTCGCGCAGCAGCGCGGCCGGGCTGCCGGCAGCAATGACGTTACCGGCGTCCATTATCGCAATCTGCTCGCATAGCACCTCGGCTTCCTCCATGTAGTGAGTTGTCAACACAACCGTGGTGCCATCCGCTTTGATGCGCCTGACAAGATCCCAGAAATTCCGGCGCGCCTGCGGGTCGAGGCCGGTTGTTGGCTCGTCGAGGAAGACCAGCCGTGGCTGGTTGACCAACGCCACGGCCAGCAACAGTCGCTGACGCTGCCCGCCCGACAGCTTTCGATTGTCGCGTCGCTGCAAATCGCCAAGCGAACATTCGCTAATGATGTGATCAATGTCGGCCCGACGATCGTAAAGGTTTTGAAAAAGTTCGAGGGTCTCCCGGACCGTCAGGTGATCCTGCAACGCGGTGTCCTGAAACTGGATTCCCGCTTCCTCACGAAAACGGCGACCCGCAAGATTGCCGAAGTAGTACACCTCGCCAGCCGTGGCAGGCGTAACGCCTTCGATGATCTCGACGGTCGTTGTTTTGCCGGCGCCGTTTGGTCCGAGGAGGCCAAAACATATGCCCTCGGGCACGCTAAAACTGACGTCTTCGACGGCCAGGACACCCGGGTATTGCTTGCGCAGGTGCCGGGCTTCTAGTGCAATCTGCATGTCTTTTGCCATTCGAGCAAGATTTAGCTCGCTAGATTAACGGTTACAACGCAGGCGGAATAGAGGCAAAAAGCAAACGGACAGAAATCGCATTGCAACGTTTTGCCGGCTTGCGACGTCAAAAGTACGTGAATGCACTGTAAACGGGGAAAATCTCATGTCGTCAAAAATAATTTCCATCACCGCGTTAGTCCTGGGTTTCGCGAGCCTGGGGCTGGCCGGCGTGGCCTGTGGCAGCGTTAATAAGAGCATTACGATCGGACCTGGTACTGAAACCGGCGGCCAGTCCACGGTTAATGGCGGTATCAGCGTCGGCCGGTCCGCGATTGTTAACGGTTCCCTGGAAACGGTTAATGGCCAGATAACTCTGGACGATCAGGCGCGGGCTCGCGACGTCGAAACGGTGAACGGCAGTATTCGGCTGGGGGAGGGCGTCACCGCAGATGACCTCGAAACCGTAAACGGCTCAATTCGGGTGGGTGCCGGCGGCATGATCGAAGGGTCGGTTTCCGCGGTGAATGGCAAGATCAATAGCCAGC
>JABDKF010000333.1 GCA_013003155.1 Woeseia sp. | reverse complement strand
TCGCCGGTTTGGTAGGCGAATAAATCGACTGTGTGCGCTGCGTGATGCCACAGTAGATGGTCGGTCCATGAACGAGGCTCGCCCGCGGCGTTGATGTTTTTGCGGCGAAAAAAATAAGTTTGCACGTCCATCTGCTGAATATTCAGCTCGCCGGCCTTTATTTTCCTGTGAATCCACTGGTGCGACGGATTGAAGCGCCGGGTATGCCCACACATTGCGACAAGCCCTGTTTCTTTCTGCTTCGCTACGACGCTTTCCGCACCGGAAAGCGAATCGGCCAGGGGAATCTCAATTTCGACGTGTTTACCGGCTTCCAGGCACTGAACTGCCTGCGAAGCGTGCATCTGGGTTGGCGTACAGAGAACTACGGCGTCGACTCCAGGTTGTTCAAGCGCTGCGGCGAGATCGATAGTCGCGTGAGGGATACCGTATTGCTTCGCGATTCTCTTCGTCGACTGAAGTTCACGCCCGACGACTGAAAGGCACTCGACACCATCGATGTTCTGAATTCCATCGAGATGCTTCCTACCGAATGCGCCGGCGCCCGCCAATACGATCTTCATACGATTACTCTGTGTACGCTATTGCTTTAGCTCTTCGGGCCAATAAAGCCGCATTGGATTGTCGACCAGGAGCTTTTGCTGTGACTCCGCGGTGACCGCGATCTTTGGTATGTAATCCACGAGCTTGCCATCGTCGGGCATATGCGACGTCATGTTCGGATGCGGCCAGTCCGTTCCCCACAACACGCGGTCCGGGAACGTCTCGACCAGGCGTTTGGCGAACGGTACGACGTCGTCATAGGCGGGTGGACCGCTAACCGTAAGACGATCCGGGCAGCTGACTTTGGCCCACATGTTCTCATTTTCCCGCAACATGTTGACGAAACGGTCGAACTCTGCGCCGTTCGCACCTTTGCTTACATTCGGCCGGCCCATGTGATCGAACACAATCGTGCCCCGCAACAACGAAAAGAACTCATACAACTCCGGAAGATCCTGCGACTCGACGTAGATGACGAGATGCATACCGTAAGCCTGGATACGTTCCCCCACCTCAAGGAGTGTGTCGTGTGGAAGCACGTCCACCAGCCGCTTTACGAAGCTGAAACGCACGCCGCGAACACCATTGTCATAGAGCGATTGCAGCTCCGCGTCCGAGACGTCCCGGCTGACCGAGGCAACACCACGCGCCTTACCGGCGGAGTGATTGACAGCGTCAATGAGCGCCCGATTATCGGTGCCATGGCACGTAGCCTGCACAATAACGTTGCGCTCAACTCCAAGATGGTCGCGCAGCGCCCAGAGCTGGTCTTTCGACGCATCGCATGGCGTGTATTTTCGCGTCGGCGCATAGGGAAACTTGTCGCCCGGGCCAAACACATGACAATGTGCATCGACAGCACCCACCGGCACGTTGAATTCGGGTATAGACGGGTTCGGATGGAACTCCAGCCATCCTTCGTCCATCTTGAACGTCGTCGCGCTCATCGTCCCTGTGCTTTCAAGTGTGCGTCCAGGCGTGGATAGACGCGACGTGCATTGTGTTCAAATATCTTCGCCGCATCGCCGTCTTTCAGACCCATCGCATCGACGTAGCGCTTGGTGTCATCGAAGTAGTGACCGGTCTGCGGATCTATGCCACGAACCGCTCCAACCATCTCTGATGCGAACAGCACGTTGTCGATGTCGATGACTTCGAACAGCAGGTTGATACCGGGTTGATGGTAAACACAGGTATCGAAAAACACGTTCTTCATTAGGTGGGCCGAGAGGTCCGGCTTCTTCAGCATATCTGCAAGCCCACGATAACGCCCCCAGTGATAAGGCACCGCACCGCCACCGTGAGGAATTATTATTCGTAGTTCAGGGAAATCTGCGAACAGATTCCCTTCTAACAATTGCATGAACGCAGACGTGTCGGCGTTCATGTAGTGCGCGCCCGTGGCATGAAAACACGGGTTGCAACTGGCGGAAACATGGATCATGGCCGGCACGTCGAGCTCGACAAGTTTCTCGTAGATCGGGTACCAATAACGATCGGTCAAAGGCGGCGAAGTCCAGTGGCCACCGGACGGGTCGGGGCTCAAGTTGCAGCCAACGAAACCGAGTTCTCTGACTGCGCGC
>JABDKF010000327.1 GCA_013003155.1 Woeseia sp. | reverse complement strand
AGCAGCACTCACACCTTGTTCGAATCTGAAGCGGAGCAACTGGAGTCCGAGCTGTCAATGATTCGCTATATCTCGTGGGCGATACCCTCGATCGGTTTTATCGGCACGGTGCGCGGTATCGGTGAGGCGCTCGCGCAGGCAGATAAAGCTGTGCAGGGCGATATAGCCGGCGTAACACAAAGCCTCGGTGTCGCCTTCAACTCTACGTTTATCGCTTTGTTGATCAGTATTTTTCTGATGTTCCTGGTGTATCAGCTACAGCTATTGCAGGAACGCCTGGTATTTGACAGTGAGAATTATGCCAACAACAAGCTCATTCGCCATATGAAGTCTGACTAAGGCGCTTATCGTTGTCGCGCGCCGCTCTTCATATTAACGACGCAGGCATTACGCTGCTGGATGCCGACAAGTTGCTCTATCGGCAACCCGGTTTTGCGTTGCTACAAAATGATGAACTGAAAACGGGCGATGCAGCGGTTTCGCTGGCGCGAATCAACCCACGACACGTTCAGCATCGCTTCTGGAGCGAGTTGAGTACCGCGGGACTCAAGGACCAGTATTTTCATCACCTGTCGGCAGCGGATCTGGTTAGCCACCAGCTGCAGGCCATGTGGTCTGCGGTCGCGGCCGATATCGACGAACTGGTTGTGGCGGTGCCCCCGTACCTCGCGGCCGAGCAACTGGGTCTATTGCTCGGTATCGCGGCAGAACTGAAGCTACCGGTCGTCGGCATGGTCGATGCCGCGGTCGCCGCAACCCGACGAGAATATCGCAATGCGATTCCAGTACATGTCGACGTCAGCCTGCACTGCACATTGCTGACTCGCCTCGCGCAGGACGGCGCCGCGCGTGCCGAACGCAGTGAAATCCTGGACGGCTGTGGCATCTATGGGCTTTACGATGCATGGCTTACAACGATCGCCAGGACATTCGTGGAGCAATCCCGCTTTGATCCGTTGCATACGGCGGCGACCGAGCAGTTGCTCCTGAATCAGCTTGGTGCGTGGCTGACGGCGGCCGGGCGCGGCTCCACGGTAGCAATGGAAGTTAAGTCGGGCGGCGTTACCCACCGCGCCGAGATTGAATCCTTGAGCCTGATTAGTGCGGCGGCGCCCTGGTATCAGCAGATTGCAAATCGACTACGTGCGCTGTATCGCGCGGATGAACTGCCCGTTATGCAAATGACCGAACGTGCGGGGAGTTTGCCCGGGCTTGCCGAGATGCTTGTGACTCATGTGGGCGGCGAAGTCGTGACGCTGGAGACCGGGGCGACCGCCCGTGGCGCGCTGGCCCGCTGTGCGCCAGACCGCAATACCAACGGCGTTACGCTGTTGCGACAGCTGGCGTGGGACCAGGCAGCAATCGAGGTGGCCGTCGACGCGCAAGCGGCTGCGCAATCGGGAGTTCCCACCCATTTGCTGTTTCGCAACGTTGCCTACGCCATCAATGACGTCACACTATTGCTTGGCGTGGAAGCGGAATCCGGCGCACGCCATATCGAATTGCCGGGCGACATGCCGGGCATTTCTCGCCAGCACTGCAAGATCCGCCGAAAAAACGGCCAGTGCATTGTTGAAGACAGCAGTCGCTACGGTACGTTTTTGAACGGTCACCGCATTGATGGGTCTACTGTATTGCAGATCGGCGACTCGCTACGCGTTGGTACGCCGGGCTTCGAGTTTTTACTGATCACAATGGATGAAGCGCATGGCACGTAGGCGGCGCGACAATCAAATTATCAGCATGTCGTTCCTCGACATCATGAGCTGTGGCTTTGGCGCTGTCATTTTGTTTTTCATGATCATCAATTCCCAGGTCGTGCGCAAAACCGATGCGCCACCGCAAGAGCTTATCGGCGAAACGACGCGACTCGAATTTGAGGTGCTCGAAGCCCGCAAAAACCTGGTGCTGGCAAAAAACACGATCGAGGACCTTGACGACGAACGTGCTAATGCGCAGAGCAGGATCGCGCAAATAACGGCGTTAATTGAAAAATTAAAAATTGAATTGGCGAAGCACGATACGGATACGTTGGCGAAGGTAGAGCGTATTGAGAAGCTGCAGTCTGATATCGAGCGACTTGAAGAGGAGCGCAAGCGGCTGCTGGCGGCAGAGAAGGAGCGCGAATCAGGAAAAAACGTGCGGCGCTTTACGGGTGAGGGCGATCGGCAATACCTGACCGGCCTTAAAGTAGGTGGCGAACGCATCCTGCTGCTGGTCGATAATTCCGCCAGCATGCTTGACGAGCGCATTATCAATATCATTCGCCGCCGCAACATGTCCGACGCCGCTAAACTGCGCTCGCGCAAGTGGCGACAGGCGGTCGCCAGCGTAGACTGGCTGGCCGCGCAACTGCCGCCGGATTCGAAATTTCAAATTTACACGTTTAACAATGAATCGAAGCCCGTCTTGAAAGGCACTGAAGGTGTTTGGCTGGACGTCGGTGACGGCAAGCAGCTCGACGAAGCCATTCGCACGCTGCGGCGCAGCGTTCCCCAGGAAGGCACCAACATGCTAGACGCTTTCCGGGTTATTACCAGCCTGAACCCGCGGCCCGACAACGTCATTGTGCTAGTCGACAGCCTGCCGACCATGAATGCACCGACTACGGAGCGTGGCATGGTGACCGGTCAGGAGCGGCTGCGTTTTCACTACGAGGCGGAGTCCGAGATTCCCAGCGGCATTCCGGTCAACGTGTTGCTCTACCCGATGGAAGGCGACTACAACGCCGCCATCGCTTATTGGCTGCTTGCCTACCGAACCGGCGGGTCGTTTATGAGTATTAGCAAGGACTGGCCATAATGCGCCGCCGCCGCCGTAATATTGAAGCATTTAGCCTGTCGTTCCTCGACTGCATTTCCTGCGGCTTCGGGGCTATCCTTTTGCTGCTTGTGTTGAGCAAAATTTATGAACCCACGGTGATCGAAAAAACCGAGGAGGATCTCGACGCGCTCATTGCCCTGTTGCAGGAAGAACTGTTCGAGATTCGCGGCGATACGACCGTGCTGAACCGGGAACTTTCGATTCGGCGACAGGAAACTACCGAGACGAAATTGACGCTCGCGCAACTGCAGCGTGAGCTCGACACGGTCCAAGGTCAGTTCGAGCTCGTAACGCAGGAAGAACCGGACATGGAGGTCGATGAGGGTGAGCTCGAAGCGGCACGGCAGCGGCTCACGGCAGAGATGCGCCGCTTGCGGCCCAACTTCAGGCGCGCGCCTGATGATTCGATCGGCGGTATCCCGGTCGACAGCGAATACATTATTTTTGTCATCGATACCTCGGGCAGCATGCAGGCGAAATGGGATTGGGCCGAGCAAAAACTGGGCGAAGTCCTCGACGTTTACCCGAGGGTTAAGGGTCTGCAAATCATGAACGACAACGGCCGTTTCATGTTCGAGCAGCACGGCCGTTCCTGGTTGCCGGACACGCCGCAATTGCGACAATCGATTAAGAATACGATGCGCCAGTGGGCGCCTTTCTCCGACAGTGATCCGTCTGACGGCATTGCCTACGCGATTCAGACCTTCTGGGCGCCCGACAAGAAAATCAGCATTTACGTATTTGGTGATGAATTTCAGGGTCAGTCGATGGAGGCTGTATTGCGCGATATTGATGGCATCAACGTGGAAGACGAGGACGGCGATCGGCTGGTACGCATTCATGCCGTGGGGTTTCCCTACAATTTCAGTGGCAATTCCATACCACAAAGCTCGCAGCGGTTTGCCGGCTTGATGCGGCTTTTGTGTGACCGCAACGGCGGCACGTTTGTCGCGCTGACCATGAAAGATCGCTAGCGCCACAGTTCGCCACAATTGATCAGGGCACTGCCATTTGAGGGACCCGGCGCGGTCCGGTCGAAAGCATGTAATGAACTCCAACAGCGGCCAAACGGTTGGCCCGCCTCAAGGAGTAAATCATCATGCGACTCACACTTATTGTTTTTGGAACCACCTGTCTGCTTGCCGGCAACCTGGCTATGGCTGACGCCAGCCCGGCGGAGGAGCGTATCGGTGTTGGTCTTGGAGTTACCGTGGGTGCCGTCGCAGGCGGTCCTGTCGGCGCAATTCTAGGCGCGGCAATTGGCGCCAAATTCGGCGAAAAATTTCACCGCAAGAATGCCGAGATCGACACCCTGTCTGCTGCGTTGGACGATAAATCGGCACGCGTAGGCGAGCTTGAAAAATCGCTCGCGTCGACGCACGGAGAAATCAGCGCCCTCGATAGCGAACTGCGACGCATGCAGGTTCAGTCGCGGCCCGAGCTTGTCTCATTGCTGTCTGCCGGCATCGAAATGGATTTGCTGTTTAGAACCGAAGAATTCGTGCTCAGTGATGACGCGCTAAGCCGCACCGCGCAATTGGCGGCTACGCTGGCGAAGATGCCGGATGTTCGTGTACAGCTTGATGGGTTCGCCGACGAGCGGGGCGATGCCGACTACAACCAGGAGCTGTCGGCGCAGCGCGCAAAACACGTGCGTGCCGTCCTTGTTGAAAATGGCGTAGTGGACAGCCGCATCAGCATGATCGCTCACGGTGAAGCGCCGGCCGCCGACATGCTGCCTGACAGCCTCGCGTTGCAGCGCAAGGTCAGGCTTCGGCTGTTCATTGAAGAGTCGCCGGCTCTCGCCGCGAACCCGCAATAGCCCCCGCAAAGACTCTACCCCGAGTCTGCACGTTGCCGGCCCGCAAGGGCCGGCTTTTTTGATAGTGGTGCAGAAGTTTCAGCGGGCCGGTAAAGTGCCGGAATCGGGTATGACGGCCGGGGGGGGGAATTAACTATGAGCGAACTTGCGAATCGTCGATGCGAGCCGTGCGAGGGTGGCGTCGAACCCCTGACGTCGACGGAGTCGCGCAAGCTGCTCGCGAGCATTGACAAAGGCTGGTCGTTGCAGCAGGACGGTCGGAGCATCGAACGAACCTTCAGTTTTCCGGTTTTTGGTCGCACGATGGGTTTCGTCAATGCAGTCGCGTGGGTCGCCACTGTTGAAGGGCATCATCCCGAGATGACCGTAAATTACGGCAGCTGTGTGGTTCGTCTTACGACGAACGCAATTAACGGACTCTCTGACAACGATTTTATATGTGCGGCGAAGATTGATCAGCTTGCCGCAGACTAGTTTATGAAACGTCTGGACACGGTGACGCTGCGCGATGTTGAAGAGGCGGCGCAACGATTGCGGGGCGTAGCGGTACGCACACCCTTGATCGAGTGTCCGGCGCTCGATGAGCTTGCTGGTGGTCGAGTCCTCTTGAAACCGGAATGCCTGCAAAGAACCGGCTCTTTCAAGATACGCGGTGCGTACAACATGATGAGTCAGCTGGACGAGGCTCAGCGGGCACGGGGTGTGGTCGCATTCTCCTCAGGTAATCACGCGCAGGGCGTCGCGGCGGCGGGTGCCATGCTCGGAATTCATGCGGCGATCGTTATGCCCGAGGATGCGCCGCAGGCGAAGATTGAGAATACGCGCCGGCTTGGCGGTGAGACCATCCTCTACGATCGCTATACCGGTGATCGCGAGCAAATCGCGAGAGAAGTTGCGGCGCAACGGGGTGCAGTACTGGTGCCGTCCTACGATCACCCCGACATCATCGCGGGGCAGGGCACCGTCGGGCTGGAAATCATGCAGGAGTGCGGCGCGGATCAGCCGGACCAGGTGCTCGTCTGTTGTGGCGGTGGTGGTTTGATTGCCGGTTGCGCCACCGTAATTCGTGCACTATCGCCAGGGACTGCAATACATCCCGTGGAACCCGAGGAATTTGATGACACCGCACGCTCGCTGCGCGCGGGCAAGCGGCTGGCGAATGACGCGAGTGCGCGCGGTATTTGCGATGCGCTGCAGGCGGTTACGCCGGGCAAGTTGACGTTTGAGCTCAACATGAAATTGCTCGCAGAGGGTATTGTGGTCAGCGAGCGTGCGGTGCGCGAAGCTATGCGCTTTGCTTTCAGGGAACTGAAAATGGTTGTTGAGCCCGGCGGTGCGGTAGCACTCGCCGCCGCACTAAGCGGCCAGGTTGTCTGTCGCGGGCGGCGCACGGTGCTGGTTTTGAGCGGCGGCAATGTCGACACCGGGTTGTTCAACGACATTCAGTCGGAACACGCGGACTAGGCATTGACCAGGCTGTCAGAACATTTCGCTAGAGCCGGGCGTCTCGGCGTCAGCCGGTTCGCGGCTGGCGATGAATTCACCGGTTATCATCTTGCTGTAGCTCTGCCCGGGTCCCACCATCGGGTATACACCAGCATCGGGGTCGATAATGACCTCCAGGAAAGCAGGTCCGGGGAAGTTGATAAAGTCGGCGACGACGGCCGGGATATCCTCTTTCTTGTCCAGGCGACGCGCGAATTCGAAGCCGTCAGCTTCGGCGGTTTTGACGAAGTCCTTGCGGTGCAGGGATTTGTCGCTGCCTGACATGCGCCCCTTGTAATAAAGCTTCTGCCACTGGCGCACCATGCCATCGCCAAAATTATTCAGCACGACGACCTTGACCGGTAGTTTGTAAGTGGTGGCCGTCTCCAGCTCACCAATGTTCATACGGATACTGGCATCGCCGTCAATATCGATGACGAGGCGATCGCGTTGCGCAAACTGCGCGCCGATGGCGGCGGGCAGGCCGAAGCCCATCGTGCCCATGCTGCCGGACGTAAGCCACAGGCGCGGTTCGCGAAAATCGAAATACTGCGCAGCCCACATCTGGTGCTGACCGACGCCGGTACAAATAATGGCCTTTCCACCCGCCAGTCGGTTGATTTCCTCGATGACGGCATAGGGTTGGATCAACGGACTCTCGCGATCGAAATTCAGCC
>JABDKF010000265.1 GCA_013003155.1 Woeseia sp. | reverse complement strand
GACATACTCGTAGACGAGATCGGGTCGCCGATAAAGAAAGCACAGTTCGAAGTCGAAAAAGGACTGACGATGCTTAGAGCCGCTGCAGGGATGACCCGCCAGGTAACGGGGAAGACGATCCCCTCGGATGCACCGGGAAAGTTCAGCATGAGTATCCGGGCGCCGATCGGCGTTGTTGCCGCGATCACCCCCTTCAACGTGCCACTGATCAAAGGGACCCGCCTGAGCTGCAATCCGATTGCCCTGGGCAACACCGTTGTCATGATGCCGTCTGAAGAAGCACCAATACTGGCAAACAGGTTGGCGCGGTTGTACTCGGAGGCGGGCCTGCCAGATGGCGTGTTTAACGTCGTTTCAGGTAATGGCTACGAGATTGGTGACGCCCTTACGACGCATCCCGACGTCAAGATGGTGACCTTCACCGGGTCCTGTCGTGTAGGTCAACACATTCGCGAATTATGTGCCAAGCATAACAAGCGCATGACGCTCGAACTTGGCGGGAAAAGCCCGCTGGTCGTGATGCCTGATGCCAATCTCGAAGCGGCAGTCCCAGGCTCGATTCACAGCATTTTCATGTACCAGGGGCAGGTCTGCATGGGCGCCAGTCGAATCTACGTGCATGAGGACGTGTTCGACACGTTCGTAGAGCGCTTCGCCGGTGCTGCACGCGGATTGCAGATGGGTGACTTGAGAGACCCGAACACGATGATCGGGCCAATCATAAGCAATCGCCAGCGCGAGCGAGTTCGCTCACATATCGATGACGCCCTTGAGAAAGGTGCAACGGTCGTGACCGGCGGGGAGTGGGACGGAAATCGTTGCCAGCCGACCGTCCTGACCGGCGTAACGCCCGAAATGACGGTGTATGCCGAGGAAACGTTCGGCCCGGTCGTGTCGGTCTATCCCATCAAATCGCTGGACGAAGGCATCGAGAAGTCCAACGACTCCAACTTCGGCCTCAGTGCGGCGATCTATACCCAGGACATCAGCGACGCGATGCGCTACGTCAATGAAGTCGAGTCCGGCATGGTGCATGTCAATGGACCGTCGTTACACGATGAACCGCACGTACCGTTCGGAGGTACCAAGGACAGCGGCTATGGCCGCGAGGGTACCGAAGAGGACATCGAAGCGATGACCGAGTGGAAATGGGTAACCATACAACTCTAAACAATACCGCGAATCGAGAATAACAATGAACGAATTTAAGTATGGGTGGAAATCCTTGTTGGCCGCAACGATCGGCACGATGTGCGGCATTTTCACGCTCACAAACTATTCGCAGGGATTCTTCGTCGGGCCGGTTACGAGCGAGTTCGGCTGGACGCCGTCGCAGTTCTTCCTGAGCTATACGGTCCTGATGTGCCTCGGCCTCCTGACGGGCCCGCTTGTCGGTACTTTCGCCGAGAAGGCAGGCCTTCGCATCGTGGGTGTCGTAGGGCTTATCGGTCACTCGTTCGCCTATGTGCTTCTCTCGTTCAACACTGGTTCGCTGCCGCTCTGGTACCTGAGCTGGGCGCTGTTGGCTATCCTGGGCGCAGGGTCATTGCCGATCGTCTGGACGGGTGTTCTCAATAACTGGTTTCAGAAACATCGCGGCAAGGCCATCGGGATTACGATGGCGGGTACCGGTCTGGGTGCCTTCCTGCTGCCGCCGCTGGTTGAGTTCCTGATTTCGAATTACGGGTGGCGAACAGCCTATCGCGGCATCGGCATCGGGGCGCTGCTCATATCGCTGCCTGTCGTTTTCGCCTTCTTCAAAGAAAAACCGGATGTGGCGGCCGGCAGCAAGCAAGATGCGGCAAGAAAGATCGCGGCCTGGGGTGTGACACGTAAAGAGGCAATGCGCACCGCTCGCTTCTGGATCCTCGGCATGGTGCTGTTTGTAACTGTCATTGTCATTGCAGGCCTGCTGTCGAATTTTGCTCGCATCATGACGGAGCAAGGTTTCGAGCGTGGCGCGATAGCCCGGATTGCCGCGGTTATGGGCCTTACCGTTGTTGCGGGCCGCCTGCTCGTCGGGGCGCTCGTGGATCGTTTCTGGGCGCCAGGCGTTGCAGCGACGTTCTTTGTTCTTCCGACGCTTGCGTTGCTGTTGCTGATTCAGGGCGACCTGACGGTTGCCACCGGCATCGTCGTTGGCATCATGATCGGCCTCGCAGCCGGCGCCGAACTGGACCTGCTGGCCTATTTGACCAGCAAGTACTTCGGGCCGGCACACTATCCGAAAATTTTCGGTGCGATCATCGCGTTCTTTACGGTCGGGGCAGGCATCGCGCCGCCGCTCTTTGGCGCTTTTGCGCAGGCATTCCAGGGCTACACCACGATACTGACCATCTCGGTCGGGCTGCTCGTGTTGTCTATTGCGCTGTTCCTGGCACTGGGACGATATCCGGCTGCCGATGGTACGGAAGCGGTTGAGGCCGCCTGACACGTTCGTGGCGATGACGACACAGGCCGAATTTTCTTGGCTGGCAGCCGCACGCACACCAGAAGTCGTCAGGCGCAGTCTGAAGGTATCACTGCTCGTGGGTTCGATACTCGCAGTGATAAACCACGGCGACCAGTTGATCGGCGGCGCGGCAACGATCGACGTGTTCTGGAAGATTCCACTTACTTATTGCGTACCGTATGCCGTTTCGACGTTTGCTTCGGTGGATGCGCTACGCAGCAAGAAAACATAAGTCAATTTAGCAGGGGGCAAGCAAATGTATCGTACTCACTTCTGGACAAAACAAGCGCCATTGATCGTTCTGGTCGGCGCGCTGCTGCACCATTCCGTTGCAGACGCTCAGATAGAAGAGGTCATCGTCACCGCGCAAAAGCGTGCGGAGTCTCTGGGAGACGTTCCGATCGCAGTAAGCGCGTTTACCGGCGAAACCATGAAAACACTGGGCATTACGAACGCCAGCGACCTCGTCGAAATCACCCCGGGGCTTACCTCCGGAACGCAGCAGGGGTCGAATAGAAACTACTTCCTGCGCGGCGTTGGCACCAATGATGTGCACATTACGGCGGCATCTGCGGTCGGGCAATATTTCGATGGCATCACGCTGACCAGCGGCTTCCATGCGAAAGCGGCGCTCTTCGATATGGAGCGTGTTGAAATTCTGAAAGGCCCGCAGAACACGCTCTACGGGCTGAATACGACGGGCGGGGCCGTCAACTACATCAGCAAGCAGCCGGAAATCGACGGCGGCACTCAAGGCAGTGCCAGCCTGGGGGTTGGGAGCAATAGTCGCGTCGAGGCAGAGCTAGCGGTCGGCTTCGATATAACGGAAACGCTGGCGGCGCGAGTCGCAATACAGAGCATCAACGACGACGGAGCGTTCAGTTCGATCAGCAATGGCGAACGCTACGGCGATGACGATACCAAGGCCGGGCGACTGACTTTACTCTGGCAGCCCACCGATGCAGCGAGCGTCACCTTTAATCTGCACGGGCTGACATCGAACAACAACAGTACCGCTGTAAAGGCAGCGGGAACGCGGTCCGCCGATGGTTCCGGTGGTCTGTGTGCCGACGCCCCATTGGGCGTAATTGATTTCGACCGCAACACGAATTGTCTCGGCCGGGACGGCGGTGGCACCGGTGAGC
>JABDKF010000260.1 GCA_013003155.1 Woeseia sp. | reverse complement strand
TGGGCTTTTACAATCCGCCGGCTATCGTTACCCGGTTGGACTCGGTATCACCCAGGGTTACCCAGTAGGCGGTAAGGCCCGGCAACGGCGATACTGTGAACACCGCCTCACCGTCGACAACACTGCTGATCGTCTCGACCGCACTCGACAAACTATTCTCGTGCTTGCTGTGCAGCGTCAATGACTGGTTAGCAAGCGATCCCGAAGCGGTTTCGACCACGGCCGTCAGCGTCATCGGCTGACCCAACGTCGGACCATCTGACAAGATCGGGTCCAGCGTGATCACCGTCTGGTCGGAGACGTCGGGCGCTTCGCCGGCAGCGCTGCTTTGCGTAGTGCCCGGCGGAGTCCACACGATTGGATCGTGCAGGTGGATGTTGCCACCGTCCAGATTGTCGTCGAGGGTGCGCTCAGCCGTGTTGTAGTCACAGAGCTTGGTGCATTCGAGGTAAAAGCGATCAGGCGCCTGGCCATCCTTGCCCTTACCGTGTTTGCCGTTATCTTCACCGCAGACCCGGAACTCAACACCCAGGCCGTTGTATTCACCTTTTGCTCTGAATACGAAACCACCTTCTGCGGAAGTTTTAACGCCGTTGCATTCGGTGCCGCCCGGGATCAGGCTGGTGAATTCTTCGGCTTCGATCTTGATGTCCCGTTCTTTATCTTTCAGTTTGAGCTTACCTTTGAGATAGCGTTCGCCATCTTTCTCTTTAACCTTAACGTCGAAGCTGAATTCGATTTTTTCGAAGTCAGAATCTGAGTCGCCGTCAGAGTCCGAATCACTGTCGCCATCGTTGCTGGTCAGGCCATGCAGGTAGCCAGAACCGTGCACGCGACCGCTATCAGGAATCACGTCGACCGGTTCGTCCGGGTCGCCCGTGCCACCCGTGCCGTCGGTATCGCTCGCGTTGCGGATTTTTTCATCGGTCGGCCACAGGATGAACAGCTCACCGTTGTTAAGCTGGCTCAACGCTACGGCACCGCTTTGATAGTGGAAGTAACCGCTCCAGACACCGCCAAATGCCGGCGCGTCAGTTTCGGATTGATCGGTGTCGAAGTATGCAACCTGCTCTAACTCGCCATTGGCAATATTTGATGCATCGAGCACACGGTAACCGGCGACATAGTTCGCCTGGTGCAGGTAAATTCCTTTGAAATACATGTTGTGATCGATTGAAGCGGTCTCGGCTTCGTATTGATCAATGAATTTCGGATTATCGAGGTCCGTTACATCCCACATGTAGGTGCGAGTGTTGTGCTGGTTCTCTGTGCCTGCTGCATTCAATTCGTCCAGTTCATCATTCGAACCGACGTATCTGTGGTCAGGAGTGAACCACCCCTGATGCACATAACCGTAACCCGGATAGGTTTCGGGATCAGACAGTGGAATAGGGTCTCCCGTGCCATCAACGACGGGGGTCATATCAAAGATTGAGAATTGGTCTTCCATAAAAGCAAGGCAAATCTCCTTGCCTTGATGTTCCTCATCCGGGCCGTGATAGATGGCGCATTGTGCGTCATGGACAGCTCCATCCCGGCCGCTGTTATAGCAGCCAAGTTCAAAGTCCGCGTCATCAATATCTTTGTTCAGGTCCATCATGTAGAACTCAGACCCGCAATAAGCATCGCTGGCAACCGCGGCGGCAAAACCGGTTTCCTCGTCAATGACAAGGTTATGCGCTTCATCAAAGCCGCCCAGGTAAACGTCCCAACCGAGGTCGCTATCGTTTTCCTTCTCAGCGAAACTCATGGGTTCATCGTCGCCGTTTATCGCGAGCAGCTGTGTCAGATCAAAAACCTGCATACCGTGAATGTCTGTCATGACCGGGTTGTCATGCTCATGCGTGCCAGGTTCTGAAATCTCAGGGCTGAAATCGCCAACGACGTAGGCGTTGTTCTTATAAACTTTCACGTCCCGCCAAAGGAAGTTCAGCGTTGGGGCAAGCATGCAACCGCGAAACTTCGGATTTGAGGGATCGGTCATTTCGATGAATGCGACAGCGTCACTCAATCCCTGCACCGCGTATTCGCGAACGTCGCCATTTTCGTCGGTATGGATCCAGCCCCACATATCGGAACCTGTCATCGGGCCCGCATCCAGATCAAAATTGATGTGGCTCACGTCCTCGCCATCTTCGATTAGTTTTGCAAGCACCGCCTCGTGATCCAACTCACACGTTGCGACCGTCAACTCGTAACTTGGGACAATTGCGAGTAAATCGACATCTTCGCAGGCGTACCCCAAAGCGTTGCCATTGACGCACTGCCCAGCAGCTCCAGGCGTGATAACGACCTGAGCGGTTGCTTGTTTTGGCGCGATAAATGCTGTCGCAATAACCGCTATCGCAGTTGCCAGGCCGGCAAGACGCAGCGGACGAAGAGCTTGAAATGAAATCATCGGACTATCCCTCTTAAATATGATTGCCGTAATGCAAGGTCGGCGGTGATGTACTCGGCGGCTCTGTGCTTCCTGCCTGTGGCGATCGCTAGCGTCGCCGTGAAATCCCGAAAAAAGCTGAGTACAACCGGTAAAAATCAGTGGTTGCAGAAGATACGGACCCGGGCAGGTGCGGCCCATAGGGAACATTCCCCATCAGCACTAGGGAACACACCCCAGGGATAGCCTTAAGTGATTGATTAATTGAAAATAAAGAGTCGTTCGAAAATTTCGGTAGAGGCATGCATTGGGCCGGTTTTCCGGCAAAAAATCGGCTAACAGCAGGATTACATTGCGTTTTACCGCGACTGCCGGGCGGCCAGGGCCCGAAATCCGCCTCCTTTTAAGCCTGCGGCAGACGGGAAATTGCGGGCAACAGTTGGTGTTCCCGGGCGCCCGCTCCGTGACGCGTGCGGCACCGCTGAGCCTTCGGTACATTCACTGGTTGAATTCGTCCGGAGCCCGAGACCATGCGCAAACTGCTTTTTTTATTCCTGTTACAGCCCACTGCTATTTTCGCGCAGGGCAGCGCCCTGATCGACTGGGATGCTATTGGCGATGAGTCGATCCGGTACCTTGTGGATCTTGTGCGCATCGATACCTCGAACCCGCCGGGCAACGAAACGATGGCCGTAAACTACGTCAAGGAGGTTCTGGCGAAGGAAGGCATTCCGTCGGAAATCTATGCGCTCGACCCCAGCCGCGCCAATCTCGTCGCGCGTTACAAGGGAAACGGGTCGAAGCGCCCGCTGCTGATCATGGGCCACACTGACGTGGTTGGCGTGCAGGCGGACAAGTGGACCGAGCCGCCGTTCGGCGGACTGCGCAAGGACGGCTATATCTGGGGGCGCGGCACGCTTGACGATAAGGACAACCTGACGGCCGGGCTCATCGTGATGCTGATGCTGCACCGGCTCGACATAGAAATGGACCGCGATATCATCCTGCTGGCCGAGTCCGGCGAAGAAGGCACGCCGGACGTGGGCATCAACTTCATGGTAGAAAACCACTGGGATGCGATTGCTGCGGAATACGCGATTGCCGAAGGTGGCTCAAAGCAGGAAGTTGACGGGCACGTGCACGTGGTTGGCGTACAAACGACCGAAAAGCTGCCGCGACGTGCAACACTTGTCGCGCGCGGCACGGCAGGGCACGGCTCCCGGCCGCGCAATGATAATGCGGTCACGATGATTGCAGAGGCGGTAGCCAGGGCGGGTCGCTGGCAAACGCCGGTCCGTTTGAACAGCACGACCAACGCCTATTTCGAGCGTCTCGCGGAACTGGCGGATGGTGAAGAGGCGTTCCGTTACCGCAATGTACAAAACCCGGAATACCAGGCGGATATCGACGCCTGGTTTCGCGACAACGACCCGTTTCATTACTCGTCGCTACGCACGTCCGTTGTGCCGACCATCATCGACGCGGGTTTCAGAAAAAACGTCATTCCATCAGAAGCGAAAGCTGTGCTCGATATTCGCATGTTGCCGGATGAGGACGTCGATGAATTCTACCGACAGCTTGCGGCGGTTATTGATAACCCCGCGATAGAAATCGTGCCGGAAGACATTTACCGCCCGGCCGCGCTGCCATCGGCTATCGACAACGAAATGTTCGAGGTCATTGAAACCGTGGCAAAGCGGATGTACCCGGACTCGACAACACTGCCCGTTATGGCGACGGGCGCTACCGACATGGCGCAGCTGCGTGCCAAAGGCACCGAGGCCTACGGAATCGGACCGAAGCGCACGCTGGAAGAAATGAACAGCCGCTTCGGCGCGCACAGTGACGATGAGAGAATTTCCGAAGAGTCCCTCAAAGAGATGGTGCGGTTTCTCTGGAACATCGTTATTGAAATCGGCGCTGCGAAGTAGGCGCCGGCGCGAGTAAACCTGGACAGGCCCGTTAACCGGGCTCCGTAGCGACCGCGGCTTTTAATCGCTTCGCACGCGCCTTGAAAAAATGCCCGATGTCGTCGGCAATCATGATGTTGGTGGGAATCAACACCAGCGTAATCAAGGTCGCGAACAGAATGCCAAAGCCAAGCGAGATCGCCATCGGGATCAGGAATTGCGCGGACGACGACTGATCCGACAGGAGCGGCAGCAGGCCGAAGAAAGTCGTTAACGACGTCAGCATAACGGGGCGAAAGCGCACGACGCCGGCCCGCTTGACCGCCGATTCAAGGTCTTCTCCCGCAGCGCGGTGGCGCTGGTTGATGAAATCGACCAGCACCAGGCTGTCATTAATGACCACGCCGGTCAGCGCCATCAGTCCGAGCATGCTCAATATCGTCAGGGTCTGACCCATAATCCAGTGCCCGATCACAGCGCCAATAATGCCGAACGGGATCACGGTCATGACCAGCAGCGGCTGCGTATAGGATTTCAGGGGCAGTGCCAGCAGGCAGTAAATTGCGAACATCACGATGACGAGACCGACGCCCAGGCTGCCGAAGGTTTCCTGCTGGCGGCGTTGTTCGCCTTCGAGTGTGTAGGTAACGCTCGGGTACTTGACCAGCACCTGATCTATAAATTGCATGACGTCGGCCAGCAGTACCGGCATGTTGGTGTTGTCTTTATCGACGTCCGCGGTCACGTTCAATACGCGGTAGCCATCAATGCGGCGGATTTCGGAGGGGCCACGGCCAGGTTTAATAACAGCAACATTGGATAGCGGAATCTGCTGACCAGTGGGCGTCGTAATCAACATTTCGTTCAACGATGCCAGCGTGCTGCGTTCGCCCAACGGGAAGCGCACCAGTACACGCACATCATCGCGGCCACGCTGGATGCGTTGCGCCTGTAAACCTTTAAACGCCTGCCCGACCTGGCTCACGATCTCACTGCGTGTCAGGCCGATCAAATGACCCTGCGGACTTAATTCAATCTGCAGTTCTTCTTTGCCATTCGACAGGCTGTCGCTGATTTCGAATACGCCCGGGTAGGTAGCGAGCCGCGCTTTCAACTCGTCGCCAACTGCGCGCAATGTATCGAGCGAATTGCCGCTGAACTGGACGTCAATCGGATCGCCGGCGCGGAAAAACGATGCGCGAAAATTCAGGTTTTCGGCACCGGGAAACTGCCCAACCATGCGCCGCCACTCATCGTTCATGTCTGATACAGAAAACGGAATCGTGCGGTATTGCCTTGGCACAGTTTCGATTTGCACGCGCGCCGAGGTGCCCACGTTTGTCAGGATATTGGTGATCATGCTTTCTTCGGTAGCAGGATCGACGTACTTGTCTCGCAGGGTCTCTGCCGCTTTGCTGATTCTCTCGGCATAGCGATTGGTCACCTCGAACGGCGTGCCGGCGGGCATGGTCAGCGTGGCCGTGGCGGTTTCACCCTCGATACGCTGGAACGCGACGAAACGGGTCCAGCCACTGGTAATCAGCGTCACCATCACGATGAGGACACCAAGAAAAATGGCAATCGTGGAATAGCGATGGTGCAGCGCCTTGTCCAGGAAAGGTTTGTAGTAGCGCAGGATGAAATTCTCGAAGCCGTCGGCGAAGCGCGTTTGCCAGGCCTGAAACCCTGACGACTGCTTGTCGTGCTCGTGCAGTTCAATATGTTTCAGGTGCGAGGGCAGAATAAGTTTTGATTCGACCAGCGAAAACAGCAGGACCGGAATTACAACGGCTGGAATGGGCGCAAAGATTTCGCCAAGTCTTCCTTCGATAAACGCGAGCGGCCCGAATGCGGCTATCGTTGTCAAAATACCGAAAGTGACGGGTATTGCGACTTCCTTGGTACCCTGAATGGCGGCCGAAATTCCGGTATCTCCCCCGCGCATTCGCGCATACACGTTTTCGCCGGTGACGATGGCATCGTCGACGACAATACCGAGCACCATGATGAAACCAAATGCGCTCATCAGGTTCAGGCTGATGTCGAAAATGTACATGACGACAAACGCGCCAAGGAAACTAATGGGGATGCCGAGAAAGACCCACAGCGCGATAGCCGGCCGCAGGAACAAGGACAACAGCAGGATCACCAGCACACTGCCCTGGATCGCGCTGCTCGTCATGATGCCAAGGCGGTCTTTCAGGCGCGCCGAATCATCGTCCCAGTAACTCAGCTCCAGCCCCACCGGCAGCGTGGCCTGCCTTGAGGATATGTAGTCCTTCACTTTCTCTGAAATGTCGATCGCACTTTGGCTGCCAACGCGCGACACGGTCACAAATGCCGCGTGCTTGCCGTTGAAGCGGGTACGCATCGCATCTTCGACAAAGCCATCGATTACGCTTGCGATGTCGCTTACGCGTACGATACTGCCGTCGGAATTGGTCTTGACGACGATAGATTCGAAGTCCGCACGCCGGTACGCCTGCCCCTTGGAGCGAATCAACACATCGCCGCCATCCGTGCGCACGTTGCCGGCAGAGAGGTCAACCGAACTGGCGCGAATCGCCTGGGCAATATCTGCAAGGGTCACGTCAAATTCCCGTAGCCGGTCGGGCGAGGCCTCTATCGCAATTTCGTATTGTCGAACGGCGTCGAGGTCGGCCTGTGTGATTCCTTCGATGCGCAATAGCTCGTCGCGAACCTGCTCCGCGAATACGCGAATCTCACCTTCGCTGTAATCGCCCGCAACGACAACGTCAATTACACCGAAGCTTCGCGTTCGAAGCCCAATAATCGGTTTTTCTGTGTCTGCAGGGAAAGTGTTGATCGCATCGATACGGCTCTTGACGTCGTCGAGCAATTCGCGCGGATCGTACGACGGGTCGATTTCTATTCGCACATTCGTGCTGCCTTCCGATGACAACGAGAAAATTCGGTCGATACCCTCGAGATCCTTCACGGCCTCTTCTATGCGCACTGCGACGCCGAGTTCGATATCTTCCGGTGTCGCGCCGCGCAACTGCACGGCCACTTCAATCGTGTCGGGATCAGATGGCGGAAAAATTTCCAGCCGCACGCCATTTGTCATCGAGAGCACGCCGCCCGCGAGTATCGAAATCATCAGCAGGTTGGCGGCAACCGAGTTTTTTGCAAACCAGGCAATCATTGTGAATCACCGTTTGCCTGCCGCGCAGGCGCCGCTTGCGTCGCGGTGCCGGGAGCGCCGCGTCCGCCGCCTGCACTTTGCCCGTTTTCGTTCTCGCCGATGATGGACACTCGAATGCCTGATGTAACCTGGCCAAGCGCGGTCGTGACGAGCTTGTCACCCGCAACCAGGCCGCCGGCTACAATGGCCTCTTCATCGTTTTGCCAAGCGATATCGATATCCCGCCGCCGCAAAACGCCGTCTTCGACGACGTAAACGTAGCTGCCCTGGTAAATGGTCTGGTTCGGAATGACCAGTGCGTCCGGTACCGAATTGCCCTTCAGTTTCGCCGTCACGTACTGGCCAATTTTCAAGGGGGTTTCCGCCGACTCCTTTCTGTCGAACGGATCGTCAATCTTGGCTATGACGTGCAGCTGTCGAGCCGTCTCGTCAATCGCGCCTTCTGTCCTTACGAGCTCTGCCTGCCACTCCGCATCGCCCGCCAGTTCGGACTGAATCAGGACCGCGGCACCGCTGTTTGCGACGGCATCCGAATCGCGAAACGCTTCTGGTAAGTCGATGAAAGGCAGGTCGCGGTTGCGCAAAGGCAGCCGGATTTCAACAACGTCCGTTGCGTAGATCTCGGCAATTTGCGAGTTCATGCCGACGACCTGGCCGAGATCGACGAACTTTGTAAGCACGCGTCCAGCGAACGGCGCTCTGATCCGCGTGCGTTCGAGATCGAGCTGGGCTTTTTCCAGTGATGCCGCGGCAGAGCGCACGCGCGCTTTCGCTGCCTCAAGTTGAGGTACGCGTAATACGAGATCAGGCGCCGTGCCCGTGTTGCCAAGTCGTTGCCAATCCTCGCGCGCCTGCTCGGTACGGGCTTCAGCTTCCGCGAGGGCCTGCTGCGCATCGGCCAGCGATGCTTCCGCGATACGGACATTCGCCGCATAGTCACGCGAGTCGATCGAGACAAGTACATCGCCTTTTTCGAAGAAGCCGCCATCACGCACGTTGGGGTTAACCGACACTATCTGGCCACTGACCTGTGCGACCAGCATGCTTCGCGTGCGCGGCTGCACGGTTCCGTAGCTCTCGAGCATGATCGGGTAACTGCGCGGTTCCAGGGTCAATGCTTCGACCGCAAGCTGCGGACCGGCGAAGTCAGTGCGCTGGCGTGTCTCGGGCGGATTCAGTTTGATAATGACGGCCAACAACACCAGGCCGCCTAAAATTATGACGGGCAGAACAATTCTTTTGTTTAAATTCATCTTTTATCTGCTCATTTAAATTCTCCACCCAATGCAAGGTAGAGAGCGATGCGGTTTTGCAGGCGCTGATTTCTAAGCTGCACGACGGTGGCTTCAGCATCGAATGCCTGTTGCTGTGATTCAAGGACCGTAGTGTAGGTCACGAGACCACGCTGGTACTGCTCGAGCGCGAGCTCCAGCGCCGCGCTGGAATTCTTTTCCGCCTCAAGCAGCGCTTCGTAGCGCTCCGTTAGCGACGCAGAACGCGAAATTGCATTCTCGACATCGGCGAACGCCTGGTACATAAGGTCGAGATACTGTTGTTCTGCAATGCGCACACGCGACAACGCCTGTGCCTCGACTGCTTTGAGGCGCCCTGCATTGAATAACGGTTGCGTCAGACCGAAGGTGAGCGACCACGCTGATGCGCCATCGCTCAGCAGATCGGAAAATTCGTTCGAGGTTACGCCATCGCTGCCGACCAGCGTCAAATTCGGGAAACGTGCGCGATGCGCCGCTGCCAGTTCTGCATCGGCCGCGAGCAACGTTAGCCAGGCCTCCTGAATGTCAGGGCGTCGCGTTAGCAGGTCTGACGGCAAGCCCGCGGGGATCGCATCATCGATGACAGGCAGCTCGCCCATAATTGCCATCTGGCCGTCCGGGTAGCGCGCCAGCGACAGCTGCAGATCGGCAACGGCCTCCAGAAACAGCTGCTGTTGCTGAGCGACGTTCGCCTGTTGCCGTTCGCGCTGGTTCCGCGCGAGATAAAGGTCTAACGCGTCGTTAAGACCCTGGCGATAACCGCTGGCAACAATGTCGTGACTCTCGATGGCGTTCTCAAGTCGGCGTTCTGCAACCTGCAGCAGCTGCGAGGCTTCCATCACGCCAAACAGCTGGCTCGCGGTGGTGCCGGCGATATCGCGTTCGACAGACTCGAGTCGCGCTTGCTGTGCGGCCAGCGCCAACTCTGCAGCCTGTTGCGTCTTGCTCAGGCTTCTCCAGATATCGACATCCCAACGCCCTGACACCGCGGCGTCATACGATTCACTGACGAAACTGCTGCCGCCCACGTCTTCGCTGCCGCGACGGGAGCCGTCGATCGACACATCAAGACTCGGCATGCGCGCAGAGCGCGAAACGGTTACGGTCTGTCGCGCAAGGGCAAGCCGTTCACGTTCCTGTTCCAGCAGGTAGTTGTTTGCTACGGCCTCGCCAACGAGTTGCTCAAGTTGTGCATCGTTAAACGTGGCAAGCCAGTTGATTTGCACGGTGCCCGCGTCACCCCCGCGCGCCCATTCCGCCGGCGCGCCGGGCTGGGTGGCGTCGGGCGAAATGCCCGAAGTGCCGCAGCCACCCATAAGGGCGATCACTGCTAACAGGCAAACTGTGCTTAATCGTTGCTGATTCATGCTGACTCAGGGCGACGTGGCGGAAGCGATTGGGACCCGCTGCAGGAGCAATCGTTCGGGCGAACAGGGACCGTCAATAAACCATCGTTATCAGGCCTTTGCAATCGGCCAGTGTATTAAGAATTATTAAGACACAGCGCCTGCCGGGCCGCTGCCGCGAAGGACATTTTCAGCGTGCGTTCGTGGTCCTGCCAGCCCCACTGCCGAACCGTGACGGGGCGGCCAATCAGTTCACTCGTAACTGTCCAGCAGCAGGTTGGTCTCGGTGGCCGTGACGCCGTCGATCAGGCGCAGGTTGCCGACGATCGTGTTAAACGAGGCCAGCGAATCGGCATGGATCTCGGCGATCAGGTCCCAGCGGCCGGTCGTGTGATGGACCGCCGTTACGTTGGGGTTGCCACGCAGGCGTTTGATAACGTTGGCCTCGTCGGCATTTTCAGAACTGATGCTCATCAATGCACGCACCACCGGCCGCTCCTGGTCGGTGGCGACTGACACGCTATAGCCCCGAATGACGCCGTCGCGTTCGAGTCGGCGCATGCGGTTTTGCACCGTCGCACGTGAGACGCCAAGCTGGCGTGCCAGCTCGACCACGGGCGTTCGCGCGTTATTCCGTAGCAGGGACAAAAGCTGCTGGTCAGTCGCATCAACGGTTTTCAAAACGCTGTCCCCTCTGGCAAAAAGCTCAAAATAGGCTGACATTATGCTTAGTTCTGGGTCGATATGACGCCTATTGTGTCCTGTATTGTGGCTCAATAACACCCTAGTATGACCATTTTGTATATAACGAGGGCGGGGCATGACCCGATTTGTAGACGTAACGGCATTGACTCGCATGGTTGGCCAGGTGGGCATGGTCGCTTTCCTTGAGCGTATCGCGGACCAGATGCGCATCGACTTTGCCCGCTGGGAGTCGTTCGACAAGTGCGCACGCGTCGCGAGCCACAGCGACACTGGCGTCATTGAACTGATGCCGGTTGCCGACGGCGATCACTACGCATTCAAATACGTTAACGGTCACCCGATCAATGCAACGCGCGGCGTATCGACCGTAATGGCGTTCGGTGCGTTGGCCGAAGTCGAGACAGGTTACCCGGTGCTCGTCTCAGAGCTCACGTTGACGACCGCGTTTCGCACTGCTGCTGCATCGGTCATTGCAGCGGAAGCACTTGCACGGCCGGATGCCCGGGTCATGGCTTTGATCGGCTGCGGCGCTCAAAGCGAATTTCAGGCGCTGGCATTTCACACCTTGCTCGGCATCGAGGAAATACGCATCTTTGATATCGACAAGAACGCCATGCGTAAACTCGCCGCACACTTGATGCGCTTTCCTTCGCTAAAGGTTGTGTCGTCCGCCAGCGCGGCGGCGGCCGTCAAGGGCGCTGATATCGTTACGACGTGCACCGCCGATAAAAACTGGGCAACGATTCTTACGCCTGACATGATCGAGCCGGGCATGCATGTCAACGGTGTCGGCGGCGACTGTCCCGGCAAGACCGAGCTGCACGCAGATGTATTGCGGAATGCGAAAATCTTTGTCGAGTACGAACCGCAGACCCGTATTGAAGGCGATATCCAGCAGCTTCCCGAAGATCATCCTGTGCATGATTTGTGGCGTGTGATCGCAGGTGACAGTATTGGCCGTGATAACGCAGAACAGGTTACCGTGTTTGATTCGGTGGGTTTTGCCCTCGAAGATTTTTCGGCACTGACATGCGTTCACGCGCTGGCCCTTGAGCTTGACGAGGGTATGGAAATCGATTTAATTCCCGAACTGAATGATCCCAAAGACCTGTTTGGTCGTTTGCTGGCTGTCACGGTAGACAACACGCCGGTCAAAGCCGCCTGATCTCAACTTAATAGAGAAACCCATGGTTAACGCATCGAAACCCATCCACATTATTAACGTGCCACTGGATCTCGGCGCCTCGCGCCGAGGCACCGACGCGGGGCCATCTGCGTTCCGCGTTGCAGGACTGAGCGGCGCCCTGCGCAGAATGCGCTACACGATCAGCCAGGAAACCGACATTTCGGTGCCCGCGATGGAGACGCGAAAAACCGAAGACACCAGCGCGCGATTCAAG
>JABDKF010000202.1 GCA_013003155.1 Woeseia sp. | reverse complement strand
CGTCGGTCACGGATGCTGGCAGGATGTTCATGCCGGGCGAACCAATGAAATGGCCGACAAAGGTGTGCTGGGGGCGCTCGAACAATTCGATCGGCGTGCCGATCTGTACGATCTCACCATCCCGCATCACCACAACCTGATCGGCAAACGTCAGTGCCTCGGTCTGGTCATGCGTCACGTAGATCATCGTTGCGCGCACCTTTTGGTGCAATTCCTTCAGCTTCGAGCGCAGCTTCCACTTCAGGTGCGGGTCAATTACAGTCAGCGGCTCATCGAACATCACCACGTTCACTTCTTCGCGCACGAGCCCGCGCCCCATCGAAATCTTCTGTTTGTTGTCGGGGGATAGATGCGCCGCGCGTACATCGAGCATCTCTTCAACTTCCAGCATTTCCGCGATTTCGGCCACGCGGCTTGCGATCCTGGCCTCGCCCACACGGCGATTTCGAAGCGGAAAGGCAAGGTTCTCGCGCACTGTCATCGTGTCATAGATCACGGGAAACTGAAAAACCTGCGCAATGTTGCGCTGATCGGGTGGCAGATCGGTGACGTCTTTGTCGTCAAACAGAATGCGTCCCTCGGACGGGGTCAAGAGTCCCGAAATGATGTTGAGCAAAGTGGACTTGCCACACCCCGATGGCCCAAGCAGCGCATAGGCACCACCGTCCTCCCACGCGAGATCGATCTCCTTCAGCGCATAATCTTCCGGCCCCGATGGTGTAGGCAAGTAAGAGTGCCGAAGGTTTGAAAGGGTGATCTTCGCCACTAGGCCACTAGCCTCCCATCCTGAGCAAAATAGAATGCTTTGCTCACATCCACGTAGAAGCGGTGATCATCGCCCACTTTGTAGGGATGAACTCCATGCGAAAGCGACACCCAGCCGTCTTCTCCCATCTGGAAATGTGCGCTAGACTCAGACCCCGACAGTTCGGTCACCTGGACGGTACCGTTGACCGCGACGTCCCGTTCTCCGGATTGCACCGGCACAACGTGATGCGGTCTGACAGCGATCGTGTATTCGCCGTCTGGAAGCTTTGCTGCCCGCCCCCGTATTTCCCATGTCACGCCGGTTGGAAGTCGTGCTTCACTGCCGGTTTTCATAATGCGCGCCGCGTTGATCGGCGGGTCGGAAAAGACACGTGCGGCAGTCAGCGTGGCCGGGTTCCTGTAAATTTCTGCTGTACGGCCGAACTGCGTCACAACGCCATCATCCATCAGTGCCGTGTGCCCACCCAGAAGAAGCGCTTCTTCTGGTTCAGACGTTGCGTAAACCACGACTGCGCCGCGCCCGGCAAAAAGCTCCGGCAGTTGCTCGCGCAATTCTTCGCGCAGCTTATAGTCAAGGTTGGCAAGTGGTTCGTCCAGAAAGACCGCGCGGCTTTCCTTGGCTATCGCGCGGGCAAGTGCGCAGCGTTGCTGTTGTCCGCCCGACAATTCCTGCGGACGACGCTTCAGCATCGGACCAAGCTGCAAAATGTCCGCTGCTTCCTGGACCCGGCCTTCAATTTCGGATTTTGCCATGCCTGCGACCCTGAGTGGGGAGGCGATATTTTCAAACACCGTCATATGCGGGTAATTCACGAAAAACTGGTGAACGAGCGAGATATTCCGCTTTTGTGTCGATTGCGTAGAAACATCTTCGCCGTTCAGAAAAATTTGGCCAGATGCAAGCGGGTCTAGACCGGCCATCAGCTTGATGAGAGAAGTCTTGCCAGCGCCTGTCTGGCCCAACAGCACGTTGAAGTGCCCGGTTTCCATTTTGAGCGATGTCGGCTTGATATGGGTGATGCCACGCACCACCTTGCTCGCTTCTTTGAGTTCGATTGTCATGTGTTTGACCCGTAGTCCGGGCTTAAGCCCGGCGTCCCCTATAATGCCGGATCGAACCCCGGCCTACGGAAAGCCGGCCCCCGCGATTGCAGGGGCCGACGGTACTGTTTACTTGTTCCAGCGCGCGACCAGATCGTCGTAGTTGACGGTCTCGCCCTGCGGCTTTTCGTTGTCCAGCTTGGCCTTTGGGGCCCCAGGCTGGCTTAGCCAGTATTCGGGATCACGCTCATCGTTCAGGCGTGGGCCACAGCCGCCATAGACGTTCTGCGCCTCGTCAGCCGCCTGCATCCGACCCATGGTGATGTCCATTTCCTCGGCCAGACGGTCCATTGCTTCCTGCGGCGTGAAGGCACCGGAGTTCACATCACCAATCTGCTGCCACCAGATCTGGGCCAGCTTTGGATAGTCCGGCACGTTGATGCCGGTTGGGGACCATGCAACACGGTCGGGCGAACGATAGAATTCGACCAGTCCGCCCAGCTTCGGGGCACGCTCGGTGAACGACTCGTGATTGACCGATGAGTCGCGGATGAACGTCAGCCCGACGTGGCTTTTCTTCACGTCGACCGTTTTCGACGTAACGAACTGTGCGTAAAGCCACGCAGCTTGCGCCCGGTCGGATGGCGTGGACTTGAGGAACGTCCACGATCCCACGTCCTGATAGCCGACCTTCTGGCCTTCTTCCCAATAGGG
>JABDKF010000199.1 GCA_013003155.1 Woeseia sp. | reverse complement strand
GCAGCTTCGGCTGCGCCTTGATGATGTTTGAGAAGCGTTCGCTTTTCAGTGTGAACTTGGTCACAACCACCTGGAAGGCAAGCAATACGATCATCGCCAGCAAGACTTCAATGATCGTGACGTCCTTAAAGACGATGCTGGATGCCACAAGTGAGCCCATCGCGACCGTTACGATCCAGTCGAAATTGTTCATTTGTGCCATCGTGCGTTTGCCACTGACCCGGATGAAGGCAACGACCGCGACGTACATGATCGGCGCCGTGATCATGATGCGCAAAAGGTTATCAAGGTTATAGTAAAAAAGTCTGTCCATAATTTATGCCTGTTGTTTTGGCCTGAATCCTCTCGCGACATCTGCACTGCGCAGAATGATCAGGCAAGCCGTGCACCGTCGTCGTTCGATGTTGCCACTCGGTTCAGGACATCGACGCGACGAACTCGTTGGCTTCTGCGATCGAACGTTCCATCTCCTCGATTAGTGATTGGGTCGCCTTTTCTATCGACCCCAGTTCAGCCTCGAGGGCACCGATTGCGCGTGCATTCAAGTTATGGCGCAGAAAAAGCACCTGATCCTGGAACAACGTGAGTACCGGTTCCATTTTCGCCTCGGCGCGACGCATGGCACGCGACAGCTCTTCGTAATCCCGTTGAGTTTCCCGGTAGAGCACCTGACTCTGGCGGCGCAGATTCGCATCCGAATACAGTGCAATTTCTTCCTGCCACTCCTCGAAAAGGTCTTCGGCGACCTCTTCGACTTCATTAATTCGCTCACGAACCTCTTCCGCACGGCTCGTACTGCGTTCGAAGTCGCCATTGAGCGCGTCATAGATCTCTTCGATGTCACCGCCATCGACGTTAATGACGGAACGATACCTTTCGAGTGCCGAACTGAACTGCTCTTTCGCGTCACCCTGGGCTTCCTGTGCGTCATCGATTCGAGACACGAGAATGTCGCGTTTCTCGATACCGAACTTTTCCAGCGTGTTGTAGTACGCCGTCGCGCAACCGCCCATTAGCATTGCGACGACAACTAATTGAAATACCCGAAGGTGCGAAGAAAACATTTTTGCGTTCATAGCGATATGACCTATTGATGCGTGCCGGCTAGCAACTCTGTACGTAAAATTTACAATACGATGCGGTTATTACAGGTCAGATGCGGTTGCGCCTGTCGTCGGCGCAACCGCATTGACCGGACTATTCGACTTAGTCGAGGGCATCCTTCACGTCACCCTTGATTTCTTTGGCGTGACCCTTGACGTTCTGCACTTCGCCTTCCGTCTCGAGCTCTTCGTCGCCAGTTGCGTCGCCAATCTCATCTTTAAGCTTGCCTGCGGCCTGGTCGTATTTGCCTTCGAGTTTGTCTGCTGTTCCACCCATGTCATATATCTCCTGGTGATTAAAATATGCGGCGCGCAGGCGTGCACGCCGCTCTCACCTCGGAAAATGCAAGCTTCATACCAACTACGGTCGGGCAGATTGCCCGAACTGTCTATTCGTCAGCTTCGGCCGTCGAAACGTCCTGCTTCACGCGTGACATCACGAGGACGATAGAGAAGTTAAGCAAGCTGAGCAGCGCCGCAAGCCACCACAAGCGAAATGCAACGGCGGCACCCAGCGCCCCTGTGATCCAGATCGAGGCCGCGGACGCCGTGCCCTTGACGTGATCGCTGTTCTTGAGAATCGCGCCGCCGCCGACGAAGCCGATACCGGACAGCAGACCCTGCATGATGCGCGCCATGGCATCGGGCCGATCCGGGCCGATAAAAGATTGCCCGACAAGGACATACGCACAGGCGCCGAGGGAGACGAGCGGGAATGTGCGCAGGCCCATGATCCGGCTATGCCGTTCGCGATTCCATGCGGTTGGCAGCGCCAGGACGATCGCCCCGACCAGCTGCAGCACGATAATCCATTCGAATTCCAGTTTTCCGGTCATGGCATCTCGCTCTTGAGTCTGGTCGGGTTTATGCCCGACCTGCTACGTCCCAGGGTCCGACTCCGGCGCGGCTTGTTCCATGTCGAGATCGAAATAGAACGATGTTCTCTCACCGGGAGCGCTGTCTACGGACAGGTCAGCACCATGCAGCGCCAGGAACTTCTTACAGATCCCGAGCCCTAAACCAGACCCGCCGTAGCGGTAGCTGATTTCGTCACTGCCCTGTGTGAAATCATCGAATATACATTCCAGCTGATCTTTCTGGATGCCAATCCCGGTGTCCCGGACTGTGAAACGCACGCGAACATGATCACCCTCGTTTTCGAGTAAACGCACCGCCATGCTGACCTCGCCCCGTTCCGTGAACTTGACGGCATTGCTGAGCAGGTTACTCAGTACGCGTCCCAGCTTGATCGCGTCCGTGAGCAGCCGGGACGGCAACCCGGAGTCAATGTCGACGTCGAACCGGAGCCCTTTGCGCTCTGCCTCGACGCGAGCCTCGTCGGCGACTCCACTGACCAGTTGCCGGACGTTGACGGGTTTCTTGACCAGGCGCATGCGTCCCGATTCAAGTTTGCCAAGATCGAGCACATCGTTCACGAGGCGCAGCAGGTTATTGGTTGAGGACTTCAGCATGCGCACGTACCCCGCCTGGTCCTCATCGAGAGAGCTCAGTTCCAGCAGTTCACCCACCGTACTCAGCGCTGCGAGCGGCGTGCGGATATCGTGGCTGACCATCGAGATCAATTCGCTTTTCATACGCGCCGCTTCTTCTGCCTGGTTGCGCGCCGCAAGCAACTCGCGCTCATAGCGACGACGTTCGGTCGCATCCAGGACACTCGCGCGAATGCCAATCACCTCACCGCTCGAACGCCGGCGCAATTCGGCATTCAGCAATACGGGCACGGCACCATCCGGCCCACGGATATCCAATGCGATTTCCTCGACATGGCCCTGCATGAGAAGCAGCGGGCCAACATGCGTCTCGTAATAAATCCGGCCCCCGACTGTTAACAGTTCCTGCAAGCGTACCTGCCCCGTCATCTCTTCCACCGATCGACCGGACAAGTCCGCGACCTTGCGGTTTGCCCGAATGATCATCCCGTCAGCGTCGGCGGACAGGTAACCGCATGGCGCCTGGTCGTACAGCTCTTCCGCGGTCTCGGAAATCAGAGCGTGTTTGCCGGTCGCTGTAAGGGCGGTCACAGGAAATTCCGCAAACGGCTGATCGTTTCTTCCGGAGCGCTGAGATTCGGACAGTGCCCTGTCGCTTCCATCATCACGATCTCGCTGCGTGGCAAGGCGTGATGCACGTAACGGCCAACGGAAACCGGAGCGATTATGTCGTCAGAACACTGCAGTACCAGCGTGCGGGCCTGTACTTTGGTGAGGTCGGCACGATTATCACTGAGGAATGTCACCTCGGCGAACTGGCGCGCAATCCTGGGGTCGGTGCGGCAAAAGCTGTTGACTAACTCCTCGCCCAGTTCCGGCCGATCGGGATTACCCATGATGGCGGGGGCTATGGTCTGCGACCAGCCAAGAAAATTGCTCTCCAGCGATTCAAGCAACTCGTCAATGTCATCCCGTGAGAACCCGCCGACGTAGTCAGTGTCGTCGATGTATCGGGGTGACGGCCCGACCATAACGAGCTCCGAGAAGAGATCGGGTTCCCGATTCGCCGCAAGCACGCCGATCATCGCGCTGACCGAGTGGCCGACGAAGATACCGTTATGAATCTTCGCGGCTTTCGCAATTTCGATGACGTCTGTAGCGTAGCCGTCCAACGAGTCATATTTCTTCGAGTCATACGCTTGCACGTCCGAATGACCGAATCCGACATAGTCGAACAGGACCACTCGAAAGTCTTCCTCGAAGGCGGGCGCCACCATGCGCCACATATTCTGATCACAGCCATAGCCATGGGCGAACACGATCGACCGTTCGCCCTGTCCGGTGATGTTGACGTTGTGACGCTGAATAGGGTCGCTCATGGTGGCCTGCCTGTCAGGGCTGACAACGATCGACTTTTATACCTTGAATCGACCGTGATGTCTTCGCGTCGTCGGCCGCCATCGCGCCTGGCCGTGGCAGCTCCGCAGCCTTCTGTCGCCGCCAAAAAACTACTGTATATCTTGACAGTTACTGTATAAATAGACAGTATTTCGCGACGTTAACCAATATCGGTCCAGCCATGCCTCACCTGACCACCGTCGATAAGCTCGCGATCCTCGCCGACGCAGCGAAATACGACGCCTCCTGCGCCTCCAGTGGCGCTCAAAAGCGCAATTCTCTCGCTACCGGAGGAATCGGTTCGACAGAGGGTATGGGCATTTGCCATTCCTACGCGCCGGACGGGCGCTGTATTTCATTGCTGAAGGTCTTGCTGACAAATTACTGCCAGTACGATTGCCTGTATTGCGTAAACCGCATTTCCAGCAATGTGCAACGGGCACGCTTCGGTGTCTCGGAGCTTGCGGGCCTCGTCATGGATTTTTACAAGCGCAATTATATTGAAGGCCTGTTCCTGTCGTCGGGCATCATCAAGAGCCCTGACTACACGATGGAACAGATGGTCTCTGTCGCCCGCACGCTGAGGGACGAGCACAATTTCCAGGGCTACATACACGTTAAGACCATTCCCGATGCCGCACCGGAATTGCTGGAGGCAGCGGGCCGCTATGCCGATCGCTTGTCCATCAACGTCGAGCTTCCGAGCCGCACGAGCCTCAGCAAACTCGCGCCGGAGAAGAATGCGAGCCGTATTCGACAGGCGATGGCATCGGTGCGCCTGAAACTTGACGAGAAAAAAGACCGAAGCCGGCACCCAAACCCTCGCGCGATCAAGGCAACCGGCCAGAGCACGCAAATGATTATCGGCGCCGATGCGTCGAATGACCGGAAGATTCTGACCACCAGCGCATCGCTGTATGCGGGTTACAAGCTGCGGCGGGTTTATTACTCGGCGTTCAGCCCGACACCGCATCCGAGCAGCCAGTTGCCACCGCAACCTGCGCCGCTGCGGCGCGAGCATCGCCTTTACCAGGCCGACTGGCTGTTGCGCTTTTACGGATTCGACCTCGAAGAAATTGTCGCCGGCGGATCTAAGGGCATGCTCGACCTGGAGATCGACCCTAAACTGGCCTGGGCACTGAAGCATCGGGAACGTTTTCCGGTTGACGTGAATCGAGCCGCGCGAAGTGAGCTTTTGCGGGTGCCCGGGCTCGGCACGCGCAGCGTTGGCGCAATTATCAAAGCGCGTCGACATGGCGCACTGCGGCTCGATGACATTGCCCGGCTGACAACTTCGGTTGCGAAGGTTCGCCCTTTCATCGTGGCGCGAGACTGGACGCCCACACACGCGCTCGAATCAAGCGGGTTGCGTGCGCAACTCGCGCCGCCGCCGGTACAGGGTGATCTCTTCGTTTGAATGACCTGGTTTCCATTACGCTCGATCATGCTGCAAATTATGACGAGTGGCGCGCCGTCGCCCGGCGTCTACTCGCTGCAGGCGTCGCGCCCGAGCGCACAGGATTTCGTCATGCATCGTCGAGCGCGGACCTGTTCGACGGCGGAGCGGCGATTCTGACGCCGTCGGGCAACACGGACAGGAACATTCGCGTCCCGCGGGCGTTCGTCGGACTGGCACGCGACGTGCTGTGCCACCGTGACGGGTCGCGGTTTGCGCTTCTGTATCGGCTGCTTTGGAGGTTGAGTGAAAACCGTCGGCTGCTCGAAAACCGTGCCGACGCCGACGTGTATGCAGCACGACGTTTGGCCAAAGCCGTGCGCCGGGAATCCCATAAGATGAAGGCGTTCGTCCGGTTCCGGCGCGTCGAATCGGAGTCCGGTGAGGCATTCGTTGCATGGTTCGAACCTGAGCACCACATCGTTGAGCGGACAGCACCGTTTTTCACGCGGCGGTTCTCGGGCATGCGGTGGTCTATTGTTACGCCGGAGCGCAGTGCGCATTGGGACGGGAGATCGCTGACGTTTGGCGACGGCGCAACGCGTAACGATTGTCCGGATGACGATGCACTAGAGAATCACTGGCGCGTTTATTACGCAAGCATATTCAATCCGGCCCGCCTGAAGCTCAACGCCATGCGCGCCGAAATGCCGGTGAAATTCTGGCGTAACCTGCCCGAAAGCCGCCTCATACCTGAACTGTCCCGTAGCGCCCGGCGGGAACAGTACGCGTCACGTTCAGGCACCGCACCCTCTGCCGCGACGGCACGGCGGCTGGTCGCAAGTCAGCCGGGAATGGCAATGCCAGAAGTAACGTCGGTGAATACTCTTGACGACATAGCATCCGCGCTGCAGCAGTGCAGCCGCTGTCAATTGTGTAAGAGTGCGACGGCGGCGGTGCCCGGTGAAGGACCGGCACATGCGAAGCTGTTGATCGTCGGGGAACAACCGGGCGACGAAGAAGATCTCTCCGGTCGACCGTTCGTCGGACCAGCCGGCAAGGTGCTGGATGCTGCGTTGGAGGAGGCGGGCATCGACCGCAAGTCCGTATTCCTCACAAATACTGTCAAGCATTTCAAGTTCAAGCCGCGAGGCAAGCGTCGTATACATCAACGGCCTAACGTCTCGGAGATCGAATCGTGTCGATGGTGGCTGGACCTCGAACGCGACATTGTTTCAGCGCCGGTGACGTTGGCGTTGGGAGCGACGGCGGCCCGGGCAGTGCTGGGCCGACCGGTGAAAGTTTCCGATATTCGCGGCAGAGCGATAGCAAACGACAACGGTGGCGTCAGTCTTGTGACGATACATCCTGCATTTCTGTTGCGATTGCCGAATCAGGCCGAAGCACGCCGGCAACGAACTCAGTTCGTCAATGATTTGCGAATGGCACGCACACGGTCAGAACAGTCAGCAAGTTTGCTATGACTCTGCATACAAGTCGAGCAATCTGTCGAGGCTCGACTGAACTTCGTCGAGCGCATAGACGAGCGCGTTGCGGCGGACATGGGATTCGGCAGGACTCGATTCGGTCGACACAATGTCCCGCAGCTTTTCGACACAATGCCCGAGACTTTCCTGCTCCTCCCGAGAGCCACCATCACCGCTCGCTAATCGTCGGATAATGGTCGAGCTCAAGGAGCGAAACTCCTCAAGTTCCTCCGCGATGGATTCCTGTCCGCCCACTACGTTATCCGATTGCTCGGCAATCCTGTCGAGTACCGTTATTCCGTGCTGAAACCTTTCAACGGCATCAATTTTCTTCTTCAATGTTTCGTTGTCTGCAATGCGAATTTGCCCGGTTGTCTCGCGGGCCGAGCTTAGTTCTTTCAAGAATCGCCGCCCGGCTTCGTCATCGTCCTCGGTCTCTTCGCCATTTGTCCTCGACACTCTCGACTCCAGCAAGTCAGCGGCCGCCCGCAGCGCGTGCTGAATATGCATGCCGGCGCGAGTCACCGAACGTTCCGGCCAGACAATCAGCGACACGAGTATCCCCATTACAACTCCGGCGCCGATCGCAATGCTGCGCTCCAGGGCGGTTTGTATAACGTCTGCATCGGAGCCAAGCGCCAGCGCCACCGCAGCAACGACGCCGTAGCGCCATTCCGGTCGAAATGCAGCAATCCCGTTCATTACCAACATCGAGATGGCCAACGCGCCGGCCGTTCCATAGCCATCCGGCAACATGAACATGCAAAGAATGCCAACGATGCAGCCAACAAGTGTTGCGATGAATCTTTCACCACCCGCACCTAGCGCGGTACCGAGGCTGGGCTGTACTACCAGCGCCGCCGATAGAACGCCTACGAACTTTTCGTTCAGCCCGAGCGACTGCATAACGCTGAACGTTAAGGCGGCGGCGACGGCGGATTGTAGAGACAATCGAATAGCGTCTCGGTATCGGTAGTCACCGTGGCGGGAAATAATTTCAATTGACATGATTAATATTGCAGCAGCGTTGGAATCTGACAGAGTTTGCAAGGTTGGGTGGAAGCCCGCAATGTTTGCGTGGATAACGCCCTGCTATACGTGGTCGAACCGATTTACTATTGAGGCCGTCTTGGCCTGTCAAGCTTGCCGGTTGGTACAGTGCAGCCCAACATCGCCTCTATCTGCTCCTTGAATTGACTAGCGTCAATAACTAAA
>JABDKF010000171.1 GCA_013003155.1 Woeseia sp. | reverse complement strand
TTGTAATCCGGGCCCGGCGATAACGAGCCCGTATGAGCAATGGATTTCGGGCTGATCAGAACTGTGCCTTCTCCCCAATGCAATGCATCGCTGTCCTTCAGGTCCCTGCGGAACTCGCCTGTGTACGTCGCTTGCGATGACGTGGCCGCAATTCGCGCTTCACTGGGGCCCGGCGGGGCGGTGAGAATGGGCAGGAAGTAGATGCCGGCAGCAAATCCCAGGATACCGGCAATGATGTGGGTTGCAGACAGCAGCAAGGTGTTGCGGGTCTTCATGATTGCTCCACTGGCGTTTTTCATGTCGTGCCTGACGGCAAACTTCTTTGCAAAAAAAACGGCCCCGGGTGGGGCCGTTTTTCCTTGCGGTTTTTCGTCTATCAATTCTCGTAGGTGACGCGCAGGTAACCCACCCGACCCGGCAAGTCATGTGCCACCGTGCTGAGGCCAATAACGCCGCACGGGAAGCAGACCGGAGGATCTTCATCCAACAGATTATTGAAGCCGATCGTTATAGACAACGCGTCGTCAAACATGTCCGGACGATAGCTGGCACGCAGGTCGGTGAACATGACCGAATCAACTTTGTTACCGCCGTCTGCCGTCATGTCGTCCGTCCAGCGGAAGGTCAACAAGCCGTTCCAGCGATCACGTGCCCAGCCGACGGTCGTCACTGTCCTCAGTTCGGGAAAGGCGCGCGCGAACGTTTCGTCCGTGTGTTCGCCTTTTAGATCTTTAACGCTAACGGTGCCGTCGGGTGCAGTCGATCTTTCGTCGTACTTCGAAAGTCCGGTAGCGTTAAACCCAACGTTGAACTGGCCCAACGATGTTTCAGGGCTCGTGTAATCGACCATCAAGTCCCAGCCAGCCGCGTCAATACCGCCGATATTTTGCAGCTGGTTGTTGATAAGACCGATCTGCCCCGCGCCCGATCGCGGCACCAGCCCGCAGAGAGTCGGGTCGAGCGTTTCGACGCAAGCGGTAACCAGGTCGCCAGGGTCGCGGCCCTGGATCGCGTTATCAATTTCAAGATTGTAGAAATCGAGCGACGCCGTAATTCCCTCCGACCACGACTGGCCCTTGGCCCACTCCGGACTGAAAACGAGACCGGCCGTCCAGCTATCCGATTCCTCCGGCGTTAGTGCCGCGTTGCCGGCAGATACCGCCGAAAACTGCGGATTGACCTGTGCAAGTCCGGGCGGCACACCCAACGTGTTGCAGTTGGCCTGAATGTTTGCCGGCTGCGGTGTATCGCGACCGCCATTGGCCGCGCCCAGGTCCGCGTTGTAGTCGGTGCAAGGGTCCGTGAACGTAAAGTCCTCTCTGGCTGCGCCGCCGAACAGCTCGCCAATGCCGGGCGCGCGGAATCCGGTAGAAACGGAGGCACGCATCGACAGGTTTTCGTAGACGCGCCACAGGCCACTGATCTTGTACGTCGATTCGCTGCCGGACGTGCTGTAGTCGGAGCTACGTGCGGCAATGTTGGCCTCTACGTATTCGGCGCCCCGCGCATCCGCGAGCAGCGGGATGTTTAACTCGCCGTAGAATTCCGTCACGTCAAACTCGCCAGCGGTAGCGCCGGAGGGAATGCCGGCTGTTTCGCCGCGTGCAGCAATCGGGTCTGGCCGAAACGCGCCTTTGTGATCGCGATATTCCAGTCCTGCCGCAAAACCCAGCGTGCCGGCCGGCATCTCGGCAATACTGCCACCGATGTTGAAGGCGTAATTCTTGAGAGTCTGCTCGCTGAAATCGCGTTGCGTATAGGTAACGAAATCGAGCATATCCTGAGTGAAAGAACCGGTTCCGTTGGGGCCCTGGCCACCAAAGAGATTAAATGGCACGCAATTAGGCGTCGCGGCACAAACAGCGGGGTCGCCGAGCGCCACCTGCAGTTTCGCCTGGTTGTGCGAATTAAATTTTTCCTGAAAACCGCGGTTGTCGCCGTAGCCAGCGGTCAGGTCCCAATAGTAGTCGCGCCCGCCGGCGTCGAATTCACCTTCCAGGCCCATGGCATACATATAGGTGTTGACGTCCTGGAAGAACAACCGGCCGCCCGATTCCAACGGCCGCCGGCCGAAGAAGACGCCAGTGCCGTCTGCAACGGACAGGTCAACGCCAAATGGGTTGAACGGGTTCAGTGCAGAGATGACCGTTGCGTCTGCGATCCGATTGCCGCAGTCAAAAAAGCACAGCGGCTCTGGCGCGGCCTTCGTTGCAGACGTACGGTTCGTATACGACGCTCGCGCGAACATAGTTACGTTGTCCACAAGGTCATGACGCACGTTGACGTAAAAATTCACGCGCTCGTTCGGTGTGCGCAGGAAGTTGCGTCCGGGACCGTTGTAATTGAAGCGATCAGCATTCGTGAACTGATGAAAGTCGCCAGCGTTAAGATCATTTTGATCGAATACCGGCACGTTAGCCCCGCCGTCATTGAGGACGCCGTCGTTTAGCGTGATGCTCGCCACACTACAATCCGGATCGCTAGCCGTGCAGCCGGGATCCAGTACGCCGTTCCTATAAAGACCGATTGCCGGGCCGAGAATAAAACGGCCTTGCGGCGTGAACGACGAACAAAACGTGCCGGAGATATCGCAGCTCGTGGCATCCGGATTCGGGTACGCCGAGCGGCTCCGACTCCAGGTTTCTACGCCTTGCTCATCCTTGTAGCTCGCGCTCACTACGAAATGGGTCCGGTCATTGCCGCCACCCCAAAGACTCGCAATTTCCAGCGACTCGCCGTCACTTTCGGACAGGTAACTGCCGGTCTGTGCAGAAAGCTGGAAACCCTCAAAGTTCTGTTTGGTGATTATGTTGACGACACCGCCGATCGCATCAGAACCGTAAATTGCCGAGGCGCCATCCTGCAGCACCTCGACGCGGTCGATAACGTTATCCGGAATCGTATTCAGATCCACCGAGATTGGCACGCCGGATGCCGACGCACCGGCGACCCAGCGTCTGCCGTCCACTAGAACGAGCGTGCGTTTCGCACCGACATTGCGAATAGAAACCTGCACCGCGCCGGCACCAATACCGGCACCGTCTTGTGGAAACCCGGAGTTGCCGGGTACGTTGAACTGGGAATTGATTGCGGAACCGGTTATAGGCAGGTTCTGCAGCGCATCGCCAAGATTTGTAAGGCCAGTGCTCACAATGTCCTGCGCACTGATATCCATGATGGCCACTGGCTCATCGAGCGGATTGCGCCGGATACGGGAGCCGGTGACGATGACCTCTTCGACTTCCTCAGCTTCCTGCGCCATGGCAGGTTGTCCGGGACTTACGAGCAGGTTAATTAGCAGGGCGACAGCGACGGCCCCGGCAGATGCCAGAATCTTATACATTTTTCCCCCTTCCACATTTGTCGATACGACTATTGTTGTGCGGCAAGAATAGTCCAAGTGGGAGCAATTTCAAAGGCCGCATTTTGCAGGGCCTTTGGTGAATGCCAAAACCGGGGACGACGCGGTTTCAATTAATCCATCTGTACTAAAAGGATCCGCGGTCCTGCGGTTTTTTGAATAAGGCCACGACCTCGGCGAACAGCCCTCTAAACGAAGGGCAAAAGTGCATAAAACTTTTGGCTATTTGCCAATCCACCCGGTCTGGCCAGGAGTGACTACTTTGCAGCAACGCGTCGCGACCAAAGGTCAAACTCCCGGATAGCGAAGCAAAGGTGCGAGCAAAAATCTGCCCTGCCGCAGCCAGTATCGATCTGCATGCGCGATTCCCGAGGCTCGACAGCGGCTGCGTTGTGCCCGGAAAGACACGAGCACCCGAAAGCGGCAACTTGCAAGACGTCTCCGCCGTAGTTATAGCGATCCGGCAAGGGTGGCGCCCGCGCCTGCCGGGCAACGCGAAGTGAGAGTCCGCCGGGAGGCCGCGATGGAACATGAGGGCGTGCCAGGCAAGGGCCCTTTTTGACGTAATACTGCCAGTTTTTGGTTGATTGCCTGCGAAAACAGAACGTTGCGCCAAAAACCTCGACCAGTTCGCTGCCTATCTGGCGATTTAGGGCCAATATCGGGTGCCGCTAATTTTGAAAACAGCAGTTAATGACCGAGGTCACCTTTTACATTGTCGTTGCGATGTCGCTCACCAGCCTGGTGCTGGCGATCGTCTTCCTGCTTGCGTGGAAAACGCTGGGAGAACGACCGCATTCGCTGACCTGGTCACTCGGTTATTTTATCGGTGCTGTGCAGTGGGCAATGACGTTGACCTGGTCGTGGTTCCCGAGTCTCGCGTTCTATCACCTGACGGTCACGGCCATTGCTTTGCTGATCATTACCCTTGGTGTTCGGGGCCACGTTCAGCGAACTGACTGCACGTTCGTGCCGCGAAGACTCTGGGCCATCGCCGCGTTGTGCTATGTGCCTATTGTGTGGGCGACGGTATTTCAGCCGCACGTGGGCATCTCGACGGCGATGGTTCCCGCTGTAGCGGCGATTGCGCAATTCCTGAATGCGGCGATCGTCTTGCGACATCGCGCCAACTCACGACCGGCCGAGTGGGCGTTTAGCATTACCAGTATCTTGTTCGGCTGCACGCAAATTGCCTCCGCCACGATCGCGGTGCAACAGGGTGCCGCGGGCAACGCAGCGCTCTTTGGTCTGTACACGCACCTTAACTTTCTGTTTTTGCCCGCAGGCTACACGGCAATGGCGATGTTTGTTGTGTTCATGCTCGCTTCTGACCTGTCCGAGGAAATGAAGGAACTCGCCGTTCGCGATACGCAAACGGGCATGTTAAATCGCCGCGGTTTTGCAGAACAGGCGGACAAAGCGTTCTCGATGGCGCGACGCAGTGCCAAGAACCTGGCCGTGATCGCGACTGATGTCGACTACTTCAAACGCATCAACGATCAGTATGGCCATGCCGTTGGAGACCAGGCATTGGTGCATTTCGCGGAGTTGCTCGGTAGGGAGCGCCGGGCTGAGGACATCATTGCCAGGATGGGCGGTGAGGAATTCGTGGTTGTCCTGCCCAATGCCGACAGTCGTCAGGCGGGCATTGTTGCCGAACGCATCCGCGCAGAGATCGAACGATCGCCACTGCCGCTTGAGTCTGGAGAGATAAAAATGACTGCCAGCTTTGGCGTCGCTGCGCTGTCGGGCAAAGACAATGATCTCGAGGCCTTGCTGGTGCGCGCCGACCAGGCGATGTATCGCGCCAAGGAAGCCGGTCGAAACCAGGT
>JABDKF010000147.1 GCA_013003155.1 Woeseia sp. | reverse complement strand
GGACTATGCCGAGGATAGTGAGGCCGGTGTGGACGGGAATTTTGTGATGACGGGCAGGGGTAAGCTGATCGAGGTTCAGATTTCTGCCGAAGGTCAAGCTTTTACCCGAGATCAAATGGATACACTGCTCGATCTTGCCTCCGAAGGCGTCGCCGGTTTGGTGTCGGCTCAAAAAAATGCTTTTCCTGCATGAGAAAATTCGACGCGTTCAAGCTGCTTGTTGCGACGCACAATGCGGGCAAGCTTGAAGAAATTCGGCACCTGCTGGCAGACTTCGGAATAGCTGCCGTTGGTGGCGCCGAAATGGGATTGCCCGAGCCGAAAGAAACCGGAACGACATTTTTAGCGAACGCACGGATCAAGGCCCATGCCGCGTCCGCAGCGTCGGGCTTACCGGCACTTGCGGATGATTCCGGCATTGAGATCGACGCTTTGGGCGGCGCTCCTGGCGTTTACACGGCGGACTGGGCCGAGACGGAGTCAGGTCGCGACTTTGTTTTGGCCATGTCGCGCGCGCACGACGAACTTCTGCGCAGCGGTTCCCCACAACCCTGGTCCGCAAGGTTTTGTTGTACATTCGTTTTGGCTTGGCCCGACGGTCACGACGAAGTTTTCAGGGGTGAGATGGAGGGGTCAATCGTTTGGCCCATGCGGGGCAAGCAGGGCCATGGATACGACCCGATTTTCCAGCCGACTGGCATGACTGAGACGTTTGGAGAAATGGATCGTTGGGTGAAGAACAGGATCAGCCACCGCGCAAAGGCATTTGAAAGCCTGAGGTCGGTTTTCAGCAATGGATAGACGCCGAGGCTTTGGCCTTTACGTTCATTGGCCCTTTTGTCAGGCAAAGTGTCCCTACTGCGACTTCAACAGTCACGTCTACTCCACCATCGATCACGCGGTGTGGCGGGATGCAATGGTGTCAGAAATCCGGCGCGCGGCGACCGAAACCGGTAGCCGCGTTCTGGATAGCATCTTTTTTGGGGGCGGAACGCCTAGTCTGATGAGTCCCGAGACCGTTTCAGACGTTATCGACACCGCACGAGAGGTTTGGGCGCCTTCCAACAAAATCGAGATTACACTCGAAGCGAATCCGACGTCTGTTGAAGCGTCGCGGTTCCGTGCTTTTGCGGATGCCGGTGTCAACAGGGTGTCGATCGGTGTTCAGTCTTTGATTGACGAGGATCTGCGCGCACTGGGGCGTCTCCATTCTGCAGACGAGGCGTGCGCAGCGGTCAAGATCGCGCAGGAGATCTTTTATCGTGTGTCTTTCGACCTGATTTACGGCAGACAGAATCAAAGCGTCCAGGGTTGGCGAGAGGAACTGTCCGCGGCTCTGAGAATGGGCGCGGACCATTTGTCACTTTATCAACTCACTATCGAGGACAACACGGCATTCGGGGACCGGCTGAAACGAGGCAAGTTAAGGGGTTTGCCGGACGAGGATCTTGGCGCCGACCTGTACGATGTGACTCAAGAGCTGAGCGCAAGGGCCGGGTATCGGAGCTATGAGGTTTCCAATCATTCCAGACCCGGCCAAGAATCCCGCCACAATATGATTTACTGGCGTTCTGGAGACTGGGTCGGCATCGGCCCGGGAGCTCATGGACGGCTCACGCTTGCTGGTGAGAGGATCGCGACGGAGCGTCACTTGCAGCCGAAAACTTGGCTGGAGTCAGTGAGCGCCCTTGGTTCCGGAGAAAGCATTCGAAGCGTTCTCTCGGGTCAAGAAAGAACTGAAGAGACATTGATTATGGGGCTTCGCTTGAATGAGGGCGTGGTGCTTGGTGCTTGGAGTGACGAGAAATTTAAAGAAATCAGTACGTTGAGCGAACACGGATTGATTGAAATGTCACGCGGAATCCTCAGAACGACACGATCCGGCCGGCTTGTTCTGAACCATGTTCTTCGTACGCTCTTGGACTAATCATCTGCCGCAGAAAACTTACGACAAAGCTCATCGAGCTCATCGAGCGAGGCATACTTCAGCGTCAGGGTGCCGCCCTCACTGTCAGCGTCATGAGAGATGTTGACCTTAAGACCCAAAGCCGCGGACAGATCTTCCTCTAGCCTTCGAGTATCTGCGTCCTTTCCAGAAAACGGCAGGCCCTTGTATTTTGTTTTTGCCGAGCTCCCCGGACCTTTCGCCAGAACCTCGGTCTGACGAACAGAAAGCCCCTTTTTGATGATTTGCTTTGCAAGCTCGGATGCGTTCGGAGCCGGAACCAGGGCCCGTGCGTGACCGGCGGACAATTGTCCTGAGCGAATGAGCGAAATCACGTCGTCCGGAAGATTTAGCAGGCGGAGTAGATTGGCAATGTGGCTTCGGCTTTTTCCCAGCGCTTCGGCGAGCTTTTCCTGAGTGTGCCCGAAGCGGTCCATCAACTGTTTGTACCCGGCGGCCTCTTCTACGGCATTCAGGTCTGCACGCTGAATGTTCTCAATGATGGCAAGCTCCAAAACTTCGGTATCATCGAGGTCGCGAACGATTGCCGGAACCTGGTGCAGTTGAGCGCGCTGAGCTGCACGCCACCGACGCTCTCCGGCGACAATCTCGTAGCCGTCCGCATTCCTTGGATCACGCCGCAGAATGAGCGGCTGAATGATTCCCTTCTCGCGCACCGACGCGGTCAACTCTTCCAGCGCAGCCTCGGTAAACGTCCGACGCGGCTGGTCAGGATTCGGTGCAATGAGAGCCACATCAACCAAGGCTTCGGGTTTCCGAGGGTCTTGCTCGGAAGCCACTCGCGATGGCGTGCTCTCGACATCGGCCATCAGCGCCGACAATCCACGACCTAACCCACGCCGTTCCGGTTTCGCTTGTGCCATAATATACCCTATTGTGTGCTCGACTTATGCCTGTCTACCATTTCTTGTGCTAACGCGCGATAGGCAATACTACCTTTTGACACAGGATCATAGGCCAGGACGGGCAACGCGAAAGAAGGGGCCTCGGAGATCCTGACGTTCCGCGGGACGATTGTCTGGAACACCAGATCGCCAAGAGTTTTTCTCGCGTCCGTCTCGACTTGCTGGCTCAGGTTGTTCCGACCGTCGTACATGGTCAGTATGACGCCCTCGATCCTCAGCCTTGGATTTGCGGTTTCGCGGACTTCTCTGATTGTGAGCATCAGCTGCGAGAGGCCCTCAAGAGCGAAGAACTCACTTTGCAGCGGGATCAAAACGGAATCCGATGCCACCATCGCATTTACTGTCAAAAGGCTAAGAGACGGCGGGCAGTCGATCAGGATGAAGTCAAGCTCGTAATCATCTATTGCCGGCTGCCGAAGCGCGTCGTGCAGCAAAAAGCTGCGCTTTTCCGTCGCCATCATCTGAATATCCGCCGAGCTCAGGTCCGTTGTCGCTGGAGCAAGCAGCAGTCCTTCAACGTTCGTTGTCCGGATTACCTTCCTCAGTTCCACGTCCTCAAGTAACAAGTCGTAAGTTGTGAAGTTTCGCTCGTCCGGCTCCAAGCCGAGCCCGGTCGAGGCATTGCCCTGCGGATCAAGATCTACAAG
>JABDKF010000099.1 GCA_013003155.1 Woeseia sp. | reverse complement strand
CGCGACGCTGCCTGCCCGGTTTGATCGTGCCCCCGTAGACGAAAACAGCAGGTCGGTTAAGCCGCGCCATCGCCATCACGCAGGCCGGCATATTTTTGTCGCACCCGCCGATGGCGACCAGTCCGTCAAAACCCTGGGCACCGGCAACTGCCTCGATCGAATCCGCGATGATCTCGCGTGAAACCAGTGAATAGCGCATTCCGGGCGTTCCCATGGAGATGCCGTCTGAAACGGTGATCGTATTGAACACGACACCCTTGCCACCGGCGCTATCGACTGCTTGCGCAGTTCTTTCGGCCAGTTTGTTGATGTGCATATTGCAAGGAGTGATCATGCTCCAGGTCGAAGCAACGCCAATCTGCGAGTGGCTGAAATCCTTGTCCCGAAAACCGACGGCCCGCAGCATCGCACGGCTTGGCGCCTGGGAGTCGCCATCAACGACGACCTTGGAATATCGACGCAGTTCTTTTTCGGTCATGGTAGTCGCTCAATGCTGCGGTGGATGGCACGCGCAGATTCGGCATTGGCACTGCGCAATTATTCGGCGAAAAAGTCGTCGTCCCTGATGATGACTGAGACGCTCCGAATCGTGCTTTCATCCGTAGCATCCTGGTTGAGTTCAACCACGAAACGCTCATCGCCCTCGCGAACCGTATCCTGCACCAGCGAAATCAGCAAGCGCGCATTGCGCTGCCCGGGACCGAACGACACGACACGCTGCGTCGGAATAAAATAGTCTTCGCCTTCCACTGCAGATTGGTCGCGCACGTAATAAACCACGACCTGCGCGTCGTTGCCCGGATTGTAGCGAAGCACATCAATTTGCGCTGCCGGGTCCCGTTCACTCACGACAATACGGTCCGTCGCAAACGAGATTGAATTGACCGGGATATTAGCTTCGAAAGCACGTTGATCATCGTCCAACAGGCGCAAATCCAGTTGTGCAAGCACCGATTCCGCATCGTAGTAATCGCGGAGCCGTAGACTGACCTGCCGGTCCGGCTCCCGGTCGTTGTTCGAAACGGCATCTATGGTCACAATGGCCAACTCCTGGCCGGGCGCGAAGTTGATAACACCGCCATCAGATACACGGTATTCACCTGCGTTGCCGGGCGAACGACGGCCGCTGAAGCCGACTTCGTCAAACCTGACGAGTAGCGGCTCGGACAGCCCGGTCTGCCGTTCAAGCTCGATAACAGTCGACTCCCCGTCCTCGATAACGTTTAGCAGCATCGACGGGAATGGGCGACCGGCATCTGCCAGAATGACGCGCGCCGGACCATCGGGAGCCGCATCGCCAACAGGCATGGGGCTGTCGTTCGCCGAATCGGTATCGACGAAATCCGCAACAGCAGGGCTCGGCACGACCGCCGCGTCTGTCTCAACGGGTGCGTTACTGTCCACTGGCAGCGTATCCGTAGTCACATCCACGGCGTCGGCGATTGCCTCTTGCGAGTCATCGGACGGTGCTTCTGCTTGCGGTACTGCGGGGACATCAACTGCAGATTGGCTTGGATTATCGGGCGGCGTTAATTCTGACGTCATATCCACCGCGCGTTGCTGCACGTTTTCCATGAACGCACCAAGTCTTTCGATGCCCGTTGCAAACAACGCCGGCTTGTACAAATAGCCCGCAGCGGCCGCCAGTAACAACAGTACGAAGAGCACCGGCCAGCGTGAGGCTCGCACGCTGAATCGCCGCCGGGCGACTTCGTCCGGGGGAACGACCAACGGCCCGTCAACCTTTCTGGCATCGACGTTATTGCTTAACCCCTCTACAAATTCAAGGGGCGTCTGCTGGCGTTCAGCGCGTGAAAATGACAACGCTTTTTTCAATGCCGACCATTGGCTGTCTGAGAAATTTTTCGGCCGTTGCGGAACAAGGCCTTCAGCTGCAGCTTCCGCAGCGTTTCGCGGACCAAAAACGCGATGGCCTGTAGCCAGCCTGTAGGTCAGACACGCGAGCGAAAAAACGTCGTCGCTTGCAACCGGCTCTTCGCCAGTCAGCACCTGCATGCTTGAGTATTGCGGCGTTGCGGCTTTGACGGTGGCTGTTGGCTCTATTCTTGAACTGCCAAGCTGGCGTACCCGGGCTATGCCGAAGTCAATGAGCTTTGCCGTGTTGTCAGGCAATAGCATCACGTTGCCGGGCTTGATATCGGCGTGTATCACGCCGCGATTGTGAGCATGGTCAAGCGCGTCGGCAATTTGCCGCACGATATCAAGGACACGTTTAAAGTCGATCGCCCCGGGATTCGTATCGAGCACCTGGCCGAGCGACTCACCGTCAAGCCATTCCATGACGATGAAATACAACGGCCCTTCGCGATCGAGGTCGATAAAACGCACGATGCCTGGATGCGACAGGTAGCGGCCTTTCGCGGCCTCCTGCTGGAGTGCCCGCAGGGCGTCAGAATTCTTTGCCAAGCGTGGCGCCAGGACCTTAATCGCAACCACAACTTCGGCGCCAGCGGCGTCGCTCAGGTGTCGATCAACTGCCTTGAATACGACGCCCATGCTGCCGCTTGCCTGCTGTTGTACCAGCAGGTAGCGGTCACGAAGCACCGATCCGGGCTTTAAGCGCGCTTCGGCGTCCTCGGCATTCCCGCCGCCCCATACCGAGGATTCTGCAGAATCAGGCACGGCCTCGCCGAGTCCCGGCAATGGAAGGGTGACATGGAGTTCGGACTCAAACTCCTGATCTGAAACGCTTTTTTTCATCTTGCTTGCCAAAATTTCGCAACCTGTCTGATCCCAAGCACTAAGGTCTCAACAGTCTACTGCCGAAAGGGCATTAGACAGTGCGACCTGGTTGGCACAATGGCCGAACGCGCCGGGGGACGGAGTCTATAACACTTTGCCCGGGTTCATAATATTGTCCGGGTCCAGCAGGCTCTTCAGCGCTCGCATCAGCTTGATCTCGGCGCCAGCCCTGAACTCAGCAAGGACGCCTTTCTTGAGCACGCCGACGCCGTGCTCAGCGCTGAAGCTGCCGCCCAGACTGGCAACGATGTCGTGGACCCTGGCCGCCAGACGGGCCCGTTCCGCCAGAAACCGCGGGGCCGGCCAGTCCGGTGGTTGCGAGACGTTAAAATGCACATTGCCGTCGCCCACGTGACCGAAAGCCACAACCCGCGATCCTGGCCAATGGGTCTCGACGGCGACCGTCGCGGCTTCGATAAATCGAGCAATACAATCGATGGGTACCGAAACGTCGTGTTTTAAGCTCGCACCCTCAAACTTCTGCGCCTCCGAAACCGAGTGACGAATTCGCCACAAGGCGGCTTGCTCACTGTCGTTCTTGGCGATGACTACATCGTTGGCAAAGCCGCGCTCGAGCGCCTGAATCAGCGCTGGCTCGATGTTGTCGTAATCGGGATCAAGTGCGACATCCAACAATACGTACCACGGTGCAGCCTCGGTAAACGGGCGTCGCGTACCGCTAATGTGGGTGCACACTATTTGCAGCGTAAGTTCTGACAGGAGCTCGAACGCCTGCAGTTGGTCAAGGGTCTTCTCCCTGAGAAATGCGAGCAGCGCGACCGCCTGCTGAGGAGAATCTATCGCCAACATCGCAGTCCGCCGATCCGGCAGCGCAGGATAAAGACGAAGCGCCGCCGCCGTAATAATGCCGAGCGTGCCTTCGCTGCCGATGAAAAGTTGTTTTAAGTCGTACCCACCGGTGTCTTTGCGAAGCTCCCGCAGCGCATTGATCACGCTGCCATCAGGCAGCACGACTTCGAGCCCCAGCACCTGGTCACGTGCGGTACCGTAGCGCAGCACGTTTACGCCTCCGGCGTTAGTCGACAGGTTGCCGCCGATCTGACAACTGCCCTCGGCTGCGAGGCTCAACGGAAACAGTCGCCGCGCCTTGGAGGCAGCTTCCTGCAAGTCACTCAGGACGCAGCCTGCCTCGGCAATCATCGAGAAATTGTCCGCTGACAGCGAACGAATGCGATTCATTCTTTGCAACGACAGCAAGACCTGCTGGCCACTGTCATCGGGAATCGCGCCACCGCATAATCCGGTATTGCCCCCTTGCGGGACCAGCCCGATCTTTAGTCGGGCACATTCAGCGACCAAACGTGCAACCTCGTCTGTGCTCGTTGGCATCAGCATTAACGGCGTTTTGCCCACCCAGGTGCCGCGCCACTCCGTCAAGTGCGGCTGCAGCTCGTCTGCCGCGCTCGTCCAGCCGTTATCACCGACGATATTTTTTAGCCCATCAAGCTGCATCTGCTGCCTCCGGCATTGCATGTTTGCGCCAGGTTTGCCAATCGATATTGCTACCGCACATCACGAGCACCACCGTCTTGTCGCGCAGCTCGTGTCGCAAGATCCCCAATGCGGCTGCCGTACTTGCGGCGCATGCCGGCTCAACGATCATGTGCAACTCGCGATACAGCCAACGCATCGCAGAACGTAATTCTGCATCACTGACCCGAAGCAACGTGTCGACATGGCGACGGCACAACGCGTAGGAGTATGGCAGCGAAAATGGCGCGCCAAGACTGTCTGCGATCGTTCGCACCTCCTCGATTGCCTCCGGTTTGCCGCTCGCAAAACTGCGATGCATGGAATCGGCACCATCAGGCTCGATACCGTAAACGTGTGCCGCGGGCTTCAACTGCTTGACCGCGGCGGCAACGCCGGAGCACAGTCCGCCCCCGCCAATGGGCACGAGGACAACGTCGAGATCCGGCACCTGCTCGCACATTTCCAGCCCAAGGGTTGCGGTGCCCAGCGACGTCAGTGGGCCTTCGAAAGGATGCACAAGGAAGCGATGTTCCAGATCCCTGATTTCGGACGCAAGGGCAAACGCGCTGTGCACGTCGTCCGCCAGCACTACCTCCGCCCCGAATTCCCGGCAGCGCGCGACGCGCAACGGGCTGGCGGACTTTAACATCACCACTTTCGCGCTGACGCCCAGTTCGCGCGCTGCAAAGGCGGTTGCTATAGCGTGATTGCCAGCGCTAACCGCAGTGACGCCGGCGACCCGCTGTGCTTCGCTGAGCGACAGCATGACGGCGAGAGCACCACGCGGCTTGAAAGTCGAGGTGCGTTGCAGAAACTCCAATTTGGCAAATACGCGGGCGCCCGTGATCTCTTCGAGCGCAACACACCGTACAACCGGCGTGCGCAGCAACCATTGGCTCAATGTCTTCGCGAGGCGCTGAATGTCTGCAAGACCGGGGGACTGATTATCCAGAATCGTTCCTCATGCCAGCGAGCAGGGCCGGCCGCAAAGCAGCCACCAACAGCCCATTACAGGCCCAGTCTTCCAGCGTCAATTTGCTGTAAAATTAACCGCCTGTAGCAGAAACCTGATAGTGCTTGCGTTGCCCGCCCGAGTTTATTAGTTTCACCGGCATCGCTGCTTTGTAAGTGTCGAGCGACCGGTACAGGCATCGTAGCGGCGCTGCAGTAGTATCCGCAACTCGACGCTCCCCGGACTGACACAGCCACACCTGGATTCCATGCATGGATTTTGACGACCTGTCGCCTTCAGGAATACACCGGATCGCCGGCTACTCCCCCTACCTCGATCAGTTGGCCGGGTACGCCAACGAAATGAGTTTGCGACAGCGGAGCAACCTGGTGCAGTTGGAGCGTGCGTTAAACGACTATTGGGCGCTCGGCCAAAACAGCATTCTGAGCTGGACACCCCTGGATGACGGACTGCTGGTCCTCGTCGTTCCGCACTATGCAATCGCAGACTACATGTCGGCCATGCCCGGCACCGATGACGAACCCAATCAGATTACCGCCCGCTTCATTGCGGAGCTTATCTCCGACGAACGCCAGCTGACGCTCAGCCAAATGCAGAAAGTGGCCAAGCTGCTGCAGGTCGAGCCCAATCAAATTCATCTGCGTGAAGCTTTGACCGGTCATCCTGTTGAAACTCTTATCATTGAAAAAATGATTCGTCGTTACGGTATCAACTATGTAGAAAGTCGCGCGGTTACCTTGTTTGATATTGTTGGCTTCGCGCTACTTACGCCGTTCGAGCAGATGACCCAGCTAAACAGTTTGTCGTATTCGCTGAACTCTGCGCATGCAAAGATGCTGGAACAAGATGTCAGCATAAATTTCGCACGCTGCACGAGCGGCGACGGATTCTATATTTGGAATCGCGACAACGGCCTCGAGGCCAACGTCAATCTTTACCATTTTATGCACATCGTGCTGGCGGACAATGCTATCGCACGCAGCAAATCGACATCCAAGGTCGTGCCGCGTTTGCGGGCCTGTTTTCACGTAGGAAGCTGCTACGAGTTCCATCAGGCGGAGGGTCTCAACCCCACAATTCATGACTTTATTGTCGGCGATGTCACCATTGAACTCGCGCGAATGATTGACGCCGCCATGCCCGGACAAATTCTGGTCGGCGATTTCGTTGCTGAACTTGACCCCGTCAAGGCCGACCTGACGCAGTCACAGATTCATCTCGATGCCAAGGCCTTTATGGAGCGCGCTCAGGGAAACCTGGCACAGTTAAGTGGTCTCGAACTGTCTGGCGAACGTGTCTCAGCGATCAAGTGCTATCTAACCGGTGAGCGGCTTGAGAGCGGCGATTTCAATATTCGCAAGTTGATCATCCGCGACAAGCACGGACTGACACGCAACGCATACAATGCCAAGGTCAATATCTATCGAGATGTCGCGAATCCCATCCTGCTCGGCATTGAAGACAAGAAATTACCGCTCGAGGAATTTGGGGGCCGCGGCGCTGCAGGTCGCTAGAGGAGCGCGA
>JABDKF010000077.1 GCA_013003155.1 Woeseia sp. | reverse complement strand
CTCGAGCTGCCAACGTGGGCGCCCTGCGGTAAATCGGCCAGCGTTGCCACATCACGGGCCAGCAGCGCATCCGCCGGATTGCCACGCTTTAAAACGGCGGCAATGCAAAAGCCCTGCGGCATGACGGCCGGCACGTCTTTCATGGAGTGCACCGCGACATCCGCCTGACCTTCGGCCATGGCGACTTCCAGCTCCTTGATGAACAGGCCTTTGCCGCCTATTTTCTGCAGGCTGCGGTCCAGCACTTCATCGCCCCGAGTCGTTAGCGGCAACAAGGTGACTGTCGCAGCGGGCGCAACGCGCCGGAGTTTGTCGGCGACATGTTCAGCTTGCCACAAGGCAAGCGCGCTCCTGCGCGTTGCGATACGAATCTGCAACAGAGACTAACTCCCTTTCAGGCGACGGCGCACGTTCGCCAGGTGGCGACGGCTGATGGTTAGCGAGACTGCATCGTCATCGTGACGCAGCCGGATTCTTGTCTGACCGTCGGAAATTTTTTCCAGTGCAGCAATATGTGCGATTGCGACCAATGCGCCACGGTGTATGCGCACAAACCGGTCGCCGAATTCCTGCTCGAGCAATTTTAGCGAATCGTCAATCAGGTTTTCACCTTCTGTATGGGTTACCCGCACATATTTTTGGTCCGCCTGGAAATACACAATGTCATCGATCGGAATAAGCTTGAGCTCATTGCGCACCCGCGCGCTGACATGACTGCGTTGATTTGACTCACCCGGCTGTGCATCGAATTCCTGCAGCGAGCCACGCGTCAGGCGCGCGGCCTGGGCGAGCGCTTTGAAGAGGCGCTCTCGTCGCACCGGTTTCAGCACGTAACCAATGGCGCGCGCGTCAAATGCCTGCACGGCATATTCGTCGAACGCCGTCGCGAAAATTACCGCGGGCGGGTTATCCAGCAGATCAAGATGACGTGCCGCTTCAATACCGTCCATGCCTGGCATGCGGATATCCAGCAGCACCACGTCAGGCTGTAAGGACTGCACTTTTTCGATCGCCTCCATGCCGTTTACCGCCTCGCCGATGACGGAAAAATCATCCCGTTCTTCCACCAGCGTGCGCAGGCGCTGGCGCGCCGGCAGTTCATCGTCAACGATCAGAATGTTCATGTGTCTCGTGTTTCAAGCGGAAATGACAAGATGACGCCGTAGGCGTCGTCACTTTCTTCTATGCGGACTTCGGCCGTGCCGCTGTAGGCGAGTTCGAATCGTTGCCTGATATTTTCCAGCGCCATGCGATGGCCGGTGGAGCGGCGTTGCCGCTGCGGCCGCGGATTCCTGATTTCAATCTTGAGACGCTTGTTCTTGAGGGTTCCTTTAACGGAAATCTCGCCGCCTTCCGGCAGTTGTTCAACGCCATGATAGATCGCGTTTTCCAGTAACGGTTGCAAGGTAAGGCTGGGTAACAGTGCCTGACCGGGCAACTCGTCCAGCTGCCAACTAACCTGCAGCCGGTCACCGAGCCGCAGTTTCTCAATGCGCTCATAAATGCCAGCGACTTCGCGTTCCTCGGCAAGGCTCACGCGATTGTTGGTCGTCGCAAGGTTGGCGCGCAACAGGTCGGACAGGTCTTCGATGGCGCGCTCAGCGCTTTCGGGCGCGCTACGAACGAGAGACACGATCGTGTTCATCGTGTTGAACAGGAAATGCGGCCGGATCAGCGCCTGCAAAGCACTGATGCGCGCCTCTGCTTCCTGCACAATACTGCGCCGCCATTCGCTGCTGATGTACAGGTAGCGCATCGCGAGGGCGATAACGATTGCGCTGATGGCGAACGTTCTCAACAGGAACCCGCCGTGACTGTCAGCGATCAGGGTCGCTCCGCCAAACCGTGATGTTATCTGCCAGGCAACTTCGGCCAATGCGAGGCAAAGCAATACGAGCAACAGGAATGCAATAACAAAACCACGGGTCTTGCCGGTCTGTTCGACCCAGCGGCGCGCACGACACAGTACCGCGCAACTCAGCAGCGCGAGCCACAAAACGTACAACGAGATAATCGCGAGATCGGTCAGGAAACTGCCAGGCGCGGTCTGCGCTGCAATCGTCAGGACGATCGCAACGAGTTCCGCGACGAGCAACACGATCAGAATAGTGGCGCCCGCGCAGAAGTCCGGCAGGTACGCTTGCGCGTCGTTGCTATTGGGCGGGTTGGCGGCGTTGCTCAATCGGATGTTCCCCTTTGCTCAGAGGTTCCTCAAGACGTGCGCATTGTAGCGCGTCTGCACTCTGGGATAGTGCGGCGCAGCGGATGTACAGCGTTGGTATCAGGGATTGCAGTACTCTTCGACTTTACTCTGCGTGTTGTCGCGTGCGGTCTGCATTTCTTGTTCATCGAGATAAACGCGTTCACCGTTGTCGTCCTCGCGATACAGTCGGCGCGACTGGACCATCGATTGCAGGCGTTGTTTAAACTCAGCGCATTTCCGTGCTTTTTCCTTCGCCTGTTCGCGCAATTCTTCAGGCGTAGGTCCTGGAGCCTGCGCCGTCTCCTGATTTTCGGCATTCGCAGAAGTTGCTGCGCTGCGGGTAGCCGTTTCTGCGCGATTGCGAGAGGCGGCGGTGCGTGCGCGATCACTGGGTCGGGACCGGATGTACACGCGCTCTGCGTTCACATCTTCGGCAGGGTTGTCACCGTAGTGGACATTGCCAGCCGCGTCCGTCCACTTGTAGATATCGCCGGCAAACGCGCAAATGGGCAACAGCGCTGCTACGCAGAGCGCTTGCTTCATTACTGGTTTTAACCTGGCTGACATCGTGCTCTTTCCATCCGCTGCAAAAAAAACAGGCGGGCTGCTCGTGCTCGCCCCCGTCAACAAAGCGAGTGCGGAAACCCTTAACCCCACCGATTATGACACCACCTGCGCCCTGAAATTACAGTGATCGGTATCACAAGGCCGGTTTTTGCCCGTTAGACATAAAAAAAGCGGACCCGAAGGTCCGCTTGAAAGGAGCAGGCTTTGCTGCCGCTCAAAGTGGCGGGGGGGCCACAATTCCTATTTGGGGCCAAAATACGGCCATTTCAATGCCCGGCGTTAGTCGGTCCCCTGGGTAAATTCCGGGTAGGCCTCGAGGCCGCATTCGCTCAGGTCCACGCCCTCGTATTCGTGCTGCTCGTCGACCCGCAGGCCGATGGTCAGGCGAATCAGGAACCAGACGAGCCCGCTGGTCAGGAAGACCCAGGCAAAAATACTGACCATGCCGTAGAGCTGTGCCAGCAGGGTCGCGTCGGCGTTGTAAATTGGCACGGCGAGCAGACCCCAGATACCAACGACGCCGTGCACCGAAATAGCGCCTACCGGATCGTCGAGACGCAGCTTGTCCAGCGTTACGATCGACAAGACCACTAACAGCCCACCTACGATGCCTATCAGCGTCGCACCAATCGGCGTCGGCGCCAGCGGCTCCGCCGTGATCGCGACCAGACCTGCCAATGCGCCGTTCAAGGCCATCGTCAGGTCGGCTTTGCCGAACCACAGTCTCGCAAGTATCAGTGCGGCGATCAGACCACCGGCCGCGGCCATGTTGGTATTGACGAACACTTTCGCAACCGCATTCGCTTCACCAACGTCACTGATCTTCAGCTCAGAGCCGCCGTTAAAGCCGAACCAGCCGAGCCACAGGATCAGCGTGCCCAACGTTGCGAGCGGCAAATTGCAGCCGGGAATAGCGTTGATCTCGCCCTTCTTGCCGTACTTGCCTTTGCGAGCGCCAAGCAGAATGACGCCGGCCAGTGCCGCTGAGGCACCGCACAGATGCACAACACCTGATCCCGCGAAATCTGCAAAACCTGCAGCGTCTAAAAAGCCGCCGCCCCATTTCCAGAAACCCTGAACCGGATAAATAAAACCGGTCAGCACCACGGCGAACAGGAAGAATGACCAGAGCTTCATGCGCTCGGCAACAGCACCGGACACGATAGACATCGCGGTTGCGACAAACACGACCTGGAAGAAGAAGTCGGACAGGCCGGAGTAATAGGTGTCGCCGCCGCTCGCAATGACATCAGCTGCTGCATTATCCGAGCCGCCGAGCAATCCGCCAAACATTGCACCTACGCTGCCGAACACCGATCCGGATACATCGCCCGGGTACATAATTGCGTAGCCGCACACCATGTACATGATGCAGGCGATCGAATACAGGCCAACGTTCTTCGTGAGAATTTCAGCCGTGTTTTTAGCGCGTACAAGGCCGGCCTCGAGCATCGTAAAGCCCGCGGCCATCCACATGACGAGCGCGCCCATCACCAGGAAATACAGGGTGTCCAGCGCATAGCTGAGCTCGATGACCTGCCCTGTCAGTTCTGTTACGTCGTTCACAAGTGAACTCCTTTCTTATCAATTGTCATTAAACTGCCGCATCGCCGGTTTCGCCCGTACGAATCCTCACCGTTTGTTCG
>JABDKF010000073.1 GCA_013003155.1 Woeseia sp. | reverse complement strand
TCGCGCTCGGCCTCGAGTTCCGCAATGCGCTCATCGTCAGACGGATCCTCAAGAGCCTCTGGTGAATCGATGTCGATCAGCTCGTCTTCATTGGCTGGTTTCTTGGCTTCTGCGTTGCTCATCCATTTCCTCGATTTGAAATGAGTCGGCCCACAAGTTGGGCCGTGTAGTCCACGATTGGCACGATACGTCCGTAGTTCAAGCGCGTGGGTCCGATGACACCAACTGCTCCGACGATCTTTCGATCAGCGTTCATATACGGAGACACAACCAAAGAGGAACCGGAAAGTGAGAAAAGCTTGTTCTCAGAACCGATAAAAATCCGCACCCCTTCACCCGTCTCCGCGAGATCAAGAAAATCCACAATGTCTCGTTTTCTCTCAAGATCATCAAACAGCGTTCTGATGCGTTCGAGTTCCTGTTTCTCAGCACTCTCCGCCAATAGATTGGAGCGGCCTCTGACGATCAGACGTTCGTATGGGGTGCCTTCGCTCTCCCAATAAGCCGTGCCACTCTCAACCAGCTCGCGGGCGAGTGAATCCAGCTCTTGTCGATGTTTGGAAAACTCGCGTGACACCACGGATCCAAGCTCGCTAAGTGTGTGTCCTTCAAGAACCGAGTTTAGAAAGTTTGCCGCTTCTCTCATCGAGCTGGGCGTTTGACCAGGCGGTGGGTTGAACACTCGATTCTCGACGTGCCCATCGGCAAAAACCAACACGACAAGGGCACGGTCATGTCCTAGACTAACGAATTCAATGTGCTTCAGCGGAGCTTCATGTTTTGGGGCAAGGACGAGGCTCGCACCATGCGTCACGCCTGAAAGCGCCGATCCGATCCGATCCATCAGGGTAGAAACATCTGCGTCGGTTTCAGCCACCTGACCGTCAATGGCCGCCCGATCTTCGTTGGTGAGCTCACTCACCTCAAGCAACCCGTCGACAAACATCCGCAGCCCCAGTTGGGTCGGAACACGGCCGGCAGAGATGTGGGGTGAGCCCAGCAGGCCAAGAAATTCCAGATCCTGCATGACATTCCGTATTGTCGCTGCGCTTACCTTCTCGGTCATTTCGCGCGTGAGCGTTCGGGAACCGACCGGGTCGCCTGTTTGTAAATAGCTTTCGACGACGCGGCGAAAGACTTCGCGCGATCTGTCGTTCATTTCCTGCAAAAGTTTTCCAGCGTCGGACATAGATTCAGCTTGCTCAGGGCCGCCCAATTAAATGCAAAGCGTGGGAATGGTCAATCGGGCTTGATGGTCCTCGCTGCCGTGTCTATCAAGCGCAGTCATTTGCAGCGAGGTAACAGCATGCGTCCTTCCGGTCGTGACATAGGCGAGATGCGCCCGATTTCAATTGATCTGGGTGTCACTCGGCATGCAGAAGGCTCGTGCATCATCCGTTGCGGTGACACTCATGTACTGTGCACGGCATCAATTGACGAGCGTGTGCCGCCTTGGATGAAGAACTCTGGCCTGGGGTGGGTTACGGCCGAATACGGTATGCTCCCCCGCGCCACAAACACTCGCATGCGGCGAGAGGCCAAAAACGGACAGTCCGGTCGTACGCAGGAGATTCAACGTTTGATCGGCCGGTCACTTCGCGCTTGCGTCGATCGCTCGGCGCTCGGCGAACGTCAGATTATCGTTGATTGCGATGTTCTTCAGGCCGACGGCGGCACCAGATGCGCGGCAATAACTGGTGGCTGGGTAGCGTTGCGTATGGCTGTCAATCAGCTGATAAAGGCCGGTCTGATCGCGTCTGATCCCATAATCGACCATGTCGCAGCGGTCTCGTGCGGAATCTACGCCGGTCAGCCGATTACCGACCTGGACTATGCCGAGGATAGTGAGGCCGGTGTGGACGGAAATTTTGTGATGACGGGCAGGGGTAAGCTGATCGAGGTTCAGATTTCTGCCGAGGGTCAAACTTTTACCCGAGATCAAATGGATACGCTGCTCGATCTTGCCTCCGATGGCGTCGACGGTTTGGTGTCGGCTCAAAAAAATGCTTTTCCTGAATGAGAAAATTCGACGGGTCCAAGCTGCTTGTTGCGACGCACAATGCGGGCAAGCTTGAAGAAATTCGGCACCTGTTGGCAGACTTCGGAATAGCCGCCGTTGGTGGCGCCGAAATGGGATTACCCGAGCCGAAAGAAACCGGAACGACATTTGTAGAGAACGCGCGCATCAAGGCCCATGCCGCGTCCGCAGCGACGAGTTTACCGGCGCTTGCGGATGATTCCGGGATTGAGATCGACGCTTTGGGCGGCGCTCCTGGCGTTTACACGGCGGACTGGGCCGAGACGGAGTCAGGTCGCGACTTTGTTCTAGCCATGTCGCGCGCGCACGACGAACTTCTGCGCAGCGGTGCCCCACAGCCCTGGTCCGCAAGGTTTTGTTGTACATTCGTTTTGGCTTGGCCCGACGGTCACGACGAAGTTTTCAGGGGTGAGATGGAGGGGTCGATCGTTTGGCCAATGCGGGGCAAGCAGGGCCATGGATACGACCCGATCTTCCAGCCGACAGGCATGACTGAGACGTTTGGAGAAATGGATCGTTGGGCGAAGAACAAGATCAGCCACCGCGCAAAGGCATTTGAAAGCCTGAGGACGGTTTTCAGCAATGGATAGACGCCGAGGCTTTGGCCTTTACGTCCATTGGCCCTTTTGTCAGGCAAAGTGTCCCTACTGCGACTTCAACAGTCACGTCTCCTCCACCATCGATCACGGGGTATGGCGGGATGCATTGGTGTCAGAAATCCGGCGCGCGGCGACGGAAACCGGTGGCCGCGTTCTGGATAGCATCTTTTTTGGGGGCGGAACGCCTAGTCTGATGAGTCCCGAGACCGTGTCAGACGTTATCGACATCGCACGAGAGGTTTGGGCGCCTTCCAACGAAATCGAGATTACACTTGAAGCGAATCCGACGTCTGTTGAGGCGTCGCGGTTCCGTGCTTTTGCGGATGCCGGTGTCAACAGGGTGTCGATCGGTGTTCAGTCTTTGATTGACGAGGATCTGCGCGCACTGGGGCGTCTCCATTCTGCAGACGAGGCGTGCGCAGCG
>JABDKF010000049.1 GCA_013003155.1 Woeseia sp. | reverse complement strand
CGCAGGTATTCCTCATAGTTGCCGCGGAAGTCGACCACGCCGTCTGCCGTCATGTCGATGATGCGCGTGGCCAGTGACGAGACAAAGTCTCGATCGTGGCTGATAAAAATCAGCGTGCCGGCATAATGCTCGAGCGCGAGGTTTAGCGCTTCGATGGACTCCATGTCGAGGTGATTGGTCGGCTCATCCATGACCAAGACGTTTGGCTGCTGCAACATCAGTTTGCCGAATAGCAAACGTGCCTGCTCCCCGCCCGAGGCGACTTTTACCGATTTTTCGCTGTCATCGCGAGAAAACAGCATACGGCCCAGTGTTGCCCGGAGCAGCTGTTCGTCGGTCTTGGGCGGTTGCCATTGCGTCATCCAGTCGAACAGGCTCATGTCCTTGTCAAAGTCAGCCGCATGATCCTGTGCGAAGTGACTGACCTTTGCATTTTCTGCCCACTTGATCTCGCCGTGATCAATATCAATATCGCCGAGTAGACTGCGCGCCAGCGTTGTTTTGCCGATACCGTTCTGGCCGATAATCGCAACGCGTTGACCGGCATCAATTGTCAGGTTCAGTTTCTGAAACAGCGGGCCCTCGTCGAAACCTTTCGCGATATCGGTCGCCTCGACAGCGATTCGGCGCAGCGGTTTTTCCTGATCAAAACGAATAAAGGGACTGACTCTGCTCGATGGCTTGATCTCCTCAAGCTCGATCTTCTCGAGTTGGCGAGCGCGTGACGTCGCCTGTTTCGCTTTCGAGGCATTCGCCGAAAAGCGGCTAACAAACGCCTGCAGGTCAGCCATTTTCGCTTTTTTCTTGGCATTATCCGATTGCACGCGTTCACGCGCCTGTTCGGCGGCGGTCATGTACTCATCGTAGTTGCCAGGGAACAGCTGCAGTGCCCCGTAATCCAGATCGGCCATATGCGTGCAAACACTGTTCAGGAAATGCCGATCATGCGAAATGATAACCATCGTCGCTTTGCTGGCGTTTAGAAATTCTTCCAGCCAGCGAATGGTGTTGATGTCGAGGTTGTTGGTGGGCTCATCAAGGAGCAATACATCAGGATCTGAAAACAATGCCTGCGCCAGCAGCACCCGCAACTTCCAGCCGGGAGCGACGGCACTCATCGGGCCCGTGTGCTGCTCGATGGGAATACCAATACTCTGCAGCAATTCGCCGGCGCGCGACTCCGCGGAATAGCCGTCCATCTCTGCAAACTCCACCTCGAGATCGGCCACCCGCATGCCGTCGTCGTCACTGAGATCCGGCTGCGAATACAGGCGCTCGCGTTCCTGCGACACTTCCCAGAGTCGTTCGTGGCCCATAATCACGGTATCGAGAACCCGGTAGTCCTCGAATGCAAACTGGTCCTGGCGCAATCGACCCAGCCGCACATGCGGCTCGGTCGACACGTTGCCAGCGGTTGGCTCGATTTCACCCGCCAGCATTCGCATGAAGGTTGATTTGCCCGAACCGTTCGCGCCAATGAGGCCATAACGGTGGCCATTGCCGAAGGTGACGGACACATTCTCGAATAGCGGTTTGGCGCCGAACTGAATCGACAGATTTGCTGCAGAAATCACGGTGATTTACCCGGGGTGGTGCGATGAATGTCTTACCCGCGCCAGCGACCGCCAGCCGTTTACGGGCGGTCAGGAAGGCGATGCGGGATGTCGGATGCCGTTACGGCGGAGCGGATAATAACAGGAGTTGGCGCGTTTGCCAGAAGTGTCGGTTTTTCGCCCTGGTGTTTGACCCTGGCCAAGGCAATCAGGCGGCGTCGGCGGTCGCCATTTTCGATGTTTCGCTATCGATGACTGCAACTCGATTTCGGCCCGAATTTTTTGCCATGTACAACGCTTTATCAGCAGCGGCTAACAATTTATTGAAGTCTGCAGCTTGCGGACCAACTTCTGCAACGCCGAGGCTCAAGGTCACCAATACCGCCCCATCAAGCATCTCACGGCTTAATTTACCCATATCACTGCGAATACGTTCTGCAACGACGGTCGCTTCATCGGCACGGGTGTGCGGCAACAAGATAATAAATTCTTCACCGCCAAACCTGCCAACCACATCAATTTTACGAACGGCGGCTGTGCATACTTTGGCAATCAATCGAAGCGTTGCGTCGCCGGTGCTGTGACCGTAATTGTCGTTAACGTGCTTGAAGTGATCAGCGTCTATCAAAATGATCGAGAAGATTTCCGCGTAGCGTTCGTAGCGCTTTAACTGTTGGTCGATGCCCGCGAACACATGACGCCGATTGTAAAGCCCGGTAAGCGGGTCAGTCAGCGCCTGCTCGCGTAATTTCGCCCGGAGTTCTCTGCCGACTTTCAGGTGACGCAACGCGGTGTAGGCAACAATCCAAATCAGGGCAACGGTCATGGCACGATTGGTGACGACAATGCTGTATTCCAGCCCTTGCGGCGACAGCGCCATACCTGCCAGTGCGAAGGCCGTACCGCAGGCCGCAGCGGCCAAGACAATTTTTGTGGAACGGGCAAGCAAACCGAGCAACGGCAGGGCGATGTACGGCATGCCACCGGCAACGCCCAGCGGCTGCGTCAGATCGAACGCGAGCGTCAATGCAACCACGACCATAGTTGCAACGGTGGCAAAATTTTTGGTTAAAGGTTTAAACAATCGCACAGCAACCCCCGTTGCGGCCTCACGCCGAAGCCGTCGATTCGCGAAATCGAAAAAAAGCGCTCTGCCAGTATGTAGACCGATCTGTACAAACAATGCGACGCTCATCACACTTTGTGCTGTAACTAATTGCTGCGCTTTGGTTTTTAGCTATTTCCCCGTAGTTGAGAACGCTATTTTTTTGAGCAATCGATAAAAACAGCAGGCGCAAAAGCACAGAGCCATCGCAATTGATTATCAGTCCCGGACGATTTGTGGGAACGTCTCCTGCGCTGTGGCGGCGCGGTTGGCGCTGAGGGTCATGCAAGAGGCAGCCCGAGGCGTACACTTGGCAACCAGGCGGCTATTGCCGTCGCACTGGCCGGGAGAATGTGGAAATGCACAAGACAATACTCTTCTCGATTTTGCTTGCCGGGGTTGGCAACCTCGCCATGGCCGCGGAACCTCGAACGGCACACACGTATCAACTGGCAGACGGCGAAGAACGCCCGGCCGTATCGCTTGAGGTCGCGAGCTGGCTGGCGGGCTCATGGACCGGCAATGCATTCGGCCAGCAATTTGAGGCCGTTTGGAATCCGCCCTCTGCCGGCTCCATGATTGGCTTGTTCAAACTCATCGGCGACGACGGCGTATCTTTCTATGAGATCTTGATGATCAGCGTGGACGAGGGAACGTTGAGTCTCAAAGTAAAGCACTTCAACGCCGATTTCACCGCATGGGAGGACAAGGCTGACTTCGTTGATTTTCGCCTCGTGAAAGCAGAAGAAAACGCATTGCACTTTGGCGGTATCAGTTTTTACCGCGATGGCGACGACGCAATGGATGGCTATATCGTCATGCGGAATGGCGAAGAGTTAACTGAACATCACTTGAAGTACACGCGCCGCTCTCCAGATGATTGACAGTCGCGGTACTCGTACCGCGCTGCTTACAATTTTTGCCATGCTCGCGTTTGCGGGCAACTCGCTACTCTGCCGTCTGGCGCTTGGACAAGACCTCATCGATGCGGCCAGCTTTACATCAGTTCGGGTTTTTGCGGGTGCCGTGACGCTAGCCGTGATGATGTTGCCGCGCTGGCGCAGAGAAAGCCCTGGCCCGGTGAATTGGCCAGCCGCTGTGATGTTGTTCGTTTACATGGCAGGTTTTTCTTTTGCCTACCGCTCATTGACCGCCGGCACCGGCGCATTGATTCTGTTCGGCGCCGTGCAGCTCACGATGATTGCATTCGCTTTGCGCGCGAGTGAACGCTTTTCAATGCAGGGCTGGACTGGACTCGCGGTCGCCCTGGCCGGACTCGCGTGGCTGGTTGCGCCAGGCGTCACCGCCCCGGACACGGTCGGTGCGATTCAAATGACAGTCGCTGGCATTGCGTGGGGAATATACTCACTTCGCGGCAGGAACAGTCATCATGCACTTGAAAGCACTGCTCTGAACTTTATTTGCGCCGTTCCCCTGGTGCTGGCCACAAGCCTGATTTTCATTGACGCAATGCTGGCGACGCCTGCCGGGATCGGGCTTGCGGTTGTCTCCGGCGCGATTACGTCAGGACTCGGCTACGTGATCTGGTATGCCGCTCTGCCGGGACTTCCGGCCACGACAGCCTCAATCGTGCAACTCACTGTTCCCGTTATTGCCGCCTTTGGCGGTGTCGCCTGGCTCGCCGAGGACATGACACCAAGACTGGTGGTCGCGTCAATTGCTACCTTGGGCGGTGTCTGGATGGTACTTAGTCAGCGCCGCAAGAAAAACTAGTCTATTTGAGACGAAATATGATCGCGAGTCGCGTTGCCGAGTACCTTGAAGCCCTGGTCCCCGGTGAATGGATTCTGGTTAGCATGCGCAAGTGGCAAACACTTATCTGACTATGATGCCGCCAATTTTTCTGCGACATGATCACGATCGTACGTCGTTATCTCGTAGCGATTGCACCAGGGATCGCTGAAGTACAGCGAATACGCCATTTTGTGATCGGTAAGCCTGAGCTTCAGTCCATGGCCTTCCAGGTGCTCTTTCCACTCCAGAAACTCGTCGGCATTGGCACCAAACGCAACCGCCGACATATCAGGCTGGTCACTCTTTTCAAACATCGCCAAATGTACGGTGCCTTCCGGATTTTCAATAGTCAGCGGCCCGCCGTTGACCGCCCACCCCATCAATGCGTCGATGCGTTTGAATCCCATAACCTTTTTGTACCACGCTTCTGCGTCAGCCCAGTTGTCCACTGCGATGTGGACATGATCGACACCTGTTAGTTGGGGGATCATCGCGATTCTCCTGTTATTCAGACCACAGCGTTATTGCATGTCGATGAGAATTTTGCCGCGCGCATGACCTTCTTCAGAATAGCGAATTGCGTCCGGCAACTCACTTAATGAATAGCGCCGATCAATGACCGAGTTCATTTTTCCCGAATGAAGAAGATTGGCCAGGAAATTCAGGTCTTCATGATTTATTTCCGCGAGTAGCATCTCAAACTTTTGTTCCACAAACGGCGACATTATCAGGGCCTGCAGTGGCGTTAGCAGCGGACCAATCCAGTCGCCACTGCTTCCGCCAACCATAACAAGCGTACCGTTCGGGGTCAGAACACGCCTGTTCGCCATCAGCGAATTATTACCGACGTTATCGATAATCAGGTCGTATTCTATGTCCTGCTCTATGTAGTTCTCCTTTTTATAGTCAATGACCTGATCGGCCCCGAGCGAGAGCACCATGTCGACGTTGCGGGTACTGCAAACGCCCGTGACCTCGGCACCCATCGATTTTGCGATCTGGACAGCATACGTCCCGACACCGCCCGAGGCGCCGTTGATCAGCACTTTTTGACCGCGCTGCAATTTTCCTTTGTCGCGCAGTGCCTGCAACGCCGTCACCGCTGCAATGGGTAGCGCCGCGGCCTGCTCGAATGTCACGTCTGCCGGCTTGGGCACGACAGCACTGGTCTCGCGAACAATCAGGTAGTCGGCGAATGCGCCGGTCCGGCCGCCGAAGACTTCATCCCCCGGCTTGAACGCCTTTACGTTCTTGCCGACCGCCTCGATCGTGCCCGCAAAATCCACGCCCAGTCGCGTGATATCAGGTTTACCGATACCGGATAACAAACGCATGAAGTACGGTGTGCCCCGCATGTAATGCCAATCCAGGGGATTGACCGCTGCGGCGTGAACTTTTACCAGGGCCTCATCATCGGCTGGCGTCGGCTTCTGAATATCCTCAAGATTAAGTACATCAGCGGAGCCGTAGCATCGATACACGATAGCTTTCATTGTTTCGCTGCCGCCAGGAATCGATGGTGCAGCTTCACAGTCAGCGTTGTGACCCAAGACGAGGCCCAATGCCGCAACTGCGATGACCAGAAAGATCAGGATGCCGCCTGATATCTTGTAGCGTAACTTCATTCGATGTACTCCATCCGTCCGGAAGCGCAGCCCGCAATGTAAACGCTAGCCTTACGAATTGAAACAAGGTCGGGCAGTGAGCGCCCGCCAATGACTGAGTTAGTGCCAAACAGATTCGCGTCATGCCCGCCTGGTTAATGCACTGTTCTCGGCGAATTACGACTTTTCTGGAGGTTTTACAGTTGCAGGCAAAGCCGCTCGACCCGTTTCAGACGACGTCAGAACATGTGTGCCATTGCGCTAGCCATGGTGCAGAAATTTCTGCACAAAGGGTTACACTGCGAGCAGGCAAGAGATGAATCAGTCAAAAAAAATTGGTGCTTACTTCCAAACGTTAGGGTTACGGAAGGCGCTGACCTATTTCACCGTCGCTGTGCTGCTGGTGCTCGCGATCTCCGTTGCGGGTAAAGATTTCGCTGCTCAACTCGCAACGCTTGAGCAATGGATTGCCACGCTCGGGCCGATAGGTATCCTTGCCTTTGTTTGCGTGTTTGTCTTGGCAACAACGTTATTGGTGCCAGAAGCGATTTTCGGAATCATGGCAGGCGCGCTGTTTGGTATGACGTTAGGCCTTTCCGCAGTGATCGCGGGAACCCTGATTGCCTCAACACTGCAATTCGCACTGGCCAGAAAACTTTTAAAGCGGCAAATTGACCAGGCGCTGCTGACGCGGCCAGGGCTTGCGGCGATACAGCGAGCCGTGCTCCGCGATGAACTCAAGTATCAGGCGATGCTGAGATTAACGCCGCTAAATGCTGCCACGACGAGCTACTTGCTCGGGGCGGCAGGTGTCCGCTTTTGGAGTTTCCTGGTCGCTTGCCTCGGCATCATCCCGCACCTCGTCTTCGAAGTGTATTTTGGCTACGTCGGTAAACATGCCGCTCACATGGCGGGTGGCGGCGCTGACGCGCTGGTCGTGCACGACATCGTCATCTTTGTTGGGCTGCTTGTTGCGCTCACCGTACTGGCGGTTATTTCGCGCATGGCGCACAGGGCGGTTATGGAGGCTGCTGAGAAATAAGGCTTTCAACTAAAAGAAAAACCCGGCCCGCTTGTCGCGGGCCGGGTCCGTTGCCTTTTTATTACGCAGTCGTCTTGCGTAACGAGGCAAACTTCAGGCGCTCAGCGAGACTGTATGCGCCATCGCCCAACACGGCTTGCACCGAACAGAGCACGATCAGGTACAGCGGATATTCCCAGCCGCCATTCGCGTTCGAGAATACCCAGCCGTTGCCCGCATGCACCCATAATGCACCGACAAGAATCGGCAACAGCGCAGCGGCAACCCAACGCGTGCCGAATCCAAGCACCAGCAGCACGCCACCCAGTAACTCCATCCAGAACACAAGGTAGGCCGAGATTCCTGGCAGCCCGATTGACTCAAAGTACTGCGCAGTGCCTGCCAGGGAGTAGAGTTTGTACTTAAGGATGTAACTGTGCGCGATAAACATGATGCCAAGCGATACTCGCAGCAAGGTTGTCGCAAACATCACTCTTGAAGTGTCCATGATTCCTCCATTAGGCCAGTTTGGCCGGTTGTTCGATTGCATAACCATTGTTTACCCAGGTATCCCAGCCGCCTTCGACCTCGATTACCTTGTAACCCTGCGCCACCAGTTCGACGGCAGCCTCAGCAGCCAGATGGCACGTTGGGTTGTAGCAGTACAGGTACAAAGTGGCCTCCTTGTTCAGCCCCTTCGGGTTTTGCCACTTGCCTCTCGGCAAGTTGATTGCGCCCGGTACATGGCCGGCGAAGAAGTCACTCGGGTAGCGGACATCGACGACCTGGTAAGTCGCCGGGTTCTTCTTGCTGTTGATCAGCACTTCGAGTTCGTGCGACCCGGTCGTAAAGTCGACGCGGGCCCGGAAATGCTCAAGGGCTTTTTTCGAGTCGTATTGCTTCATAGCTGTCTCCTTCTGGGGTTGTTGGAAAACCTGGAGCCAGACTACGAGTTTCTTGAGGATTGATAATCCCCCTAAATCGAAATATATTGTTTCTTCTGAGAAACAATGGTCGTGATGAGAAGCCAGTCAGATATCGCTGTTTTCGTGGAGGTCGTTGCCCGCGGCAGCTTCACCGCGGCCGCTGCATCGCTGGAGATGTCGAAGGCGGCGGTCAGCAAGACCGTTGCCCAGTTGGAGAAACGGCTGGGTAGCCGGCTGCTGCACCGCACGACACGGCGTCTAACTCTGACCGAAGCTGGCAGCGCCCTGTTTGATGGCGCCGGTGCCGCTCTTGAACAAATCGCCGCAGCAGAAGACGCCGTCATCGAACTTGCCGGCGAACCGCGCGGCCGGCTCAAGGTAACAGCACCCATCTATTTTGGCGCGGCGTTACTGGTGCCCACGTTCGGCCGCTTTCTGCAACGCTATCCAAACGTGGAGCTGGATCTTGACCTCGACAACCGAATCGTCGACCTGGTCGCGGGTGGCTTTGATCTGGCGATCCGCATCACGACCCTCACCAGTAGTTCCCTGGTAGCCAGGCGTCTCGCCGACGTATCTTTGGTAACGGTTGCATCACCAAGATATTTGCGTAGCGCCGGTACGCCGACCAGGCCCATGGACCTGCGTGATCATCAGTGTCTCTTGTACACGCTGGACCGTACACCGAATGAATGGCACTACCAGGACAGTCGCGGCGAACCCATTAGCGTACCGACCAAGGGAGGCCTGCGTTGCAACAATGACGAAGCACTCAAAGAAGCGGCACTGCATGGCCTCGGCATCGCGCGCTTTCCCATTCTATTTGTTAATGATGTAATCGCGACTGGAAGAATGGTGCCGCTGTTGAGCGAGTTCGAGCCGCCACCGAGCGCAATCTGCGCCGTCTTTCCGTCGCGACGCAACCTCGCACCGAAAGTTCGTGTCTTCGTCGACTTCCTCGCAGAAAGCCTAAGCCAGAAAAAGAGCTGAGCAATTCAGTAGATTGACCAGCGAACCTATCGCAAAGAGTACTGATTAATCCTTATAAAACTCAGTCGTTACGCGACGCCAACAGCATTAATGCGACACCCATTTGCACCGAAAACATTGATGCGTCCCTTAGCGCATTGAGGCCCGCTTCTGTTTGCCACATTTGAAAGTAGGCGCCGCCGATCGAGGAAAACAAGCCGAACCAGACAAGAATCGCGATACCGCAACCGGCTATTGCTGCAGATTTCGCTGAATGAAATTCATCGGCTGATCCACTGCGTGCCATCAGCATGTCGTAACTTCCTTTGGCTGCAAACAGGCCCGCGGTTAGCTCCAACCCGATAATTATGAAAAGCATTGTCCAGGTAAGCGCGGGTGCCGTGATCGCTGGGCCGAAATGGTCAGGGTATGACACGTGATCGGCCATACTCGACACGTATACGACGAAACCGTGTGCTGCCTGCAGGTTAACAATATTCTGCACTGCATAAAAAATGCAAAAAAGTGCCACTGATGCCGCAAGTAGAATCTTGATCAATCGCATTGTTTCCCCCGCTTGTTATTTTTAGTGAGCCTGACGATCGTAGCAGAACTATTTACTACCGGGACCAGTCCGCGTGCGCATTCACTTAAATTTGTCGGCCGGTATAATTACACTACCGCGAAAGAATCTTCTCGTGCCTTACTCCACCAGTCTTGCCACCGCTCATCAGTGACACCTTGCAGAAGCTCGCCGGGTTGCAAGTAGCTATAAAGCTCGCGGTAGTTAAGTGTCTGCAGATGCGTCACTCGCCGCCACAGCATCTCTGGCTTAAGCTGCTCAGGGTCTGATAAACCGCAGGCGCCTAGCACCAGTTGCAAATGCTCGATGGTTTCCTTATGGAAGCGCATCACGCGCGGTCCTTTGTCCGCCACGGACAGGCCATGCACACGCCATGGATCGTGAGTGGTAATACCCGTTGGACAAATGTTCTTGTGGCATGCGCGCGCCTGAATACAACCCAGTGCGAACATCATGCCCCGCGCCGAATTACAGATGTCTGCGCCCATCGCGATCTTCGCGGCCATGTCGAAGCCCGTGATGACCTTGCCCGCGCATATCACTTTGACTTTTTCACGCAAGCCCACCCCGATTAACGCGTTATGAACAAAGATGAGTCCCTCGCGTAGCGCGACTCCCACTGACTGCGTTAGCTCGGGTTGAGCCGCGCCGGTGCCACCTTCGCTGCCATCGACCGTCACAAAATCGGGATGGATGCCAGTCGACAACATCGCCTTGCACACGGCAAGAAATTGTCCGCGCCGTCCCACACACAGCTTGAAGCCGACCGGTTTGCCGCCAGACAGGTCTCGCAATCGCTTGAGGAATTTCAGCATTTCAATGGGCGTCTTGAATTCTTTGTGCGCCGCCGGTGAATGGCAGTCTTCACCAACAGGAATTCCGCGTGCCTCGGCAATTTCAGCCGTCACCTTCGCGCCCGGCAGCAAGCCGCCGCCACCCGGCTTGGCGCCTTGCGACATCTTCAGCTCGATCATCTTGACCTGATTACTTTTGGCGCTTTTTTCAAATTGCTCCGGATCGAACTGACCATCTTTCGTCCGGCAGCCGAAATAACCTGTGCCGATTTCCCAGACGAGATCGCCACCGTGTTCTACGTGATAGCGGCTGATGGCGCCCTCACCCGTGTCGTGATAGAAGCCGCCAAGCTTCGCACCGAGATTAAGCGCAAGAATCGCATTGGATGACAACGAACCGTAACTCATCGCTGAAATATTAAACCGCGAAGCCGAATAGGGACTCGTACATTGATCATTGCCGACCGTCACTCTGAGGTCCGACTCTTCAAGATCAAGGGGGGTCATTGAGTGTTCGAGCCACTCGTGGCCGGGTTCGTATACATTAATTAGCTTGCCGAAAGGTATCGAATCATTCGCGCCTTTCGCGCGCTGGTAAACAATGTTTCGTTGCACGCGCGAAAACGGCACTTCATCCCTGTCGCCTTCGATAAAGTACTGACGAATCTGATGGCGGCCCTCTTCGAGCAGATATCGCAAGTGGCCAAAGACCGGATAGTTTCGCAACAGACTGTGCTTCGACTGCAGCAAATCCCAGGCGGCAAGCACCAACAGCGGCGCCAGCACAATGAATACCCATAGAAATGCAGTCGAATAAAAAGCAGCCGCGCCGAAGGCCGCAAGCATCACCAGGATCGCGAAAACCATCGCGCGCTTCATTCACTTACTCCAGAGAAACAGCGAAGTTTGCAAGGGTACCGTAAATTAAAGCGTTGCGTTTCTTGGGCCGGACTCGCAAGCGCGGGTAAAAAGCTTCATGCAAACGCACGATTAAAGCTGGCCTCCGGAACCTATTTGTTCGAACCGAACGCGTTTTCCGGCACACCTTTCCCGGCTTTTTCATAAATAAGCAAGGCGCCCGCCAACGGCTGGTCGGTCAATTGATCTTCCGACAATTGAATTTTTGCAGTTGTTACGAACAAGGTCGTCAGGTCAGGCCCGCCGAAACACACACAGGTCGGTTGAGTTACGGGAAGATCGATTGTACCGACTCGCGCGCCGCATTGATCAATGCATTCGACTCGCCCTGCCGACCAGATCGCCGACCACAGGTTGCCTGCGGCGTCGACGGTCGCCCCGTCAGGATAGGCACCTTCCTCAAATTGATAGAATGATTGCCGGTTCGTTGTTTCGCCGCTTTCGGGATCAAATTCGTAAGCGCGAATTTCGCGGAGCGGCGAGTCGCAAAAATACAAGGTTGTGCTGGCGAGCGACCAGGCCAGACCATTCGAAATATGCAGGCCTGTCTCCATGGGTGTGATGGTGAGATCCTGATCGATGCGATACAGCATTCCGGCATCAGGCGCTCCCGCTTGTTTGCCGTCCTCGACCATCGAGCCCGCCCAAAAACGCCCTTGCCGATCTACTCTGCCATCATTGAGGCGCACACCGGGCAGATCGATCAAGTGCCGTCTAATCCATTCGATATCTCCGGATGTCGGCCAAAAGAACGCGAAGCCCGATTCGAACGCACAAATCAGCTTCTTGCGGTCACCGTGTACGAAACCAAAACTGGCGAGGCGCTCAGGAACTTCATAATTGGTGAGATCCATTGCAGGGTATTGCAGGCGATAGAGTTGCTTACCCTGCACGTCAGTCCACCATAGGGACTGATCATGCTCCCGCCACGTTACGGATTCGCCCAGCAGGTTGTTTACAGAGATCGCGTGGCTGGGCTGCATGGATTGAGCCTGTTCCGGAGTGACGTTCGCAACGGGAAAGTCATGTGGCGGTCGGCGACCGCCTCTTGCTGAATACTACCGGAGCAGCACGGGCTCTGCATTCAGTGATTCAAGTCGATGCGCACTGGCTAACGGGCTGGCGATGCAAGCTGGCCCGGTGGTTCTTTTTTCTGGCATATCTCTACCAATGCTGCGCCTTGAATGACATCGGCAAGAATGTGCAACAGAATCGGCAACCATATTGAACCGGTTACTAAATACAGTGCACCGAATGCGACGCCGATACCGGTTATCCGCAATGCATTTTTGGCACCCTGATAGCTGTGCGCAACCCCAAAAAATATTCCCGTTATCAAGACGAGTCCCCAGGCAGGTAGCAGCGGCGCGAAGTACCAAAACAGGTAACCACGAAAGACCGTTTCTTCAACGATGCCGGCCGTCACGGACAGGCCTGCAAAAAAGCGCAGATCCCGTCCATTGTGCGGCAGGAGTGGGACGAGATCGCCAAGCTCCTTGATTTGTTCAGCTTTCTCAGCGGCACCCATATTTTTTGCTTTGTGAAAAACGTAGAACAAATAGCCGACCACGCCTGCCGCCAGCAGCACGCCGATCAAGAAGCCGGCGCCAGCTGGGGGCACGAAGCCCAGATCTTGAAGTGGACGATCCTGGAGGACCCATAAAAATGCGAGACCCGCAAAAAGACCCCATTGGCCAATTGCCGTTTCACGGTAGAGGGCGGGACGATCCGGAATTTCACCGAGTCGGATCCGAGCGGTCTGAGCGCGCTGTGCACGCCAGCCTAGCCAGGGGACCACGGTAGCGAGCGCAATGACGAAAAGGTGATCGACGATAGTCATGATCTTCGGTATCCTGATTGATCACGATGGTGTGAATAATAATATTCACGAACTTGTGAATAATCAAGCCCGGATTACAGTTAATGGCCGAAAATGTGAAAAATGTACACAAAGTCAGAGATTTAGAGACTGTCCGACTGCTGGCGGACCCACTAAAACTGGAATTGCTGCGGGCGTTCGCCGAGAAACCCGCCACAACCAAGCAGGTGGCCGCCGAGCTTCAGGAAAACATCACGAAGCTCTATCGGCACGTCGATGCGTTACATGACGCTGGCCTCCTCGAAATAGTGGGCGAGCAGCAAAAACGCGGCACGGTCGAACGCACGTTCCGGGCGGTCGCGAGCCATTTCGAAGTCGATTCCGCGCTTTTTATGGATGACGAAGCAACGAGCGCCAGCGATACCATTCGGGATGTGTTGCGTGCCGGCGAGACAGAAATTATCGATGCGCTCAGCCACGACGGCTCGGTCGACGATCAAATTCTACTGCGCCTGCGTATCAAGGCGAGTCCCGCACGAATCAAGAAATTGCGCGATCTGTTGCAGGAATGGTTAAAAGCCGCAGAGGATGAGAATGATGACGAAGAGGGTACCGTTGAGGCAGGCGCAATGATCGCGTTTTACACGATTAAACCGTAACGAGCGCTTGCGGCATTCGAGAATATGCTGCCTGACTAGCCGGTAAAGCGTACCTCGGTGTCGAGATGCGTCTCTGCTTTGAGTGAGTTGGAAATAAGGCAAGCGTGCTCCGCTTTCTGCATGATGCGCTCCGCCTTTTGTTCATCCGTGCCGGCAGGAACGTCAAGCACTGCCTTTACAGTAAAGGCTGTAAAAAGCGTAGTGTTGTCGACCCGATCGAGCGTGCCCTTAACCTCGCAACTTAGCGCTACCCAATCGAGTTTCATGCCACGGGCGATTGCTTTAAACGACAGGATAAAACAGTCGGCAACGGCAGCGACCAGCAGAGTTTCCGGCGACCAAAGGTTACCTGGTCCACCGAATTCGGCGGGCGCCGCCGACGTCAGGGTTTTCAGTCCGTCACTTGAAAGTTCAACGTCTTTATCGTGGCGGGTCGCCGCGGCTACGGCGTAGTGGTGCGGTAAATTCTGCATTGTCGCTCCTGAGATGACTGGTAACTCGAGTGCTAAAAGGATCGCGGCATTATGCCTCGCGATTCCGGTTCTGCTATGCGGGTTGTTACGTATAGATCGCAAATTTTTAGAGTTGCTAAAACGATCGATATGGCGAGCGCCAGATTACATTGCGAAAGCCGCAATCGCAGCCATCGACACGAACATCGCCGCCATGCCAACCCAATAAGCGGCAATCAACAGGATGAACTTGATTGTCGTCGAAAAACCGCCTTGCTCGTAGACGCGACGCATTGCCTTGTAAAGGTAAACAGGGATGTAGATGACTATGGCGAAGACCAGAATGCTGGGAATCCAGTCGGCAAGACCAAGCGCGATACCCAACCTGCTGATCACAACCTGTGTGGTCAACGCCAGAAAAACGAATGCGTGGTAATGCAGAACGAACAGCAGGTGCTCGACATAGTAGCGCTTTGATAACGGATAAAGCCCTTTCAAAACCAATGCCATCAATGGCAGCAAGATAAACAAGCCGACCGGAATGTACTCGAGCAGCTTATTCAAAAAACCCTGTGCGCCCTCGCCGCCCTCTGCAAACACGCGGTCGCAAACCGACTGCAGTCTTTCCCGGGTCAATCGACGGGCAAGCCACGGTGGCAGACCTTCTGCGTCATAATCTTCGAGCTCGCAATCTGCAGCGACCTCCTCGCCATCAACCAGCACGCGGACACCGGCGTCAGAATTCTCGTCCTCGTTGGGCCGGACGATAACGCCTTCTGCTTCAAGCTCCGCGAGGACTTCTTCACGTTTTGCATCGCGCTCTGCCACCTGTTCCGTTTCTTCCGCGCCGGGCTCAAAAAACAGGCTGAACTGATCGCG
>JABDKF010000043.1 GCA_013003155.1 Woeseia sp. | reverse complement strand
GGGGAATAGCGGGGTTTAAAGGTATTGAAGTAGCGAATTGTGTCTTCATCCCAATTCTTTTCACTCAGTGAATCCATTTGCCTACCTGACTTATAGTTACCAAAGCTCTCGTACCGTGCCACCGTTAATGAGGGAAGCTTAGCATATCGGGCATTCGTTCCAGTAAACACTGCGGGTAGTTCCGTGCCGGTGGAGTCGAGGCACATTGGAACGCTCAAATGCAAGTGCTTGCAATATTGCTTTCAATTCGAAACGGGTACCCGCTTTAAAAATTCGAGAATACTGGCCGATATCCCGTTCACGCGTACGCTTGAACGGAAATGACGGGAACAGGAATATCGCAGGATGCTTATTTCAGGTTTGCCATGTCGTTGGCCACGGACCTCAGTTGCGACGAAGTATCGGCGGATTGAACGTACTGGGTAACGCATCGACGGTAATGAATCGGGCGGCGGAGGTCTGGCGAAATGTGAATGAGCGACCGTGGCTTATGCAGGCGCCGGCAAGGTTCAGTTGGCTCTCCGTAAAGGAACGGAGGCCGAACCTGTCCGCTGTCGTAGGCAGAGCTAAATCGTCTGATCAAGGCACTGCCCCGACACCTGGCGGATGCGGTTTTGTTTGCAGCCAATACCGACTGCAGGGAGCAGTAGGTTTGCCAGCTTCGTTGGGACTGGGAAGTGGATTTGCCGCACATGCAGACATCGAATGTCATCTCGCCGGAATCCGTCACCAGGACCAGAACGGAGCATGTTGCGAATTTGAACACGGTAGCTCGCCGGGTGATCGAATCCCGGCGCGACAAGCACAAGGAACTCGTATTCACGACCGGGGCAACGTAATCGGAAAGCTCTACAAGTCCGCACGCAAGCGAGCCTGCCGACAGAATAGAGCATGTTGAAATTCGTTCATGACCTTCGTCATACGTTCGGCAAAAGACTGAGACGTGCGGGTGTTGCATTGGTAGTCGGAAAGGCGCTACTCGGTCATGCCAACGGTGACATCACAACGCTGTAGGGTCTCAAGACCCCTGTGACCCCTGCCTTCGGAGTACGCTATTTTGATTGTAAGTAACTGAAATTATTGATACCAACTGGCGGTACGTCCATTGCATATACAGTACTCTGCACAACTGTGCAGCACTCAGTCACACAATTTTCACACACCCGTCGATTGACTCTTATACGGCATTGCCGTACCTTTACTTTGTGTACACCGTCATTGAAACGCCTGTTACGCACGCAAAGTCGAACGGATCCTGACCGATGATAAAAGACAGGCTTTCGCCGTTTTTATTGCCCAGAAGCCGATGGCCGGCTCTGTTGAACGCGGCTCGGGCGGTGTGCGAAAAGTGCGCTGGGCCCAGAAAGGAAAGGGTAAGAGCGGTGGTGCTCGGGTGATCTACTACAATCGCCTGGAAAACGGTGAAATCTGGCTCCTCACCCTATACGCAAAGTCCGATCGTTCAACTATTCCATCGCACGAACTCAAATTGATCAAAGAGGAGATTGATCGTGACTAGGAAAAAGAAAATGAGTGCCGAAGGTGCTGAGCTTCTAAAAGCCGTTAAACAGATGAAGGCGAAGAAGAAAGGCAGGGTCTACACGCCCGAGCAAATTCTCGCTATTGCTGCACGTCAGTCAGTGAATCTCACGCAGAAAGAGTTTGCTAACCTTCTCAATGTGTCGGTCGATTCGGTGCAGGATTGGGAACAGGGACGGCGTTCACCAAGGGGCGCTGCGAAGACTCTTCTGCGGGTCGCAAAACAACATCCTAAAGTACTGGAGAAGATTGCTTCCTGAACTTCACCAGTTTCCACCTAATTGGATTAAATGGGATCCGACACCTTTATTCGCCGACCGCGCGCGACCGAGGAATTTCTTCGCCACCTGGCGCCGCGGCAGCTTGCAGTTTCACAGTGCTTCAGTGCGGTGCAGTAAGACGCCGTATAAGAAGCTGCGAAACTCCTCGAATCTTTTGTCAGTTGGAAAAAGGGAGTCAGATCGATCTTTGGCGGTGCGGCGAGCTTACTCCGGCTCGACCCACGAATTGATCGACATGGTTTCGGTCAACCCGTTAGTCCAAAGATACCCGTCGGTCCACAAGTAACCGTTGCTTTGCATCTGGCTGTCTGTCCACATGTAGCCGTTGGCATTCGCGGAGCCGTTCGTCCACAGGTAGGCATTCGTCCACAGATAGCCGTCCGACCAGAGATAGGCATCCGTCCATAGGTAGCCGCTGCCCGCGGCACTGCCATTGGTCCACAGGTAGCCGTCCAGTCCCATCAGGTAGTAGCTGCCACTGGCATCCTGGTTGGCGCGGCCGCCGAAGTGCTTGGTGCCGGCGACGTCGGCGTCGATATCAAGGCCTTTGTTGGCGCAGTCGTAGTTCCACTTGTATGCGGCATCGTAAGCGTTGACGAGACCCGCACCCTGCTGGAAAACCGAGTACGCGAGGCTGCCATCGCTGTTGACCGCAGGGCGTGCCGACGACATGATTTTGCACTTCACTTCGTCGGGGGTGAGTGCCGGTTCCATCTGCAGCACGAGTGCGGCAATACCGCTGACGACCGCGGTAGCCTGCGAGGTGCCGGACATCGTGAAGAATGAAGCGCCGTTGTGAAACTCCGGGTGTTCCAGCGCGATAGCAGAGTCTTCTTGCATTGCGGCCATGATGTGTCCACCCGGCGCAACAACCTCGGGCTTAACGAAACCTTCGTAGGTCGGACCGACTGCGCTAAACGAGGCAAGCTCGTCATCACCGCCGTCGGCTGGCGTGTAATTATCGGTCATCGCGCCGACCGTGATGATGTAGGGCACGTTGCCCGGCACACCAATGGACTGGGCATCCGGACCACCATTGCCTGCCGAGGCAACGACCACGACGCCGGCCCGCCAGGCAGCCATGACCGCCTGATTCAGCGGATCGTCCCAATATTGAGACTGCGCCGGAGCAGACAGCGACATATTCATGACTCGAATCCGCAGGTTTGCCTGGTTGGCAACCACCCATTCGACACCGCGGATAACGTCTGCGTAAGTGCCGACACCCGAGGCATCGAAGACTTTAACGGAGACCAGCTTGACGTCGGGCGCGACGCCGTTGAATTTCCCCTCATTCGACAACTTGCTGTTGAAGCCGGTACTGGCGATATGCGAGCCGTGCCCGTTGTCGTCGTTGTCGAAGTCTTCGAGACCCGTGAGGCTCCTGGACTTGCGTTTCGAGACCGGTCTGAACTCGGTATCGGTCGTCGCGTCATAGGCGACCGCAATGCGCAGGTCGCCGTAGGTGTTCGACGACAATCCTGGTCCGGAATAAATGCCGGAATCGAGTACGGCCACCGTGACGCCCCAGCCGGTAATGCCCTCCGCGTGCAAACGATCCGCGTCAACGAGCGACGGGTACTGGCTGTAAGCGTCGCCGGGTGTATCGGTAGTCGTTGTAGCGTCAGTTTCGGTCGTACTGGAGGTCGTTTCTGTCTCGCTCGAAGCCCGCTTGCTCTTGCCGCCTTTCCCTGCTGTCGTGACGGCTCCGTTAGCGAGGATGCGGCTAATGCCCGGCGCGTTGCGAAGCCGCTCGACTTGCGAGGGTCCCAATGCAGCGGCTACGGCGTTGATTAGCCCCAGCTCGTGCGTAATTTCACCACCGATTCCAGAGACGATTGACTGCACCTCGGAAATATTTATGCCTTGCACGATATAACTTGACGTCGCATCGACGGTCGAAGATGCCTGAAGAACACAGCCAGCCATGAAGAATGACCCGACGATGCCAACCATCTTCACGAGCCTGCCTGTTCCGATGCAATTTATCATTAGTGATTTCGCCAGTGCGCGCCGCGTGCCGATATTCGGTCGTAGGCTTGTTAAGTTGACGTGTATTTCAACAGATGAAAGCTGCCGTGCGAGGTGCACCTCAGAACATTAAGCAGGCTGTTTTTGTGACAGGAATCACATAATGCATTTGTAAAATCACGGGAACGCTGACTACGTGGAAGACGCGTCCGCGTTTTGTCGTGAAAAAGGGGTCGGATCCTATTTAGTTGAATGGGATCCGACCCCTTTATTCATTCTTGACCCCTTTATTATTTAATTGAATGGGATCCGACCCCTTTATTGACCCCTTTATTCTTATTGGAGACCCCTTTATTGGACCCCTTTATTGCTTTATTGAAAGTGGCTGTGGGAGCGGCTTCAGCCGCGATTGCTGAGCCGATATAGAGCAGTGTTTAGTACCCCACTGTCTAATGTAAATTGTGCAGCTTCGTCGCGATTGCGAATTGGGCATCGCGCTTCGTATTTGCACAGTCGGAGGAGAAACGGCGCCTGGATCGCGGCTGAAGCCGCTCCCACAGACATCCGCTTCTCACGCGCGAACCGTCGCCTCTTGGGCGTCTCAAGTTCGAATTCTGCCACTTGAATAATTGCGCCTTCGCGTGACGCCGCGAAGACTCTAAAAATGGCGCGCCCGAGAGGATTCGAACCTCTGACCCCTGCCTTCGGAGTGCACACCTGTATTCAGTAGGGAATCGGTCTCAATCGGGATTGATCGTAACCTGTTGTTCTAGATAACAACTTTTCTCCGAGCCAGTCAAGCCCAAGGACACCGATTGACGCCAATTCTGTCGGGCACTGTCAAAACTGGTCACAATTTCGGGTCGCTTTCTGGCCAACCGCATTACCTGTATTCGCATTGAGACGCGGATCGTCGACCAGACAAGAGATAGGCAAGGTGTTGGATCGGTGTCACATCGCCCAGGATCAATCAGGTTACCAACCAGCGCTAAATGCCAAAATCGTCGAAAAACACGCTGGTCTCCGGAACCTTGTTATCAGCCAAGATCTTGCGCGTTGCCGACAGCATTGGCGGTGGGCCACAAACATAGAATTCACATGCCGCTAAGTCCCGATTTTGGCTTTTCAAAACCTGTAAAGCGATCGTATGCACGAATCCCGTAGGCCCCTCCCAGCCATCTGCTGCCAATGGCTCCGACAGCACAGGTTGCCACCGGAAATTCGCACGTTCTTTCTGTAGCGAATCGAATTCCGTCGCATAAAACAGATCCGCACGAGCACGAGCGCCGTACCAATAGTCAATTTTTCTGCCGCTCCGCGCGTATTGAAGCTCGCTTCGAATAATGGCACGAAGTGGCGCCATTCCGGCGCCACCGCCAATAAAGATCATGTCCGCGTCAGAGTCGCTCGCCCTGAAATCGC
>JABDKF010000345.1 GCA_013003155.1 Woeseia sp. | reverse complement strand
TGGGCATTGGTGACTCCGAAAATTACTTCTGGCAACGCGCCAGCAGTTGCTTGGTGGCTTCGTTCGCCTTCAGGGTCTGGGCGAACATCAGGTCTTCCCGATCCCCACAAGTCAGCATGCGGCGCCGTCTGCGCCGGCGCTTCGGACGGAATGTGCCGGTTTTGGAATCGTAGACGTAGTAACGCCCATTGGCCGCCGTTCCGGCCGCCGCCGTGGGTTCAGGCGTGTTCACCGAGGGATTGTAAATCTGCTCAATGACATCCGGGACAATCGGGTTATTGCTCGGGGCAAACCGATTGGCGATGTAAGACTGCGCATAGTTCTGGGCTACGGGCAGGAAAAAATCCTGAATGATGGTCATACGATCCTCTGCTGAATTGTTGGTATCGAGCCCCCCTGGCGCACCAGAGGGGCTCGGCATCACAGGTGGTGGTGGCGGGGGAACTTCCGCTACTACCGAAACACCTCCTTGTCCGAAACTTACGTTCGGATTCAATACAGTTCCTGGATGTGAGAAGTCAGGGAACACATACCCCACTCCCTGACGCACCAGGTCTCGTTGTCGCTGTCGCAGATATTCTTCAATCTGTAACAGGTCTTCAGGGTCCAAAGGCCCGTATCCGTGCCCCTGGCTTGACTCAACGCCGTATGGCGACAGTGACGGCTGCGTGGTGGTGCCTAAAGGCCTGAATGACACGTTACCGTCCGTTAAGAGCCATGAAATCGTTCAGATTTCACTTTTTACCACTTTGGCACGGTTCATGCAACACGTAGCAAGTATCGTGCCGCCCAGTGCTGGCGCGGGTTTCCGGGTAAATCTTCCCTTACGTGGGGGTTGAACGGTAGGCTTGAGGCACGCCCAAGTGAGGGAAAAGCGGGGTGAGTTACGCGAGTAACCATACGTCGCCCCACCGCAAAGAACGCCAGGCTGCCAGAAGGGGACCATTCCCCCAATCCGCCAGACCCGAAGCCGAAGAACGGGCACTTCGTGCCCTTGAATGCGCGAGCATAGCTCGCAAGACTCTTTCTTCTAGCGCGTTCGCGCTAGATTTGCTGACGAAGGGATGAGGTTGGAAGTGAAAATTTTAACTTCCATGGTCGTCAAGATGCAGAAACGCCAGGCATATCCAGATCAACAAGCACCAGACAACGGCGTGAACCAGGAAGTCAACCAGTGTCACCGGGAAACGGTCGGGATTGGCGCATTTGCGCCGGCTTCAAACGCTTGGGCGATGTCGTAGATCAGAACCGTGGCCCGGGCCCAGCACGTACCAGCTGGGCCGTTCTGGGTGGCGTTGAATACGTTCGCTGACATGAACGCGCCGGTGTTCCGTTGCGGTAGCAACATCTGCTGGGGGAGCGCACCAGGTGCGATCGAATACACCTGAGTCGGTAATGCCGTGAGTAGCTGGTCATTCGGTAGCTGGCCCTGGCTCTCGAATGGAATCGAGTACTCAATGGTTCGATTCGCCGCGGTGCCGTCTGTGATCCTGGCTGACCCGAACAATGAGAACGTGTTTGTTGACGCCCCGATGGTCATGAAAATATCACGCAGCCGATAGGCGTAGTTCTGCGGTAGGTTCATCTGCAAAACCACGCTTTGCTCGTTTCCAGCGCCACCGGCCGTGATGACCTCATCCCGAACCGAGAACGAGAATTCACCGATTGGCAAAATCCCCGCCGAAGATCCCCGGCGATAGAAAAAGGGGTCAGGGCTCGGCGTGAACAGGGTTTGTGTTACTGCCATGTTTTACCGATACCGGAACACTGCGCGCCAGGTCAATTCAGCGTCCCCTGTTTCGGTGACGGACAAAAGCACCTGACCCCCTTGTTGAATCGCATGTTCCGTAATCATCGCGGTGCGATCATCCAGAACACCAGCGAGCCCGCTTGTGTTGCCACAAGGGACACGAACGTTACTGATCGGATTGTCACCACCAGGAAGCTGCACGGTCGCCGTGTAGTTGTTAGTGGCGTCATTGTCGGATGCCTGAAGGTACAGGGTCAGCACTCCATCGTGCGGAGCGGTCGCCAGGCGCGTACCGTTCAAAACATCGGCGTTCGTCGCAGCTTCCTGCGAGCTTTCAATAATCATGGGCATTGGTGACTCCGAAAATTACTTCTGGCAACGCGCCAGCAGTTGCTTGGTGGCTTCGTTCGCCTTCAGGGTCTGGGCGAACATCAGGTCTTCCCGATCCCCACAAGTCAGCATGCGGCGCCG
>JABDKF010000344.1 GCA_013003155.1 Woeseia sp. | reverse complement strand
TTCGCTTTCTGCGAATCACGTTCTCGCTCCCAGGGGTTGCTCCGGGGGTGTACTCGGGATCAACCATATCCGTTTCGAACTTATTGTAGTTCGGTGGGTCTGGAATCTTGAGGATCAAAAACGATTTCTTTTCCTGATTGCCAATGCTCGGTTCAAATGAGTCGGGCTGGGTCTGGAAGATATCGCCGTCTCTAAATTCATCGTCCAGTAATCCGCTTTCGTCATCACGCGTCCAGATCCAAAGCAGCATCACGATCCCCTAGTGGTTACCCGACGCTTCCGCTCCACGCGAGCCTTCGGCTGATCGGGTTGTGTTTTTGATTGGTAACGCATTGGCAGCTCTTCGTCGGCATGCTCTTCGCCAATTGCGAGATTGGGGTCCATCACTTCTGCTTCGGTTGCGTTTATATCAGGGAGCATGTCCCGCCATTTAACGCTATGCTTCCGCTTGGCTGCATACAGAGGCTCCCATCGCCGTTCGTCCGGCTTGGTCGTACCCGGCAGTTCGATACTAGCCAATCCTTCTTGCTTGAGAATCCACATCAGATCGCCGTTCTCGTCAAGCTGTCGCTGCGGCCGCATCGCATCATCGGCTTCCTCATCAGTCATGTCGTCAACGCGCAAGGCAAGGTGCGAGCGAATGTCTAGACGGCCCATCGGCCAAAAAGCATGACGTGGCTGGCTTTCATGCCGTGGAGTCTTGTTCCTAATATCGATCCACACTTGCTGAATCGTTGCAAGCGAGAAGTCCTTGCGTCCACCGTACCAGAACTCACTGCCGTCTTCGCCAAACATCACACAGTTGTTGTTCTGCTTTCTCCGGCGAATGATTGACCGAAGCGCGGGCACTGTTTCCCGTTGCCGAGGACCACTGGTCTCGACCCTCATTAGTTCAGTCGCACCTATTCGACGAAAGCAATACTGATGTGTTGCATCAAACCAATCTCGACAGACCGAATTGGCCTGAATCAACCCGTTACCGCTTCGTGGTGCTTTGCGGGGGTGACAAATCGTCTCTGCCCAAACCCGCAACACTTCACGCCGGTTGAACGCGCACAGAACATCTCCATCGGAATAACCAGCACCGTCGCCAATCTTGACTAGCAATTCTGCTGTCATTGATTTTCCTGTTCTAGTATCGTGGCGCTTAAATCTGCTACCACAGTTTCGCCTGTTTTCAATCGTCGGCCAACCGCTTCTTCAAAACCCCTTCGACAAAGGGTGAAAACCCAGTCACCACCATCACAGGCACGATGGGCCACAACGAGGTGTTTCTGTACGCGAACGATCAGCTTCATTCCCAACCATCCGGCGGCACGAGGTCAGGGTTGTTCCGTAATAGCGACTCGATCTCCCCACGAAAAACACGGTCGCGTGTCTTGTTCTCGATGTCCTCCTTGATCCCATCGACCGCTTCGAGCACATCCTCCCGCACGTCGGCAGGCAACACTTCAAGGGAGAGGACTTTGGTGGCATTCAGAATCGCTTCGTTATTACCCTCCATCTCCTGGTGCCATACCCTCATCGTCTTTGTCCACTCCGCATTGGCTTGGGCGTGATCCAGGGCGACAGCGTTGACTCGGAAAATCATCCACATGATCCCGGCACCCACCGCCAGCACCGCGATCCACTGTCCTGCTGTTGTTCTCCTCATGCATTCACCTTTGCCTGGGCACTCGCTCATCGTCTTCCTCGACCTCTATCGTAACTCCAAGCCTGTCCAACACTCCGTTTACGATGAAATACGACAGTCTCAAGGCTTGTTTCCCGCTCACCCCCACGGTGATTGCAATCGCCAGCAAATAAGGCTCCCGCCCATCCACACCACCCACAGCGCCAACGACAAAACCGAGGACGCTAACAGCGATGAACCCAGAAAGAGTGCCAATTGCCAGCAAGTCCCACACAGAGCGGTAGCGGCGGTTAATGAAGGTGCTAAGAACGCCGCAACATCCAGCGACCGCCCACGCTGCGATGTAGAAGACGAGTTCGTTGAATGTCGTAGGTTCCACACTATCGTCCATCGCCTCCGATGCAAATTGCCAACAGGATCGCCGCGCCCCATGCAACACCGATCAAAATGAACCACACAACGCTAATCTAATCGTCTTGCTGGAGCATCTTCGTAATGTCAATTCCGCTCTGTTCTTTCACCACTTCGATGCCTGCCTCGTTCAGCAGTGCCAACGCCTGGATGCCTGCGTATTCCAATAGCAGCAACCCCTCTGGCTTGAGGTTGTTCCAGTAGTTGATGCTGCCGGTCATGCCCTCGGTTTCTGGCGGCAGTGGCGGTAGTTCGCCATCGCCTACCTTGACGACCTGGAGGATCAATCGAGCGTTGTATCTTTTGTCGGTTCCGGCCATCGTTTTCGTTACCTTGGTTTTTGGTGGTAGTGGTGCAGGGGCAGCGACGGGCGTTCGTCGCTGTCTTGTTCGTCGTCGTCTTCCGCGTGTGACCATGATTGGACCATCGCCAGGATCGAGATCGCTGCCAGCGGCAGTAACATCACCCAACCGATGTCTCGCAGCAGTTCGATCAACGGTGCGAATACATGAGGCAGGTTCTCGATGGCGATAGGTTTACTCCTCTTGTTCGTCGGGACGGAAAATCTCCAAGCGATACCGCGTATCTGCATCATCGTCGATGACAGCGGTGTCGTTGGTGTCGTCAGCACCGCGTGTCCAGTTCCAAGCCATAATCGGGATCGCGCTTCCTGTGCCAATCCCTGCCGCCGCTAGCCCAAGTGCTGCTAAGGTTTTTGCGAGTCCTGCGGTGGGCGAGGGTGTGGGTGGTGGAGGCTGGATCGGAGCAGGATGGTTGTGAGTTTCTGTAACGTCTCCGAGAACGATATTATCACCCACATCCTCGCCCTCTTCTTCTGGTTTTGCTTCCTCACCGAAGTGTTTTCGCACCGCTGCATCCTCCGCTTCCCGATTCTTTCTTTCCTGCTGTGCGTTCCATCGCAGTTGCTGTTCTGCCGTCACGCCGGAAAGCAATTCAAGCCGTCCCTTGCGATCAAAATACTTAACCGTCCTCTCTCGGATGTTCCCCTTCCTGTCCTGTTGATTCAAGGTCGTGCTGGTACTCGTCGAGGACTTCGCTGATGGCATTGTTGGGTTCCTCTGTTGTCAGCGACTCTGCAAGGCGACGGAAGCGCGCGGTTGCACGCTCCCGTGCCTTGCGGTTGTCTTCCATCATCCGCTCGATGTAATCAAGTGGATCGTCCATTGCTTACTGCGGAACCGCTGGGGCGGCAATCGGTGTCGCATTGACCCCAGAATTTGCCCTGCCTTCGACGGTTCCAAGCTCATCGAAATTTCTTGCGGCAGCAAGTTGCAGAACGCCCATCGCGGTAGTTCCGATGTTGCGCCCGTCGCGGTTATTGGCCTGGATATTCCCGACCGATTCGGTCAGAAGGTGGTTGGCAACAGCTTCGCTAAGGTCTGGTGCAGGCATGTTATTTTCCTCGGGTATAGGAATTGGGACTTCGACAACGCCATCATCAGGAGTCATTGATTGTCCTCGGGTACAAAACGCAGGTTAAGTGTACCGCCCAACGGGACGGTGTCACGATCTATCTGAACACCATTCCCGTCGTAGAGCGCGAGCGAGATTGGCGGTAGTTGGTCTATCACGGCTTGAGTGATCTGATCGATGTCGGCTTGCGGACACTGCGCCAACACCTGTTCGGTAATCTGCTGCACTTGCTCGGGAGAGATCGTAGCGACTCCTGGCGGACCTTGTTCGCCGGGTGGTCCGACAGCGCCAACAGCACCATCAGCACCCGGTGGACCGGGCGGCCCGGCTGGACCAGGGATGGCCCGACTCCCGTAATCTGGCAAGCCAGACACCGGGCCACCCGAAGCGCCACCGTTTGCTGGAGGCGTCAACGCTATCGATCCGGCAGCACGACGCCGGATAATCGGCAGGCAACCCAGCGGTCGGCATACCTGTGTGAGTGTCTCTGTGAGCCACTCTGGTCCAACTTGACTCGATGCTGGCTCGACTAATCGCCAACCTTGGAACGAGCGTGTCGGGTGTCCTGGTCCGCCAAAATTGACGCCGACCAAACAGCCATCAACAATCATCGGTCCACCGCTATCGCCGCTGACGCATGGCGCATCGATCGACACCGAATAACGGGTACTAACACGCTTACCAGAGAAGTGACGCATCGTTTGATTGGGACCACCGAATCCACACAGTTCGATAGCCGCGCCGATTGCCGGTGACTCTGCTGCCAACGGAAGGGCGCTACTGGTGATCGGTCGCTCGGATCGCAGGATCGCAATGTCTGCCGATTTCGATGAATAGATCACCTCGGCGCGGGAACGTCCAAGTGAGCCGGTCACCGTGACATACCGATGCACTCGATTCGAGTTGAACCCGATCTCGACGACGTGTTGATTTGTGATGCAGATCGTCTCATCGCCATCGGTCGCGACGACTGATCCGGTGCCGCCGAAATTCTCGGGAGTCTCCACGCGGATCACCGCGTCGTGGTAATCGGCATCAGCGGTCATTCGCCAAATGCGATCTTGACCGCTTGCAGGTCGAAACCCTGTCTGCGTCGTGACCGGCACCAGCGTCGTCAGCGGTGTAGAAAGGTCTTGCCCCGTGACTTGAGTGGATTGACACGGGACAAGACCCCAGACAAGACTGCCAGACAGCAGTAACAGTTTTCGGAATCTACTACTGTCAACCGTTCGGTGCGGCTCAGTCATCGTCTGACTCCTTTAGTTTCTTTTGGGCGACTTTCTCGGTCACTCCCCACCCCAACATCACCGCGCCCATCATCACCAAAGATCGAATCTCGGTCATGTCGAAATTGCTGGCGTTCTGCCACAAAACGACAGACAACACCATCATCAAAAGCGCGTAGCGACCAAACGCCCAGGCGGGATGGTTGGAATCACTGAGTGGGAGTTTGTGGGACATCTTGCTGCCGCTGAACTGGGGCGTACTGATGCTGGATTTGATGCGTACCAAATAGCCAGCGCCGCACCGGAGTTCCGTACCAGCGCGGTTGGATCGTTGTTCGTTGCAACTGGTATGGTTGATACACAGTGCGCGGGACCATGATTGTCTGTGCCGGTTGCACGACGATCGGTCGGCAGTTTGGGCACTGTGCCACGGCAGTGCTACTGATCAGGATCGTAAGTATCGCAAGGATCGCTTTCATCTTTGTGTTCCAGTTGGTGTTGTTGTTCGTGCAGCATGTCGAGGAAGATCGTGTGACCTTGGTTCAGTCCCTCGGTCATTGCTGCTTTGGTTGATCGTACAGTTTCGTTGTCACGCTGGGTTTGTCTATCGGCCCTGTCGCGCAGTTGCATGATCAGGGCAGTGATGATGATGAAGTTGCCCAGCACCATCGCGACGGCAAGTTGCCAGGGGATTTCGACGGTTTGACCTAGGATACACACAAGTGACTACCCTTCCTTCGTCTCGGTGGCATGGCCAGAGTGGACCATCCGTTCGTTCAGGCTTTGAGTATCGCCTGCAATCCAGACTTCGCCTAGCACGCGGTCGAATGTGAGTAGGTCACGCAGAGAGTCTACGTCCTGCGTCGGAACGTGGACAGTCACTGCCGTGCCGTCGTGAACGAGCGTCTCCATGAACGACGTGGACGCTTTGCCAGCATCGGTGTGTCGCTCTGGTGCCCAGCAATCCAAGAGACGGATATGCAGGGGGATGCCGATGAAGGCGAGGTCCACGACGACGGTATCGCCATCGATTACTCGATCGATGGTGCCCCGTGCTGTCAGTCCGAGTTCTGGCTCTCGCGTCACAGATACCCTCCATGGGTTCCTGCAATGCTAGTCGGAACCGGGGCTGGGTGTCAAATCGCCCCGTAGGCTGACCACCTCGTAGACCACCCGCCGCGTGACCCGGTGGCGATGCACGACGTCGCTGCCCTGGTCGCGTGTCTCCACTGTAGATTGCGACTCGCCATCGCCATCATCCTCGTGCCACAGTCTCGCAAGGCACTCCGCTGCTGCCGCGTGGGTGACGTTGCCGCAGTCAACCCAGTGCTGAGGGTATCCACGCTCTGCCACCCGTGCCTGCCGGTTTAGCTCACTCATCGCCCGTCTCCATCCTGTCGAGCAGTCGCCGCAAACCGGCTATCACGTCAGCATCGCTGCTACTAATTTCGCGTAGTGCTTCGTACTCCACCGCGTCAATCGAGTACGTTCCGTCGTCTCGTCGCCACGCACTATCCACCGCATCCCGTGCAGCCTCACGCAACGCGGTGAGTTGCTGGCGCAAATTTTCGTTTTCGGCTTCCAGGTGCCCAATGTGCTGGCCGTCTTGTTGAATGCAGTCCAACGCTTCTTCGTACCTGTCGTCACTCATCGCCCGCCTCCACCACCACCGGACTGCTCAACTGAATCATCGACTCGCGGACACACTCCTCGCACTGTTCGTCTGCTGTCGCTGTGCGTACCGGAGAAGCAGCAAATATCTCGATTGACTTGGAAGCGATTGTTTGCCATGCGGCGGACCCTGCGGCGGACCTTGCGGCGGACCCTGCGGCGGCCCTTGCGGCGGACTTTGCGGCCGACCATGCGGACCTTGCGGCGGACAATGCGGACCTTGCTGCGCCCTCTGCGGACCTTGCTGCGCCCTCTGCGGACCTTTCGGCGGACCATGCGGCGGACCATGCGGCGGACTCTGCGGACCTTGCGGACCTTGCGGACCATGCGGCGGACCTTGCGGACCATGCGGCGGACTTTGCGGCCGACCAATCTGGATCGCCTCCCTCTAGTGCGATGCGGTGACATTCACGCATTTGTGCAATTGCATCAGCGACCGACTCGTGTGAATTGCTGGCACCAACCGGAGAGTCCGGTGCGAGTAGCCAATATGCCAATTCGTGATGGCACATCGAAAGATCCGCACCGACCGGAATTGCGTCAGTCGATTCGATCACCCAACGTGTCGCGTCCGCTTTTGGCAATCCCTCAAACACAGCTTCCAGCCAGTAAGGAATCTTCGGATCGAATCCGAACATCCTACTAGCCTCTGATTGGCTATCTTCATCGCAATGCGTCAGGCAGCCGAGGTGACACCCCTTGCCGTATACACACCCTGCGTAAACTGATCAAGTCGTTGATGCTCACGCAACCGCTGCATCGCCGCGTCTTTCAGTTTCTGTTCACCGTACCATGCAATCATTTTTGTTTCTCCAAATAGAAAGTTTCCCGTCGCTCACTCATCACTCATCCTCCAATCGGAATACGGATACCATTACTGCCGGTCCCTGTTGCCGACGCGACGTGTCGTGCCGGTACGCGAGGCACCGTAACCACTTATCGCTGTCGTCGTGCCACCAGCCCAGCGCCGTCAGTGCGTCTTGTAACTGCTTGCAACTGATCGCCAGATTGTCGTTGTCCCACGACCTCTGGCCGACTCCGCAAACCCGCGTATACAGAACACCGACCGGGTAGTCGAACGGATCGTTGCGGTTGTACTCAGGGTACAACGCCTCCTGCATCGCCCGTCGTGCCTCGGCAGTGCCGTACCATGCGTTTCCGCGTCCGGTGTTCTGGCTCTTCAGGTTGATCGGCAGGATCGCTTCCAGGATCGGCCGCGTGTGAAAGATCATAGTTCTCCCTCCGCAAGCCACGCTGGTCGCTGGGCGTCCTTGTTGACCCAGTTGCACAGTTCATCGAGTCGATCCGGCTCCAGCGGCCCGTGGTCGATCACCCAGTGGGCAGCTCGGTAATACAGCGGTGACGCTTTGGATCGCTTTCGCCCGTGGTACTTGCTGTGCTGCTCCAATTTACGCCGGTCTCGGTCGGCACGCTCTTTCGCTTCCTCGACGATCTCGAACACGAGCGTATCGAGCGGATTGGGCATCGGACGCTCGAGGCACTGGTACTCGTAGCAGACGTTAGAAAAGTGATCGCTGTCCAGATGCGAGTTCTGCACCGTCCGTGCCCAGACGTTCCCGATCGTTTCGCCCTTGCCGTTGTCGAGCGTCTTTTGCAGAAGTCCCATCAGCGTCGGGTACACCTTCGCTATCTCCCACAGTTCCGCCTTGATCGTCTTGATGTCCATCGCAAAACTCCGTTATCCGTCCGCACGTTTCGCAGCGACAGGCGAAACAGACTGTTTGTTTCCGGCACTCGGGTCTGGCGTGCCCGCAGTGGTTACAGGTTGGTTGGCGGCTGGTCATGCAAACAAATATCCGCTGACATCCCCCCCACGATCTATATCGTGCCGCTCCGTGTCGCCTTTGGGAAAAGGTTGGCCCTTGTATCGCAACGCTCGCCGTGCTGCTTTCTTGAATCGCTTGTTTCCGGTAAAGGTCACATAACGATGCTTCCCTATTTGCGGCACCTTTTCTAGATCTGACCAGTGCAATCCCAATCGTTCCGCTTTCTTGTCAATATGTCGCCGTGTCTTACTGACGATTTCTCCGGTGATGGGATTCACCCAGGCAGGCTCTGCATTGCCGAGTCCAGTGTAAATCCAATTGGTCGCCTGATAAACGTAACCAACATGGCCGACGTTCGGATCGGCGTAACTCACGAGTACCTGATTGCCAAGTAATCGCAGACTGCCGCCGATTAAGCGAGAGGCATTGTTCTTGTCGCTGCCGACAATCACCAGACGCGACAACTCCAGCACGTCTTTTCTGTAACCTGGCCCGCAGACACCGTTGCACAACGTGTATGACGCGGGGACTGAATAGCAGACACAACCGATGAGCCGGTCCGCTTCAAACAGCCCGAAGGCTACCCTACACCCGACCTTCCGACCGCTGTAGTGATACCGCATCACCAAGTCCATCGCGGAGCGAGAATCAATCTCCGTAATACTACACGACATCTACTTTGTCACTTTTCTTCAACCTGTAGTTGTAGACGTCTGCTAACGCTTGGGCGAAATACTTTGCTCCGCCGCCGCCCAAGCCAAGCGACTTACTTTCGTTATTCAGTCGTTTCGCTTTGGCAGTACAAGCGTCAAAATTCATCGTCTGCAACTTACTGCTTAGCCTCTCTATATCGATCTCTCGATTGCATCTACACAAGTAAGCAATCCCACCAATATAAAAACTGCTCAGCAGTTGTGAGCGGTTATCTTTTGTTACGCCGTCACTCAGGACTTTCATGACTTGCGATAAAACTCCTTGGCTGAACGCTTCGTCTATCTTGGCGATCGAGCTAATTGTTCCGTTGCTGCAACCGTCCTGCTGCACTCCCGGCCGCTTAATGCAGAAATCAAACGCTTGTACGATACCGAGTATTTCTCGTCCGTTGCGGCTCCCTGCCTCTACTTTTGCCCAAAACTTCTCAAGGCTTGATAACTGCGTTCGGTCTACGTTGCACTTGCAAAACAACTCCGCCTCATCTTCTTTGTTTTGCACGTCAACAATTACACAAAGGACTTCCGACTCTCCTTTATTTTCCAATGCCGACTTTCTCTGCAATCCATCGACAACATAAAAATGGCCGTCTCTAGAAGATACAGTCAACGCACTGCAAGCCCGCCAATCCCACTCCGTAGTGTATTGCTGGAACTTTCCTTTTAGTGCTCGTTGATAGTCCGGGTCCACAATGAGCAGGTCCAGTGGCAACCACTCCACCCGTAGCCCGTGCTTTGTGTTTGACGGTTTACCGTTTTTCGGTGCCCCGCGCGGTTTGCCGCTCATGTTTAGGTAAGCAACAGTCCCGACCATTGCAACCGGACGGCGTCGTTCTAGTCCTAACCGATCGCGTAGCGATTCCGGCTCATGCCCCAAGACTTTTGAAAGCTGCTGAATGTCTGTTGACTTGAAACGATCAATTCCGTACTTGCGTTCTTTCTGGAATCGCCTGATCGATAGTGCTTGAAACGGCGAGAAGTGCCGGTTCTTAGCTTCTTTGTCAGTGCAACCAAGCTCTTGCCACGTAGTGGTCTTAGTAATTCTTGCCATTGGTTCCCTTTCGGATTGGCAGGATTGTGTTAGCCGCGAACGCATTGTCGTTGGCTAATGTCGGCGACCAGTTATAGGCTACGTCGCTCGCCTGTCAAATAGCAGTTTGTTCCTTTGGTGGAGACGCACCGCTACGCTATGTGCGGTGCCAGTTCTGTTCCTTCGGAGCCAGACTGTACCGTGCGGGTGCTATGAACTCCCGCGAAGTTATTGGTAGCGACTCTACAACGCTGTCGAAACCAGACGATGCTCCGCACTCGACGGTTAGCCCCCGGCATCGTCCTTCTAGCGGGGCATTAAAAAACCGCTGCTGACCATCCCAACATGCCTTGCGGCGATGTTCTGTTGACAGGGATGACCAGCAGCGGTCTTCGTATTGTAGTGTTGCCGGGTCAACAGTTCCGACGCTCGTGATTATTCAGATCCAGCGGATTCTGTCAAGTTCAATTCGCTCTGAACGTACTTCGGTTTCGCTAAGCGCCAGCAATAGCTGGATTTTCCGTATGGCCCTTGCTTCTTGGTCGTCGTCTTGACCAACAGTCCTCGGTCGGACATGTCGGAAATCGCACGTCGAACCGACGTAATCGGGAACGGGACATGAACTGCCACGTCCCACGGGCTGAGGAGGTCGGACGGACGCTCTCGGAACAGGATCAGGATGGATGCCTCCTGACGATTGCAGTTCCGAAGTTCTGCGTCCGCGACCGACTGCTCCTCATGCGTCGTGTTGTAGTACGCCATCAGAACGGGCAGTCCGCATCCGCACTGCTGACCTCTTCCCGCTGCTGGTCCACATGCTCCACGCCGATCGCGGCAGCGAACTCCTTGGACTGCATCACCATTGCCGCGATGGCGTCGACCAAATGCCTATTCTCCATCGTTACTCGATGTCCTTCAATTCTTCGCTCGTGTAAAGGCCAAGCCCGATTTCGGGGGCAATGCTGCGAATGAGGAATGTTGCGGCCCGATACTTGAGCATCTGTTCCGGCATGGTTTTCCATTTGCTGCCAGCCTTTTTGGTCCAGCCCTCCGCGTCGGCCATTTCCATCGTGATCGTCGTTCCCTCGATTTCCTTACTGGTAGCCAGCTCGGTGCAAACGGCCTTACACGACCCGCCCTCAAACTCGTAGCGGATCGAGGAAAAGCGACCGCATGAGTTAAACGTCGCGATGAGGAATTGGGCCGACCAGCCTGGCTTGCCGTTGATAACGTGCAGATTCTGCATCACCATCAGCGGGTCAGCGTTGAGACGGCGGGCCATGTTGAGGGCGATCATCACGTTGGGGATACCCTCGCGGCCCTGGTAGGCCGTCGGCACCAGCGTCGAGGCGGCCAGTGCTTTGGCCTCCCGCTGGCGTAGTTCAAAGCCCCGCTCCTCCCGCTCGATTTCCGATAGGGTGCGAGGTTCGGTTTCTGGTTCGGTTTCGGGTGCTTCTGGTAATTCGTAACTGGTGGTCATGTTCTCGCCTCATGATTCGTAGGGAAACGGTAATGCATGATTCGTATCATGCAGGCGGCGTACTCTTCCGCCGTTGGATCGTTGTAGATAACGTTCCGCAGTTCGTCGATTTCGTAGTCGCTTGTCGGCTCGTGGATGTCGACAAATTCCAGGGCCGTCGCCTCCTGCTGTTCTCGCAGCCAGTGGGCGTATTGAATTTTTCGGTTGATGTCGTCGGGTATGTCCTCCCTTACGGGTGCGGTTTCGACCATGCAGATGAGCGCGAACGTACACGCTAAAAGAATGGCCAGGATGATTAAGCAGATAGATAGAATCATTGAAGCGCCTCCGTGCGCTAGGTCGCAGCCGTGCGGCCCTGGTCCGTGGATATTTCGCGAGCGACGCCGCCTTTGTCCTCGATCCAATCGGTGGCAAGTCTTGCCGCGGCGAGGGCTGGTGTTCTGTGCGAAAGGTCTACGACGTCTGTCGTATGGGCCTGTACTCCGCTACGCCCTTCCCAGATTTCCGCGTACCAGCCGCCGCCGTCCTCGCTGTAAATAAGTTGGTAGAGATATTCTTTCATCATTCGCCCTTTTCTTTTACGTCCACTGGCAACGGGTCCCCACCTTTCGGGCGAGAATGGAGGCCCGCGCCAGCGGACTGTTCTAGATGGTGGCCCGCCTGCGACGCCGCATTGATAGACCACGCTAAAGTAACCTCGAGGCGCTGGAGCGTCTCGCGGGTTTCAAAACCTAATTGGTCTGGCTGCGTGAATGAGTCGACAATCCCACTGAGCTTTTGCACTTGCGCGGTGATTGTTTCCACGTCAGCCATGACCAGCCCGAAACAAAAAGGAAACCCGCCGAGGTATGACGCATCCAACCGCAGATATGCAGAAGAACTTTCGACGGGTTTCCGATTAGGTGTTTGGTTTTGTATGCGTCATGCTGGGAAGTTAACGCGCGTCCTTATCCGTTGCAAGAACAATTTTTAAAGATCGTGCAAGTTCCGTTTTTACCCTCGACGGTTTCCAGCGGTGGCCCTTTTTTAAATGCCTCGCCAGTTGGTCAAGCGTCTCTAAACTACCTACATCGCCCCGCCTATCCAGCATCGCTAGGACGTCATCGCGGCGGCAGGAGGCGGCGAGGCGAAATAGCTCTGAGTTTGCCGTCCTGACCCTCGATGACAGGGGTAACAGCTCAGGCGTTACCGTCACGTTTCGGCCGCAGCGGCAGCGGTAGGACGTCGGGACGTTGCTGGCGTGGCCGTGGCCGCACTCGCAAATCATGGATACGTCAGCGAAATGGCGGTGGATACCCCGTCGCGGGGTGCGATCAACCGGTCCAGAGTTAGGTTCATGGTGAAACCCGTTTCGATACTGGTGCCCTGGCGCTGTAGTGCGGTCGACGCGATTTCCCTCGTGCCGATATCGCCCAGAAACAGCGTGGCGAAGCATTGGTCGAGCGGATACGCCGTGGCCACCGTCGGCGCGATCTTGCCCATTCGCATTAGCAAACCCACCTCCATGGAATCCGGCACCAATGAATGAAACCAATCCCCACCGGGTGAGATTTCGTAGCCACCGACCCGGTACGTGATCAAATCGGGATCATGTTGATTGAGCAAGGAAGAGGGCTCGTAATCCCACGGGATGGTGACGCTGTCGGACGGGTGCGGCTGGCAGTGATCAATCGGATTGATCGGCGTCGTCAATGGGCTACCACCCTTCCAGCGGCGCTGCGTGAAAGCCCCCTCGAGTGCGATATCGTAACCCGATGTAATCGACGGCGTGATCGGTACATCGAGATTCTCAGCAAAGCGGCTCGAGTAAGGGTACATCTCAAACACCCGCCGCCGCGGGCATTCTTCCACGATCACCCCGCCGCTAACTTCGACTGTATTGGGAATGTGATACACCCCGGTAATCCGGCTGGCCCCGCCGCTAAAGATTAGCTCCCAGTTCTCATCAAAATCGACGAATGACACGTCTTCCGCCCACGTGTGAAACGGCCCCCGTTTATTTCGGTAGCCGATGTAGGTATTAAGCGTGTCATAGCTGGAGCCCCACGCCTCGCCGCAATCGGCCGCCCCGATTTCCCCGACCAGATAAGTGGGCGAAAAGACTGTATTGCATGCGTAGAAGTTGTTGGCGAATAACCCGAAACCTTGAATCAACGGCACAAAGTTATGGGCGGTACTTTCCAGCGTCATCGTGCCGCCGGAAATGTTAAACGTGTTGCTATTTTCCGCGGGCGTTTTGGTGCATTTGCACTCCACCGTTTCCGCGTCATGGTGAAGTTGAAACCAAATCTGATAGGCCTCGGTGATCGGTTTAGTGACGGGCGTTAACGTGTCATTGGTAACGGTGATATCGTCGTAGCCGTTGACGGTCACATTGCCCGTAGAACCGACCGACCACTCGGTAGTATTGAACGCGGTCCCCGCGGCGTTGGTTAGCGGGTAATGCCGTTTCGGGAAGCATCCCCCGCCGCCGCAATTACAACAGCCTTCCTTGGTTCCGCCAGGGTTCCACCGCATCACCATTGCTCTATTCGCAATCTTCCATATCCACGACGATGGAACCGTTCACCGTTTTCGCCTGGATGTAAACGTCCTCTTCGACAGCACTGCCGCCGATATGGTAAACGGTGAGCGTTTGGCTCTGTTCTTGGGCGTCTAGTATTTCCTCCAGGTCGCCGCTGGCGTTGATCTGGTACGGCGTGCATGCCGCGTTGCCTGGCGTATCGACTGACCTGGCCGGGATTCCTCCGGTGGGTGTTTTGAAAATGTAGGTTCCACCGCCGCCGCCACCCTTGCAGATCGCGCGGATCACGTTGGTGTCGATGTCATCGGTGCCGCAGACGTTAAGGATTCCGCCGGCGGTCAGCGTTACTTCCCACTCGCCCACCTGCGGGCCGTAGTTCTCGCCCGCGCTGGGCGATGCGGTATCGGCCAGAGCGTGGACCAGCGGCCCCGCCGAGGCGATTCCGTATTCACCCGCGGGGATCGCCGTGTGCAGATTAAACAGATACGGCCCAGCCTCGCCGGATACGTCTGTCGGTTGGTCGGCGGTAAAGTAATTAATCCCCTCGACCTCGACCGTGCCGGTAACCTGGAGGCACCCGTACCGCGGCAGTTCGGTCGAGGCGTCGTTGCGGATCAAAATCGCATCGCCCTCGATAATCGGCGGCCGCTGTAACCCTTTGCGTGGGACGAACCCAGCGCGCTGGAGGTAGTTGACCACCTCTAAGATCAGCTCCGCGGTTTCGCGACTATAGACCCCCGCTTCGTTGGGCATTAAGGCACCGCGACCCCAGAGGCGTTGATATCCAACTCCAACCTATCCGTCGCGATGGCGTGGCCGAGGGCCGTTTTAAACCAGCCCGTCGCCGCGTCGGCATCGGGGGCCACGCCGCCGGCCGTGGCGCTGACGATATAGGTGGTGCCGATGGCGAGCGTCCCGCCCAGATCAATTGGGCCCGCACTACACAGGATGAAGTATTCGTCGGTGGCCGCCGGCGACATACAAATACCAGCCGCCGCCGCGGTGACCGCTGAGACGTTGGCGTCGCATTTGTAATACTTGCTATCAGCCGTGTTGAGGTAAACGGGCTGGCCTTGGGTGAGTGCTTCGCCGGCTTGCTTGACAGCAACGGTCGAGCCCGCGGTATCGGTAAGGCCTACGTTGGCCGCGGTTTGTGTAAGGTCTGCCATCAGACTAACCCTAGGGAGTTGTAAGCGAGTGGTTGGTAAATTGGGAACTCGAGCCAGATCGCATTGGCGGGGTTTAGCTCGACCGTTCCATCGGCTTTTAACAGGACTGGTTTCGAGACGGGTTGCTTGTTGCCAGGGTCGACGGCGCGGACCACTTTATTATCTTGTAGCCGCTTCACGTAAAACCCCTCGTTGCGTAGCCTGGCGTGCCAGGCTTTGGCGGCGGTCGTGTTATAGGGATAACGAAACTGGATAGTCGCTGACACTTCAATGTATCCGCCAACCTCTGAGGCTATCTTTTCGACGGCGCTGAATTGCGTCATTCGCCCTAGGCCAGGTGCGAAACCCAAAAACGTGTCGCTATTGACGCTATGGAGGTACTGGTAAGTGGCCGGCAAGTTGATGCTTTGAAAATTCCGTTTGATCGTTACGACCATATCGCTAATCTTTTTCGTAACGCCGTCCAGCGGTTCCCCGTTGACATTGACTATTGGTTGGCCGTTCAAATCCTGGTCGACTGCTTCGTCGCTCTCGGTCTTCCCCCAAGAAATCGTCGGCGGCTCGTCCAGTGGCGATTTCGTTAGCCCGCCCTCGCCGCTGTAAACAATCTCTGCTGACCAGAGAATGGGGCTGACCTGTTTGAAACTACGGTTGGTAACTCGGATTTGCACGCTACCGCTGTAAACCGAGTTGATAACTGGCAGGCTGGCGGCGTTGGCAACCTCGACCAACGTATCGGTCGCATCGGCCACGATCTGGTAACCCTCTTTGATCGTGACGGTAAACTTCCTGCCGTCGCTGGTACTAATCGCGCCGTCGTGCCGGCTCCACATTCGGGTAGCTGCTTGGACGGTCACGGGCCCACCATTACTAGCTTCGTCTCGTCAACTGCGGTCGACGGTATTAGGTCTGCGAGTTTGGAATTTGCCTCTTTTAACGCGGCGGTCTGCTTTTTGCTTTCGTCGAGAATTTTAACCGTCGTGTTTTGGGTGCGGCCTCGGGTCAGTAGCCGCGACTGGGTCGCCTGGAGGGCGGGGGCGACCTTGGTAGCGACGGCGGTCGCGGCCGTGGTTTCCTCAGCGGTCGCGTCGGCCGAGCCCGCTTTGAACGCCGCCCAAAAATCGCTGCCAAACTTTTTGAGGTTGTCAAAGATACCGCCGTCCTCGACTTTGGGGGCAAAGATGGCGTCGAGCTTTGCCAGCCGCGGGGCGAGGGCATCTTGGAATTTCCCGGCGAAACTGTCGACCGACTTGTTGAGGTCGCCTTGTAAGATGTCCTCGATGGGTGACCGTGCCCGCGGTCCGACTGCGGCGGGTGCGGCGGTGTCGGCGAGGCTATCTTGCATGATGCCAAGAAACTCGGACCCCTTTTCCAGCGCGGCGATATGGGCCGTAACCATCCCAGTAGGGTCAATCGACTCGACCTTTCGCATTAGCCCAATAACGGTATCTATCATCTTTTCAAATAGGCCAGTGGTCGCCCGCACGATCCCCTTAAAGGTATTCGCGACCAGGACGCCAAACACTTTAAAGGCATGGGGCACGACCTTTGTAAAGGTGTGCTTGATGTCCAAGCCCAGCGTCGTCATTTTCAACGCGGCGCTATTCTTTAAGATGTCAAAGACGAGCGGCAGGTTTTTTAGTGCCGTCTCGAATAGCGTTACAACGGTTATCTGAGCGCGGATAGATCGCTGCATGAATGCGCGAAACCCGCCCAGTTTTGCCATGCCTTTGCCGGCAAATTTAGCAATCACGCCGCCGAGCATCGCGAACATATCCCGCACGACGCCGAGCTGTATTTTGATCGCCAGTGCCCAGCCTTTAATAATATCCATGTTGCCCGCTACCTTGCTGGTAAACCCTTTAACAAAACCAGCAACGGCGCCGACGACCCGCTTGAGAACGTTCGCCACGCCCTCGGCGAAACCCTTAATCGTATCGGCGCGGGACTCGATGAAGTTAAACGCCGCTTTCAATTGCGTATTGATCGCCTGGGCGACGCCCGATAACCCTTCGAGGAATGGACCGCCGAGGCTAACGGCTAGGTTAGATATGTTCGACTTCACCCGCTTGAGCTGATTGGCGAAACTATCCTGCGTGCGGAGCGCGTCGCCTTGGGCCGCGGTCGTGCCCCGCATGATGATGTTAAGACGGGCTTGGGCCTTTTGCGCGTCGGTCAGCTTTTTGGGGTCGAGGCCCATATTAAGGGCCTCTTGTTTAATCCCCGCCTCGGTCAAAACCACCCCGTATTTTTTCATCACCTCGCCGCTACCCGTCATCGCGGCTTGCAGGTCACCGAATACCTGGTCGGTTGACATATTGTTAAAGCTACCGAGGTCGACGGCCAACTTGGCCATCTCCTTACTCATGCCCGTTGCCTGGCCCTCAGCCACGCCCATCGGGACCAGCAAATCTTGCATCCCCGACAACATGCCCGCCATCTCCTGGCGCGTTGTCCCTAGCGAGTCCGCGGTCTCATTGGACCACTTTTTCATTGTCTCGGAGTTACTACCAAAGACGACGTCAAACTTGCCCATCGTCTCTTGCATCTCGGATGCCTTCGAGATGATGGCCGCAAAGGCCGCCCCACCGATGGCCGCAGCGACGGCGCCAAACTTCAGCAGTTTTTTAATGGCCCCGCTCAACGCGGTCACCACCGACAAACCCATTGCCGAGGCTCGGCGGCCTATCGAGGCAAACGACCCGCCGACCGACTTGGATAGTCCCGCGGTCGTGGCGCCGACGGCCCGCATCTTTTTAGCCATGCGGCTGACACTAGCAGACACCCCAGCAATCACCTTGCTGGCCATGTCTTTAGCACCGATTGTGATGGTTACGTCTTTAGCCACTTGCTGCTAACTCTTCTGCCTCGATCTGGTTTCGTTCCGCTTTTAGTCGCTGGTGTAGTTGTAGGAACCATCCCGCCTGGTCGAGTAGGCCGCCGGCCACTGGCCAATCACCCCCGCCGCTTTCGACGGCCAGGTTCGCCGCCTCGATAAAACTCTCGCCTACATACTGCATCGGGCATTCATTGATGGCGACCATTCCTTGGCCGCTGCATCCGGGGCACTTCGGGTTGGTCCCGTCGCACGCCGGGCAAAGTATCATCGTCTGCGCCGACTGGTAATCCTTCTGGCACCCGTTCACGCATACTCGGCAGAGCTTTCCACACTGCACGAGGGCAACGATTCGGGCCTTTTTTTTTCCTCCTCGCTGAGGGCTTGTTTGGCTAAAACCTTGCTAGAAATATCCATCGCGATTTCGGCGTCGACCTCGTCTATCAATTCCTCGGCCATCTCTGCCCCGATGGCCAGGGCTAACGCCTCCTCGGTTAACTCGAACAGATCGAGCCCGCGGCCGTCCTCCTCCGCGGCGACCAGCTCTTTCACCTTGCGGGATAGAAACTTAGCCTGCCGCAAGGAAAGGGCTGTGACGTCCAACTCATGCTCGTTGCCGTAGGAAATCGTGAACAGGTCGCCAGGTTCGATAATTGCCATTAGGTCGCCGTGTTAGGTTGCGTCAGTAAAGGTGAGGCTCACTTCCTCGTCGGCCGTGGCTGCGTTCTTATTGCAGACCAACTCGACGTCGTGGGTCAGCAGGCGATTCCGTTCGCTCTGCTGGACATTCATTACCTGTGCCTTTGGCGCCGAAAAGGTGAAATCGCCGTTCGTATTGGCACCCGTCGGGCCGTCGATCTTACAGCTAAAAATCCCCTCCGTATGCGCGAGCCAATCGCCGTAAGGGTCGCTCGCCGCGTCGGCGGCCACCAGTCCCGCTTCGGGGTTAAAGGTAATCATCGGCTTACGCGATACGATTAAACCAGACACGTAACCCGCGGCGGTCGCTGGGTCCTCGCGGAGGATGATTTCGTTGCCCGCATCGAGGGTGACGTTTTCGACGATCACGTTGGCGGCCTGGTAGGTCACCACGGCCGAGCCAAAACGCAATGGCAGGTCGGTCGGATAGGTCGGGGCCAGGATCGCAACATCGGCCACCGCTTGCCAGACGCCAGTAAACTCCCACTCAATGGCGGTCAGCTCACCCGACGGGCAAACGATCTTAAAGGTTCCCACCGCACCGGCGAGCATCTTGCGAAGGCCATTCTGGTAAACAGCGAGCGTGACCGTTTTTACGTTGGCCCCTGGTGCCTCGCTGCGGGGCGTGTAGACGTCGCCCGATGCGACCCAGCCGCAGGCGGGGAACAGGACCGAGGCCCAAGCGGGATGGGCGGCGCCGTCCCATTCCATCCCCGTTTTAAATGTCATCGAGCCACCGCGGGCGCCGCTGGTGCCGGTGAGGTAGTTAAACGACCCCTGCCCCTCCCGCTCAAATAGTTCGATGTCGGCGTTAATCTCGATGTCGAAAGCGTTAAAGACGCCCTCGCTAGCGGTCAACGTTTCCGCCGTGCCGATAGTTCCCTCGACCTTGGCGGCGATGGTTTGGATACGTTTTAACAGTGGCATAACAGTTAGCTCCTAAGTTTTTGTTTAAGTATCGTGCGCACCCTAGACGCTATCTGTTCTTGCAGTTCCTCTTGGGACCACTGGCGGATGATGGGGTCCATATCGTTTTTCAGATACGCCGCCCACGGGCTCAGGCCGTGTATTTTGACGATGGGCTGACGGCCAGCACCGCGACGGACAAAGACGCCGCCATGTAGTTTCGGGGCTAGCCTTCCTGGCCGCGGCCCCATGAACGTTCCAGGCCGCACGGCCTTGCGTTCCCGCTTACTAATCTTCCAGCTCGTGCCCTTGGCCTTCTGGTCTGGCGAGAATCGCTTGGTAGGCCCGCCCACCCCTGGCCGCTTTTCATGGTCGAGCATCACCGCCGAGGTTGGGTTGCGAGATGTCGCACGGCCTTTGATCCGCAGAAACTTTTTAATGCCCTTGGAACTTACGTTAAGTTCCTTGCGGATTTCTTTACTAACGCGGGTGCGTGTTTTGGTGGCCGTCTTGTTAACGGCGTTGGCCATCTCTTTGGGTAACTGTTTATTGGTCCCGCGGATGGCAGACTTCAGAGCGGCCAGGCTGGTCGGGTCGACTTTAATTTCAACCATGATTTAGCCCGCCGTGTAGGGGTCGTTTTCGCCGTGGCGGTAGGTCACCAGCAGGGTAAACGTCACGCCCTCGTGTCCTGGTGCCTGTAGCGGTGCCGAGCCCGACAACGAGGCGATGACCGCGTTACCGCCAAAGGTATACCACCCGCCGCCGGTGGTAATCGTCTGCATGATGGCCGAGCCCATCTGGGTCGGCGTGACGCCGTCGGAAACGTTGCTTTCGGTGTCGCTGCTGTCGAGCTGGCGGGCATACCCGTTAATCGCATACTCGACATCAAAGGCGACTCGAGGCGGGTTACCTGGATACGATAGGTCCTCGTTCTCGTTAACCTCCAACTCATCGACGATGATGTCCAGCGGCTGCGGGGCGTGCGTGTCTTTATCCCGCCCCGCCTCTTTAACCGTGTTCACGGTGAACTCGAAAGCGTTCTTGGTCGATATATTCGCGCAGCGGGCGAGTATCTCGTCGAGTATCTTTTCGCGGATGGGTTTGGCCATTAGCTCACCTGCCTACAGTGGCAAACCCACTCGTAATTGTTGCTGGACTCACTCACCGCCGGCGTGCTGTCGTCGGGGTGGTGAATCTGCCAGGTTTCGGTTCCCTCGGTAATGATCCAGCCCGCTTGGGGCTCGACCGTCTCGGAGGCGATCACGCAATCGACTATCGGCAGGAAATAAGTCCGCTGCTGCGTCGCGACCGAAAGGGCTAACTCCTCGGCCCGTGCATCGTACTCCCGCGGGCTACGCCGAGCGGTAAAGGATGCACTTACGAGGGTGCCCTTGGTCAACGTGACCGCTACGCCGTGTTCACGTTCCAGCACTGGCACCAGATGGGCCAGGTATCTGTTCTGAAAACGCGACATAGCATTACCCCGTCCCTGGTGGTACTTGCTTGGTCATCCGCACGCCGAAATGGGGCTGCGTTGCGGCCGTCTGCGAGTCGAGGAATCGTTTGGCCGCAATCAAGTCGGCCAGGCTCATATACTCGACGCTTCCCGTCGGGTCGCTCGCGGTACGTACGCCGCCCTTGGCGATCTCAGTGATCGCCTCGTTAACGGTCGCATGGGGGTCAAACTCGGCCATCGGTTTACGTGTTCTCGGCTGGTGCGTGAATCGCCAGGCAGTTGGTGTTCGCACCACCGCCGCCATCGCGGACCACATAACCAAACTTGGCGTTATTGGTCGAAGTCGTGGTTACTTTGTTGGCGCTGTTGTCCCACCAGACCTCGGCATAATCAGCCGCGTCGTCGAGGTTGACAACGGTATAAACGCCACCGCCGGCGGCCACTGCGCCGAGCGTTGAATTGGTGATCGCAACGTGAGCGATTCCGCACTGGAGGCCAGCAGTGTTACCGAGTAACACAACCTCGCCTGCTGCTACGTCGCCACCGCTCGGGGTGTGGTCAATCATCACGGGGTTACCGTGTCGGAATGTTGTGTCGGCCATCGGTTAACCTCGACTAGGGCACAAAAGGGAAGGCCGCACAACGGCCAGGGTATTGGTTACGTCTAATAGTTCACCGTCGGCGGCAAGTAGCTCGTCGACGGCCTGGGTCACGCCAGGGTCGCAGGGGCTTTTATAATCATGGAAGGCCATCACACCATCGGCGTTTAACAGATGCCGCGCCCGCTCGATATCCTTGGCCACTGACTCGTAAGCATGATCGCCGTCGATAAAGACGACGTCGAAATACTTTTCGGGTAGGAAATCGTCGGGCTCGTACATCGTGATTTTGTCGGCCACGCCGTATCGCTTTACGTTGGCCTGAAAATCTGCCTCGGTCGAGCGTGGCGAGGGCGTCGCGCGACCGTCCCAGTAATCCACGCAGGAAAGCGACTCGGCCTGCTGGGCGATGCAGATACTCGAGCGGCCGCAGTAGCTGCCAATCTCGACCACCTTTTTATCTTTGCAAAGCTCGGTCAGTCGCTGCCCCTCGTTGGCCGTTAGCCAGCCTTGCACGTCGGCGGGGAAATGATGCTCAATGAATGACTCGGTCGCGTATTCCTGGTCGAATGGTTGGCCCCAGACGACCTGGTTGGAAAAGTCGACCTCGCCGCGGTGTTTGATTTCGATCTTGCGGGTGGCGCCTACTTTCAACTTTAGCTCATGGAAGAGGCGGGAAATAAACCAGTCCTCGGGCTCGGTCTGGGCCAGATAGTTACCCGTCGCCGCGTTGAAAACGATGCGGTCGTTGATCGTGAAATAGCATTGCTTGGCCCACTCAGGATCGAAACGACAAACCCAACATCCCGTGTTAACCAGTAGCGGCCCGCCAACGTCCTCGCTGGTAAACGTCTCTGGCAGGCTTACCAATTCCTTCATCGTGATACGACGGCCTGGCGACCAGGTATCTGGCCCATCGACGGCGCAGGACGTTAGTCCGCGGGAATCCTTAATCGGAATCGCAACGCTCAAGACGTCGAGGTCTTTATCCTCTAGCTCGGCGATCAATTCATCGAGCCAGAAATCCGTTGGCCCGACGTCGCTGTGAATCATTGCGAAGTAATCGACCCCGTCTGGATCGTTGAGCGCACTACACCAGAGGCCATTGAAGTTAGCCGCTAACAGACTCGACGACAGATGAGGTACCGTCACCTGCGACATATCGTAAGCACATCGCCAAATCCCGCGGGAAGCGGCGGCGGTAACGTGCCCGTAACTGGGCGCTGCCAGGTAGATACGTCGGCTCACGATGTCTCGTCGGGTTTGGGTTTCGCTTTGGGTTTCGCTTTTGCCTTGGGCTTGGTGGGTGGTTTTGTTTCCTCGACCACCTCGCACCAGCCCCGTAGTAATATCTGCTGACCAACCTCGTCGGTGACCTCTAGGAGTTCCCCGCAGCCACAGTCGTGATGATTAAGGCCCAAGACGCCCGCGTCGCGAGTGCCGAGGCTGGTCAGCAGTTTAATTTTCAACTAGCTCGCGCCTCCATCTGCATGGACGCCGCCGCGGTACTCGGTATCCGAGACGCCCACATCGTTGTAGCCACGCATCTGGACGCCGAGGGTATTAAAGTCGGCCTCGGCCGTATCCACGGTTGGCTCGACCTGGCCGTTGAGCGCCGCGATGGTGATCACTGGCAACTCGGACGGGTTGGCAAGCATCCACCAGGCTACCGAGGTGTTCCCGGTGTAACTGCTGTTGCTGATATACGGCGACGAGTAAACCTGGAAGCGGTTTGCCCAGATGTTACTTGAGCCTTCCATCGTGGTGGCACCAGTTACAAACTGTTCGCTACGCACCAGCCGCAGGGCCGCACCCTCCAGCGCCGTTGGCACCAGAAGAATCGCCGGCTCTAATCCCAACGGGGTCGAGTCGGGGTTGGTCTGGTTCTTGAAGATCACGTAAGTGGCATCAAGCCCCGCCTCAGTCATCGTCGCGACGCCGGTGTTGATGTTGTTGTTGCCAGCGGCAAAGAACGACGCGCCGACCAGACCGAGAAACTCAGTCCAGAAGATATCGTTTAGTTTCTTCATCGCACCGGCGCCCAGTTTCATCGGGACATCGGTAAGGGCAGACAAGTCATCATTAACTATATCTTCGCGAGTAATCGCCAACATGCGAGCGTAGGTGTCCACCTTGTTGGTGTAGGTCAGGTCAGACAACGTGCCGTGCTTAATCTCTCCCGACGCGCCGACCTTTTCATAGATCACGTTGTCGGTCAGCGAAACCGTGGTCGCCGTTTTGAAGTCTCGCACGTTTTGAATGCGTGAAATCCTCATCGAGGTTTGGTCAACGCTATTCCAGCCCCGCATAATGAATTTATTAGCGGTCGCCGCCACGACGTTGGAAATCGTGAGCGTACTAAACCCAGCGGCCTCAATCGTGCGGCCCTGGTTGGTGAACGCAGCCTGCAAGACGTCGCGGTCGACCTCGCTGGAGTGGCGGTTGTGGTGGCCGTTGGCCTCGGCGCAAAGCAGGAAAAGTTGCTTGAGGCCGATGCGACCTTTGAACTCGTCGTGCGCGGCCTGGAGCGTCGCGTCGTCGAAATGGTTTTCAATGCCTGGCATCCGGGCGGCCTGGCAGACGGCGGCTTCGACGGTGCGGGAGTTTAACCCCGTATGTCGGGTCCGCACCTTCGATGCGGGCGGCAACGTCGACTCGTAAATACCGAGGCGAAATTGATCGACGGTCATATTGGCCTCGACCGCATGGTCGTACATTTTCTCAATGGCGATGATTTCCTCTTCGTCACTGTTGCGAAGATCAATCTGGCGGTCGGCAATGTCCCGCATCTCGCGGCGGCGTTTGGCCTCCAGCTTGCGAGCCTCGAAAGGGTTACTCGACGTCTGACGGGCGGCCGCGGGTGCCTGGCGGCCGCCGTAGTTGGCCTTTAACTGGCTCAACTCGTCGTCGCTGATATTCTCGGGGTCAAAGCCGATTTCCTCGACCCATGCTTTTAGTTTAGGGTTCACGTTATCTTCCTCCAGGTCGGCGGTTGCCGCGATAGTTACTTGGGTAGAATCGTCGGCACCATGCGAGACGAAACCGAAACCAGTCAGGGTCGTTTGTGATGCCACGTAAAGCGGCCCGGCGAACGTCTGACCGTTCACCGTTGTTTTTTTATCTGCGGCTACCTCTCGCACTTGTCGCGGGGTAGCCTCGACGCTCGCTTGCCAGCCGAAACCGCCGGCGGCGCTCTCGACCACTTCCCGCCGACTCTCGGTGGCCGCCGAGGCGACGCCGGAAAGGGTGAGGGTGTCGATGGTCTTTTCTTTGGCGGTTACATGGCCGACCCGTTTGGTTCGGTCATGGTCCAGATTGGCGACGAGGGAATTGGAAAAGTCCATGCCCTCCAGGTCGATTACGACGGGATGCTCCCAGCCAGTTATCTGCATGGCCCCGCCGGTATAGGCGACAACCTCAAATTTGGGGGGCGAGTTATCCTCGGCCGCACCAGCGGAAATCGTTACGGGGGCCTGCATCGCAAGAATTTTACTCTTCGTCATTTTCGGCCTCGTCCTCGTCTGGTTCTTCCTCATCCTCTGGCTCTGCCTCGGGCGCGGGCTCGGGCTCTGGCTGGGCAATGCCGAGGATCGACGCCACTTGCTGGATGGCGTGCGGGGGAACGTTGCGTAAAAGGTTGATTTGCTTTTGTTGTTCGACGGTAATCCCGTTGGCCGTGGCCTCTTTAATCACCTCGTCCTCGTAATCATCGCCGGCGTCGCTGTAGATCGTCGGTAGCGAGGTTTGACCCGTGGCCAGGCGGGTTTGATTGGCCTGTGCCTCGCTCTTGAGGTCGGCGACTTTATGCTTGGGGAAATCCCAAACATGCATTCGCCCGCCCTCGCTAATGGCGAGCGGGTTCCCGCCGAGCCAGCGGAAGGCGACCACCGCCAGGTCGAACCAGGCGCGGAATACAACGTCGAGGACCATATCCGCGCAGTCGGCACGGTCGATATCCAAGGCGTCGTAATAGGTAATATGATCGAGGCGGCCAGAGGCAAAGTTGTAGTCGCTCGAATCGCAAAGCGCCTTATTGAGCGGCATATTCCGCGGGCGTGCCTGTTCGTTAATGAGCGACTTATGAAAACTCTCGTACGTGGCGACGGGTTGCTCGGCTCGCGGCTGGAAGGCGTCCCAGCCCTCTGGTAACGCCGTCATCATCCGCCGCTCGATATCCAGCGTCGACATCGGGCTAACGGTATCGAGCTGGTCGGGGTCCATCTTGGTGCGCAGGAACAGGGCATAGTTGGCGATGTTGTCCGACGCCGATAAGACGCTTTCGCGGAATCGACGCGAGGCGGCGCCGCAGTTAAGCGTCGGGGTGCCCTCTGGGATGCCTCGATGTTGACCGGGGCGCCGCATCTTGAACCAGTGAGCGACAAAACGGGCCGGGACTCGCTCGGGTTGCAGGTCCAACGGGACCGAGCCCGCCCCGGGGTGGTCGCGGAGAATGTCATACGAGACGGGGTTGCCAAAATCATCGAAGCGGATCCCGTCGATGTAGCCATCTTCGTTAAACGGCAGATAGGGCGTTTGGCACTGTTCAGTTTCGATCAACACCATGTCGATTTTGACGCGATGCCGTAGTCCAGGGTTCTGCCGCAGGATGCCAAACCCCTCGCCGTCCTGGCCGTAGGCGTGAGCCATGCACCAGAGCTTGCGACGAAAGCCCGTCTCTTTGGCCCACTCCCGCCATACCCGCTCGACCATGCGGTTGAAGTCTTCGCTACCGGTCTGCATTCGCAGGCTGGGACCCGTGCCGACCAGGTCGTTGGTATAGGTGTTCTCGATCCCCGCGGCATAGCCGTTGCTACCGTGTTCGTAGCGTGATCGCTGCACCAACTTTTGACGGACGGCCGAGGAATTGGCACTGTCCGCATCGAGGGCATCGGTAGCCGACCAGATGTTCTTGTACTCATCGGTCGTCTGGGCGGAATCATATTCCGCCCGCAGAGGCCGCTTTTTGTTCTGAGCGTTTACGAATGCATCGACTAATTCGCGGCGGGCCTTGCCGTTGCCGTTTGCTTTAAACGGCTTGCCGTTCACATCCAGAATGGAAACCATGCCCCCAAGTATCACGCGTGCGGTGGGCCAATCCTACGCGGTGGCGTCTATGGGTAGACAGGACGCGGGGTAATCGTCCTCCGTCTCGACGTCGCGAACTATCCGTTCCTGGCTGGTCGTCGCTGTCAGGATACGGTGCCCGCAGTTGCGGCAACGCTTGTAACGAAACGTCGCGGTGCGCTTGGGCTGGCTACCGTAGGTGCGGAAATCGGCGCAGTTGCATTTCGGACACGTCACCGCGCCGTTGCTGTCGGTGGCCGCCTCAGCGGCCAATTCTCGGAGTGTTTTACGTGTCACCTGGCCGCCTCCGCTTGTAACTGGTCCAACGTTTTACGAACGCGGGCCTTCATGGATAAGTTGAAGCGGGCATTTATGCTTTTGGCGACCAGGGCCATCGCCAACGAGTCGAACCAATGGTCGCGGACGAATCGAGGTTTTCGGGATCGACTTCCCCTGGCTAGCACCGCCCGCATCTCCGTCGCACCTGTAACGATATGGTCGCCAAACGCTTTATGGTGCGTGTAGACGCCGTCGCCAGGAATGAACAATTCAAACCGCCCATCGGACGAAAGGAAAAGCTCCTCGGCAAGCTGGTGCCAGTGGGCCGCGTTCCAGATCACCTCGTCGCAGCGACGCTCTTGCCCGGCGCCCCGGTTTATATGCCAGTTATCCCCAACGATGGTTTTCCTGTCGGCCTTGGGGGCGCGGTAATTCGGGGCACCCTTGGCCGGTAGCCAGTTACGCAGCCCCCGCTCCATGCAAAACGTCTCGACTGGCTGGGTGGCCCATGTCTTTACCACCCCGTCTTCTGTCCAGTTACCGAGCCAGCCTTTGTCGATCAACGTTAGGTCGGTGCGGTGGGCGATTCCGTTGACGTCGACAATGGGCTCGGCGGCCCATCCGTCGGCCATGTTATGCAGGGCCGTAAAAATTAGCCGCTCGGCCTGTTCGACCGTCGTCTCGCTGGTGCCGTGGCTATCGAGCCCGTAATCGCAAATGCGGTGCGGCGTCTCCTCCTCCACGCCGAGCGTCACCTGGTGTAACTCGATCTTACGCACGTCGACGCCGCGGACAACCATCTCGACGCCCTCGGCTACCATCCCGCGGGACATATCGCCGGCGGCCTCGGATACGTGGTAGCCCGTAACCCGCACTTGCATCAATTCATCGAGCTTGGGCGGGTCGTTTTGGTACTCGGTGTTAAACGCCTCGAGGCTGGTATCCGCGATGAAGTTAAAACACCGCTGGAGGTTGGACGCCTCCAGTGCCGTGCCGTCGGGTAGTTCCGTCTCGTTAAAGTTGTGCGGGTTACTGACGACGGCGCCCGCGTTCATCTCCTCGAAGTTATCCAGGTAGAAACGGTGGGCCTCGCGGCCTAGCGTATCGTCCTCCTGCATCCCCTTTTGTCGCTTCCAAATGTAATCGTCCCAGAGCTTTTTATTGGTCGGCCAAGTGCGTATCGCGCGGACCCGCTCACCGTGCCAGGCGGGCTTCAACTTGGGGTCTGAATACTTGTACGCTGCGGCCGCCTCGCTGGTGATCGTACAGAGCATGAATTGGCCGAGCTTCTGGTTAGGCCCGCTTAAACCCGCGACTGTCTTTTCGATTACTTCCTCGATCTTTTCGGCAATGCTGCCAGCCTCGCTCGCCAGGCTACTACGCGAGTCGAGGTCGTCGAGCATGATCCAATCAGGCCGAACGTCGTAAACGTTGCAGCCCTGTAGCTCATCGCTGGACCAGCCGAGCGACATAATGATTGGCCCTAGTGGTTCCTCGCTCTCCCAAGTCGGCAGGATGAAATACCCGTCACCGCTGCCCCAGTGGATATGGATCGGCTTACCGCCGTTGGCCGTGACGTTACGGGCCCGCGAGGGCCAGGGGCCAACGTGGCGAGCGACGGCGCACTCGAGCGGGAAATCGTCGGCCAGTAGGTTAGGCGTCATGCCCGCGGTGCTTTTACCGCTCTTGCCAAGCTCGGCGAGCTCGGCCGAGGTGTGGGCCTTGGATTGCAGGCGACGCTTTAGGCTCGCCGTCGTCTTTTGCGCCTTGCCAAACGTGGCCGCGATGACCAAAGGGAAGTTGACCTCACGATACAACGCCTTTTTAAGCATCACGTATTTAACAATCGACGACTTCCCATCACCCCGCGGGGCCGCTTTACACTGCCGCGTTCCATACGCGAGCGTATCGCCGCATTCCTCGATAATCCGCAGTTGATCGTCGGTGAACGGGTTGTAAAAAACGTCTGGCAGGTAATGCCGCAACCACTCTGCGTCGTTTTCGCCTAGCTGCCGGCGGCGTTCAGGGTCGGCCACCTGCGGAATAAAGATATCCCGCTCGAATGCGCGGCGCTTGGCCTGCGTTTCGGCGTTCTTAGCCTGTTCGAGCGTTTGCGGCACGTTTCACCCTTGCGGACCACACTTATTTTCTAACGTTATTCCGGGCCTTTGCATCGCGTATGGTACGGGATATGCAGGGTAGGACCCGAAACACCCCCCCCTTTATGCACCACTCAATTGCACTCGAATTTCCCACCAATGTCGCCCCGTTCTTGATGCTACTCCATCGTTCCATGTCCACTCTAGCATGAGGTAATGCGACTCTAACGTTTCGGTATCCGTCTCTGTAATCACTGCATTGTCAGCAGGCTCTAGCCTTAACGTTAGCACTGCCTCACCATCTGCATTATCAGCAACAACGCCCTTACCTGCGTTCAATACATCTGTGCCATTAATGCTATTGATGATAGCTCCATCGGATGCATTCTTGAGGGTAGCCGTGAGGGTAAGTATTGATGCTGTAGCCAGGGCTACACCAGTAGCATCGTATAGCGTGTTAGTGATATTGCAACTTTCTGACTCATCTACATAGAGTTCACTACCATCGCTCTGTAGCAGTAGATCGGGCTTGGCTGGTGAGGTCATTTAACAAGTCCCTGTAGAGACGGTCTTAGGCGCTGAAATCGAGCCCGTAGCAGAGGGTGCCGAAATATAGCTTTTAGAAACTCGGACGCAAATAAAGCCCGCTGCGGGGGCCGTTGAAACGAAAGCGTAGAGGTAGGCGATTGCGTAACGATCCGCTGCGCTGCTAGCTCCATCTGGCGGCGTTTGAATACCGCGAAATGGCAAGCTAACGGAAATGGCCGAAAATCGCTTTGCTGCGGTGTCCATTTATGGCCCCGTTACAATTTCGCCCAAAGTGGCCGTCGTTCCATCGTCGGAAACCGTCGATTTCTGATCTACGACCGTGCCGGCGTCGTCGTAGAGCGAAAACGTCGTTGCAGTTTGCGTCTTCCGATTTCGAAACGCCTTGTAGAGATAGTCAATTTTTGTGGCAAGGTCTGGATTAACTGGCGGCGCGCCTTGGCCTGGTTCGGCTCTGGCGTCGTCTAGCATCGCCAAAACGGCGTCGAGGATTAAATCGAGGCGCCCGCCGTTGGTCCAATCCGCTTGGATTTCGGTTGTATCGGCTTCGATAGCGTCGACACTTGCTTGCGTAGCGGATAACAAATTAACGCCATCGGCGCCCGTGATGATGTCCAGGTCGCTTTGGGCTGTTGTGATCTGTGCCGGGATCGTCGTTGCCGTGTCCTCCAGAACAGCGGCGACCTGCCAACCCATCGTTGCGGGTGTGAGGTGGTCTACAAGCGCTTCATCCCAAACTTGGTCAGCGATGGCAACGGCTGTTGGAGGAGTCGTGGTGTTGGCCGAATCGGTTCCCCGCATATCGGTGTTCGTGGTGGTCGTCGCCACGAGGGTGACATTCGCCACCGCATCGGTTGTTGGATTGAAATCGTTGAGTGCCGCGATCAATCCTGGTACATCGTCTGATTGCAACTCGTTGGTATCCACAAGAATCGCGTCAATATCGGTCCACAGCTGAGCCCCGGCTTTTCCGGCATCGGTATGCCCCGTCGCTGCTTCGTCCCAAACAGCGTCCGCAATCGCCTCGGCTGATGCACCGCTACCACTCGGTCCATTCTCCAATGCGTTGACTGTGAACCGTGACACGCCAACATCACTTTCGACCAGTTCGTTCAGCAGTGCCGTAGCGACTCCCGGAGGTGTTGCTGGATCGTAGTCAACTGCCAGTAGGTGGTCTAAGTGAATGTCGGCCAGTGCCGTATCCACTTCGGTATTGACCTCTGCCGTTGAAATATCATTCAGTGCTGCTATCAACCCTGGCACGTCATCCGTTTGCAGTTCGTTGGTATCGGCCACAATCGCTGCCGTCTCGGCTTTTACCGCGATGATGTCGGCAGCAATATCCGCCCCGGCAGCGTTGGTAATAACCGCCGCAATGATGCTGTCCTGCTTCGCCTCCGTTGCATCCCCTCCACCCGAATCGGCAATCGCTTCTAGTGCGTCGGTGGTGTTTACAAACGAATCCCAATCGGCGGTGGCCGAGGACGAAACAAGTTTCGCGACAATGGAGTTGTCGGCAACGTCGGTGCCAGCCACTGCGGCATTCACCAAATGATCGAGCCCAAGAGCCACCAGTGCGTCGTTCACTTCGCTTTGGACTTCCGCGTCCCACGATGCGTTCCACGGCACTCCCGAAAGTCCCGCACCAGCGGAACCAATCTGCGTTTGGAGGTCTTGTGTGTCCGTTTCGATCGCTGTTAGCGACAGTGGCAGCGTAGTTCCTGTATCGACGAGGATCGCCGCGATATCATCGAAGTCTACTGTCGCTGCCGCACTGGCCGTTTGCCCCGCCACCTTCGTAACGTTCACGTCCAACGTTGCACCGCTGCCGAATACGGTATCGTAAACCGCCTCCTCTAGCACTTGCACTTCGCTAAACACAGCCAGCGCCCCGGCGACCTTGCAACTTATTTGCAGGCTCCCGACGGTCGCTGTATCGGTCGCGTCTAACGTGATCGTGTACCAGCCGTTTTCATCATGGGTGCCGCCGCCGGAAGTCTTGGCAAACATGTTGCCACCGTTGGCACTTAGCCGAATATCGGTGTTGGCAATAGTTAACGCTGTTTCCGCTGTCGCGCCGTCGGTATCGTCCACAAATGGCCCCAACAAGATCGCCTGAGCTGCGGTTGATTGTTTCAAGTAAAGCATTAGCTAAGCCTCATTGTCTGGTAATGACGATGAAAGATTGGCACTGTGGCTCCGCCACCTGCCGAAACAAACTCATGGGCTCCAATGTCCCATGTGTCAGCGTTGGAATCGCGATCTCGCCCGTTGATATCTATTTCGACGTTATTGGGGGTCGTGCCTAGATCGGTTCCCGCATCAATAGCATCTGCACCGCTCTTTAGGTGGAGATCTTCACTGCCGCCTGTGATCGATTCGTATTGGTCGGCAGTGGTGACGCTTTGGTAACTCGCACCATCGGGGCTGCTCGCATCTGACGACATGTTAGTAGCGGTTGTCGTTGACGATATTGTCGCGTCGAAGTCAACCCGCGTTCCAGAGTTATCGCCAGTCGTACCTGTTATCAGGTTGTTTTTCAGGTCAATATCGGCATGATCTGTGTCTATATGTAACCCCTCACAATGGCCCGTGCCCGAACCGTTGTTCGTTGAATTGTGAACTGTATTGTTGGCGATTGTGAGCGTCTTTCCCGACGGACTCGAAAGATCAAGGAACAGAGCGTAGACGTTTGCACTTCCTGATCCCGTAGACTTAACGATGTCATAGACAATGTTGTTTGTGCAACGAACTTCTGTTGACACCTGCGTGAATCTAATACCTGCCTTCTCCCCCGACCCGCTGCAATCATGAATTAAGTTGTTCTGTACGACCTGAGTGCCGGGGCCATCGAAGTTGAGCATGAAATAGTTGTCATCTCCACTGCCGTTAGCGTCGATCTCCAGCCAAGAAACCTCGATGTCAATTGATCCGGTCGATTGAATCGGTATCGTATTGTTGCTGCTGAGTACCATCCTGGCACCACTGCCAGCCGTCCCGTCGTGCTCTTCTCCACTGGCTGCGGTCAATGCAATCGAGTTGAGTCCGACTGTACCCCCGCCATTGATATTAGTGATTGAAGTGTTACCGAATGCGGAATCGTTGTAGCACTCGCCAACCGCGTCATCACCAGAGGAATAGACGCCGCCGTTATCAAGATCGCTTTCCCAACTTACAATAGTCGAGTAATCACGGCTTGTCGTTCCGATAGTTGTTGTTACCGTGGCCATGTCGCCTGGGGCATATGGGAGTATTCCGAGCTGTCGTGCCATCGCCTCGGCAATCCGAAGTGATCGCAATCGCGTGTCTGTCTCATTGAGACTAAACGGCAAGAACGCATTGCCCGCGACCTGTTCGAGCAGTCCAAGCATTCTCCCGTCTGTGTCATTGGGAATCACTTTCGCAACATATCAGAAACTGTGAACAGATCCGAAACGACACCACTAACAACAGTTCCTCCACCTTGGGTTGCTCCGTCAGGCAGAGTGTCACTTGCCGACTCAATCAAATTGATTTCATTGGCTGAAAATCGTTGGCGCCAATCGATTTTGTATTTTCGCTTTCTGCGAATCACGTTCTCGCTCCCAGGGGTTGCTCCGGGGGTGTACTCGGGATCAACCATATCCGTTTCGAACTTATTGTAGTTCGGTGGGTCTGGAATCTTGAGGATCAAAAACGATTT
>JABDKF010000335.1 GCA_013003155.1 Woeseia sp. | reverse complement strand
TTGCCCTTGACCTTCTCGTCGCAGAACTTGTCGGAATCGCTGTCCGAATCGGAGTCGGAGTCAGCATCGTTGCATCCGCCACCCGTGTTGCCGCCGTCTTCACCGACCTCAACCGTCACCGTCGCGCTGGCTTCATTGCCGTGGTCATCGCTGATGACGTAGCTGAATGTATCGGTGCCAGAGTAGCCCATATTCGGATCGTAGGTCACAGTGCCGTCAAAGTTGTCGTAGACCGTGCCGTTTGGCGGCTGCGATATTGCATCAAGCGTTATCGGATCGTTTTCAGGATCGGAGTCGTTGGCCAGGATATCGATGTCCACGCTCGTCTCGTAAGGCGTTTCGGCTGCGTCGTCCCGGGCGATCGGCGCCTGGTTCGGCGTATCGCAGCCCGTGTTGGTCACCTGCACACTCTCGATCCACCAGCCTTTGCCGCCTTCGATGTCGCCGATCACAACCGTGCTATCCAGCGTCAGGCGCCAGCGCAGCTGGATTTCCTGGCCAGCAAAGGCCGATAAATCCACCGTGGTCGGCGTATTGGCGTCGATGAACTGCGACAAGCCCGTCCAGGCAAAGCGCCCCGGAATGACACCGGGGTTGCCACCAGCACGCATCTGGCCATTGTAGCCGCCGATGTTGAAGCTACCACCGGCACCGACGATGTCGTCCCACGCGCCGCCGTTAACGCTGACTTCCAGTACGCCGCCGTCGATGCCGCCGTCCGTGCCGGTAGCGAAGCCGAAGCGGTGGTAGAAGACCAGCTCGCTGTCCTGGCTTGCGATCAGAGTCGGGCTGACCAGTCGATCGTCTTTGAGCGGGTTGACAAGATCAGCTGCGTTGTTGGTATCACTCATCATCGAGAGCGAGAGCGGCGTGCTCGCCAAAGGATCTTCGGTGCGGCCCCAGGTGATGCTTGTCGCGCGGGTTGCAGCCACATCGAATGTAAAGCCACCATCGTCGGCCTCAAAATCCGTGAAATACTGACCGGTAGGCACACACTGACCGCCGACGGTAACAGTGACTGTCGCCGTATCTGACGCGCCGTTGCTGTCGGTAATCTCGTAGGTGAAGCTGTCACCGCCACTGAAGCTCGGGTTCGGCGTGTAGGTGATGGTATCGTCGGGGTTGACCGAGGCGCTGCCATTGGCCGGCTGCGTCACGGCGGTTACCGTCAGGCCTTCACCCGTGTCGTTGTCGAGCACGTCGATAATTACCGGCGTTTCCGGCGTTGTTGACGCGCTGTCGTTATTGGCGTCCAGTACCGGAGCGCCTCCTTCGATCACGCGCAGGAACATCGGCATGCGGATCTTCTCCGAGCCATTGTCTGCTACGACGAACCAAAGGAACTCGGTCGCCGCCTCGCCGTTCACGTCGGTGCCGACCAGGCCAAGATCGTTGCCATCAACTGCAACCGTGACATCAAACGTGGCTATTCCAGTGTTCAAATTCACCGTGGTGTCACTGAGCGATAGCTCGAAACCGCTGGTGCCGATAATCGGAGCCGTGACGTCGCCACGATCCGCGCCGCCATCAACAAGGCTCAGGCCGTAGATTCCGCCACCACCCGGGAACGCTTCCATCGTGACCGTAATCGTCGCCTGCTGACTGGAGTCGGTCGCAACAACACCCGTGTCTATCCAAGCGCGCTCGCCGAAGCTGTAGCTCGGCAAGAAGTTCGGGTCTGTGGTGTCGTCCGGGCCGCCCAAGCCATTGAGCTCGTTGGTGCCCATAATCGCAGCGACCTGCAGCGCCTCAACCACTTCCACCAAACCTGCGCCCGTTTCATGGATAAAGTTGCGGCGATCGTCGTTCGCTATTTCGGTGCCGTCCCCAAGTCGCAGGTTGGTCGCCGTATTCATCATCGCGGCACGTACCTGGCTGGGTGTTAACTCGTCCCGGGCACTGGCATCGCGGATCAGTGCGGCGACACCGGCGATATGCGGGCCGGAGAAGCTCGTGCCTGATGCCGGTGTGAAGCCAGTGGGGCCACCGAGGGCGCCGATCTTGCTGCCGCCCATCAGCACATCTTCACCCGGCGCCGTTATGTCGGGCTTCACAACGAGGAAGTCATTGTTCGGTCCACGTGAGCTGAAGCCCGTCGTGGCTGGCTCAAACAGAGTTGGGTCTGCCGGGTTGATTCGAATTTGGTCGTTGCCCACGCCGCCAGTGGTGTCGGCGAGCATGGCTGCACCGGCTTCACCGGATGTTGTGAAAACGGGGATGCCAGCCGGTGCCAGTACTGAGCCCATCTGGCCGTCTGCGTTGTTGTATATAACGAGTGCAATGCCGCCATTCTGCGTGCACTGTGCTGCCTTGTTACCGAACAGGCCGGTGCCGGCCGCGCCGCCGTCAACGGTGCTGCCACGCTCTGCAAGGCAGATTCGACCCGTTACCTGGCCAGCCGGGTATTGCTCCGGAGTGTCGCCGAAGCCTACGTACACATACTCACCCGTGATGGGGGTTGTGATGTTTCCTTGCGCGGCGTTGGACTCGGGCGCAAAAAAGGCGAGGAAGTTGTCACCGGAGCCGTTCAGCAAATCAATGCTGTTTGGAGAAACGCCGGGATCGTTCGTGGCTGCTACGGAAATAACGGTGCGTGTGGCAGAGGGTGCGCCCACAATGTTTTCCACCGGGCCGGAGTTACCCGCCGATGCCACCGGCACGGTGCCAGCGTACTGCAGGTTTCCCGCGGCAATACCGTGTGCGGAGTACGGATCGCCAGCATCGGACCCAAAGCTCATATTAACGACAGTACACACGGGTTTCGGATTACCCATGTCGTCTACCGGGTTAATGCAGTCCTCAAGAGCGAGCAGCGACAGCACATTGACACAAGTCAGGCTGGGGCAAACTTTGTAATCCATCATGACAGCGCCTGGAGCCACGCCTTCTACAATCTCGCCGCTATTGACGACTGAGTCCGCCAGGGCGAGCAGTCCGCCGGCGGTCGTGCCCGAGTTGGTGCCGTGACCGGTGTCATCACCGGCGATAGGCGCCTGGTTAACGTTGTAGCGGTAGGCGACCTTGGGATGGTTGATAGCTGGATCAAATGGCGTACCGGAAAGCCGGGGCGGGCGTGTGTCGCCGTTGCCTGCAGGGCCCACTGCCGGATCGCAAAGAGCCGGGTCACCGGTCAAAGATCGACCGCGACATTCGAAATCATCATCGGTAAACCGCAAGTCGAACATTGCGTTCGTGTGATCGAGGCCGGTATCCAGAATAGCGATTGCCTGGCCTGTGCTTGAGCCGTTTGTGTTCACCTGGCCTGCGCCGCGCACGCCCATCGAGCGAGCGCTGTCGTCACCATTGGCGCGGATATACTTAACGCTATTATTCAGGTGCAGCCGTTGGAGCTTGTCGCGGGTCACGTGCTTCACGTTCGGCGTATTGCGAACAACGCTCATGTCGGTCGCCAGAGCCTCGATGCGTATCGCGTTGACAAGGTCCGTGAAGCGGTGATCCTTGATGATACCGTTGGCCAGTTGCGAGCCGCTAAGGTTGTAGGCAACGCCCGATATCAACAGCGAATTCAGGTAGTCGTCCTGAGCTGCGCGAACATTGGCGCGATGCAGTTCTTCATCAAAGTACTCGCCGCGCTGTGCCGCTTCAAAGCGCGCAACCACGGTCGGCTTGGGGCTTTTGAGCTCAACGAAGACCGGGGTCATCTGGTTCGCGATGTTTCCCTGCGCCTGGGCAGCGAAAGCGAGAATGCATGTCAGTGCTAGGGTAATTCCAAACTTGAAGGTTCTCATTACTTTGACTCCAGAAGGGCTGTGCTGACTGCCGCGGTTGCACGCTTCAGCGTGTCGCAGCTAGTGCCAATTTCTAATGGTGGCAAGTATCTGAATTACCTACCCGCAAAACCATGAGTGGAATCGCCCATGCGAAATAGGGGTTTTTACCCAGCAAGCGCTCGAAATTGCGGCTGACCTGCGTCGGATCAACAGTTTGCCGGCAAGGGAAGCGCAGGCTTTTTTCTACAAAATCCCACGAAAACGCCGCAGGTTCATGGATATAGCAGGATCTATGTCCTGTGCTTCAAAAAAGACGCGCTCATCTCGGTCAAAAGGGGTCGGATCCCTTTTTTCCTTATTGATCCGTATTCTCGGAATTGCACTGCGATCGAAAAAAGGGATCCCGAAAAAAGGGATCCGACCCCTTTTTAGGCCACTACCGCTCCCAGGGCGGTACCGGTTGGAATCGCTCGAGCAAAAAATCAATCATTGCCCTGACTTTTGGTGCGACGATGCGGTTGCTCGGGTACAGAGCCCACAGTGCGGAATCGGTTGCGAGAGGATGGTCAGGTAATACCTGCACGAGGCGCCCGGATTTCAAATGCTCGCTCGCAATCCACAGTGACTGGATGCCGATTCCCATGCCACTCTCGATCAGGGTGCGCATTGCCTCTCCATCATTAACGACTATCGAGCGCGGCACGCTAACGATACGCGCGGTTTTGAACTTCCACTTGTTGTGATCGGCGAGCACGATGCACCGATGCTCGCTCAGTTCGTCCGGCGTGGTCGGGGCGCCGCGTCGCTCGATGTAGTCTGCAGAGGCGACGAGCAAACGCTGATCTGACGCCAGCTTGCGTGCGACCAGGGTGCTATCGGCCAAAGGAGCGTTGCGGATGATCAGATCGTAAGCGCCTTCGACCACGTCGAGGACCTCGTCAGACAATCGCAAATCGAGGCTAACGAGCGGATGGCGTGCCTGAAATTCCGCCAGGGCCGGAACGATGTGCATGCGCCCAAAGGAGCCCGGCATCGTCATTCGCAACAAACCCTGTGCGGCTGCACCCTGGCCACTTACGGCACCTATGCCCGTTTGCAGGGTCTCTAGAACCTGTTGCGCGTAAGGTAGAAACTCGGCGCCATCGGTCGTCAGCGATACCGCCCGCGTTGTCCGATTGAAAAGCCGAAAGCCGATAATCTCTTCGAGCTTGACGAGACGTGCGCTGGCGCTGGCAGGTGAAAGCGACAGGTCGCGAGCTGCCGCCGAAACCGAGCCCAGATCGGCGATTCTCAGAAATAAATGCAGTGATACCGTGTCCATTTATCAAAAATAACCAAATAATCATTTCGTGAGAAGCCCGTTTATCATTTTCTGCAAAATTATTAAAGTGCATCCAACTTAAGGAGGAAGCGAGATGACGACAATGAAAGCCATTGGTTACAAGAACGCGGGCCCGATCTCGGCACAGGACGCCCTGATCGAATTCGATACCGAGGTTGCGCAACCGGGTGCGAGCGACCTGCTCGTGGAAGTCCGCGGTATCTCGGTCAACCCGGTCGACGTCAAGGTTCGCGCCATGATGCAGCCGGAGGGCGGACCGCGCATCCTTGGCTTCGACGCCGCCGGGGTAGTGAAGGCGGTCGGCTCCGACGTCACGCGGTTCAAGCCCG
>JABDKF010000271.1 GCA_013003155.1 Woeseia sp. | reverse complement strand
GTCGGCAGTGGTGCTCACCGGTCCGGCGCGTCAGGCGTCGTCAAGCCAAAGTGAAATCACGCCCGTCAAGATCGACTGACGATGCAAATTTAGCGATATCTTCCCGGGCTAACACCCGCAAGCCCCTTGCCTCCGGCCCCAGTTACAACTCGTTACACTTAAGCGCCTGCTCGTTACAAGGCGGTACAAAGGAGCCGAATAAGTTCCAGTGATAGCGCGTAGTCTAGCTTGCCATGGAGATACGACCTTTTACCTTACTGGAGAAAACCATGAAGACCCTAACCCGCGGCGCTCTGTTTGCGGCCATTGCAATCACGCTGCCCATTATCGGCAGCGCCTCGAGCCACAGGGAGGCGCCATTCATTACGGAGCTTCCGAAAGTTGATGGCACCGACTTCTACATGTTCAACAGCTACGAGACGAGCCGCGAAGGCTTTGTCACGCTGATCGCGAACTACATTCCGCTGCAGGATGGCTACGGCGGCCCCAACTACTTCCAGCTCGACGACGCAGCGATCTACGAGATTCACATCGACAACAACGGCGATGCGGCTGAGGACATCACGTTTCAGTTTGACTTCTCAAGCACCACGAAGGGCATTACGCTGCCGATCGACGGTGTCGATGTAGCGATTCCGCTTAAACAAGCGGGCGGCATCGGTCCTGAGGCGACCGACACGGACAACCTGAACGTCACGGAAAGCTACACGGTGAACATCGTACGTGGTGACCGACGCACGGGCATGTCCGAAGCACTGTCGCTGGTTGCGGACGGCTCGACCACGTTTGCCAAGCCTGTCGACAACATCGGTAACAAGACGCTTCCTGAATACGCTACGTATGCCAACAACCACATCTACGACGTGGCTATTCCCGGCTGCAGCGATGGCCGCCTGTTTGTTGGTCAGCGCAAGGATCCGTTCGTCGTCAACCTAGGCGAGACCTTCGACCTGATTAACACGAACCCGCTTGGGCCAGAGAATGAAATTCCTAACCAGGATTCGCTGGCTGACAAGAACGTCACCACGCTGGCCATTGAGGTCCCCGCTAACTGCCTGATCGGTCCGGACAGCGCCATCTTCGGTGCCTGGACCACTGCCAGTGTGCGTCAGGCCCGGGTGATCAATCCGTCGCCAAGTGCGGAGGTTGGTGCAGCCGTCAGTGGCGGCGCTTACACGCAGGTGTCACGTCTCAGTGCACCGCTCGTGAATGAGGTCGTCATAGGCTTGCCTGACAAGGACAAATTCAACCACAGCGAGCCTGCTAACGATGGGCAGTTTGCAACCTATGTCACGAACCCGACGCTGCCCGCGCTGATCGAACTGCTGTACCCGATCGCACCGGCACCGACCCTGTTCCCGCGCACCGACCTTGTCGCTGCATTCCTGACCGGAGTGGACGGCTTGAACCAACCGCCGAACGTCACGGCGTCAGAAATGATGCGTCTGAACACGGAAATTCCCGCTGTGCCAGCCGGTTCACAGAACCGCCTCGGCGTCATTGAAGGCGACAACGCCGGTTTCCCGAACGGACGCCGTCCGGGTGACGACGTGGTCGACATCGCGCTCCGCGTGGTGATGGGTAAGCTGATCGGCGATGCGCAGATTGCGCCTGCCGGAGAAGCACCACTGACCGACGGCGCTTTCGTGGACGACAGCTTCTTCGACGCGACATTCCCATACCTGGTAACGCCATTGCCCGGTTCGCCGAACGAGTAGGAGCCCAATATGAAAAGCTCAAAACTAATCGTCACGGCCCTGCTTGCCCTCGGCACGCTTGGCCTGACGGCATGTGGCAATAGCAGCAACGACGTACCGCTATTTGTCCCACCGCCGCCTGCGCCGCCGCCGGCGCAGCCGGAGTCATTCACGATGTTTGTGAAAGAACAGTTTGCCAACACGGCAGACGACACGGACCCTGTCGAGATTAACGAACTCGACATTGATTTCGACAACGCTGACAATCCGAACGCGTTCGATGATCTATTGCAAAGCAACTAGGGCAGCAGTACCCAAAACGCCGGCGATGATCGCCGGCGTTTTCTTTTTTATGACGTTGGCAGGCTGCTCTGAGCAGACCTCGTCCGGCGTCGCTGACGGTAGCCGCTGGCAGCCCGCCAGCGATGACACCATCGTCTACGCTCTCCCCGGGGACACGGGCGAGGGCGCTTCACTTTACGAATTGCGGCGCGAGCTGTCTCGCAATTCCGCGGACCCCGCCATCGCAGCACGCTATGCGACGGTCGCGTTAAAAAACTATGCGCAAAGCGGCGATCCGCGCCTGCTCGGCTATGCCCGTGGCGCTTTGCAGCGTTGGCAGGCCGTGGCAGCCCCACCGCCAGCCATCTGGCTGCTGCGTGGCCGCCTGACGCAAACTGAGCACCGCTTCGAAGCTGCCGGCATGGACATGGACCGGCTGCTGGCGACGCATCCTGACAACCCCGAAGCCTTGTTGCTTGCGGCCGATGCCTGGCGTCGTGCAGGCAATCTGTCGGCAGCGCGTGGCCGGTGCCTCACTTTGTCCCTGGCCGGTTTCCCCGAACTTGCGCGGCTGTGTGCCGCCGACGTGCAGCTTTCGTCAGGACAGCCGCAGCTGGCGTTGAACACCGCGGCGGCCACTATCGAAAATTACGGCGCCGAACTTGATGACGAGATTCTCTCGTGGGCGCATGCTATCCACGCCGAGGCTGCCACCGCCAGTGGCGCCGTCGAGTCGGCACTCGACAGCTGGGATCTCGCGTTAACGGCAACATCGCAACCCACTTTAGCGCTGCAAATCGGCCGGGTGGATACACTACTGGAGGCACAGCGTTACGAGGCAGTGCTACAGGCGCTCGAGCCGCTGCCTGCCGCGGACGCGGTTGTACTGCGCCGCGCTATTGCCGGAAACGCTTTGCAGCATGCAGACCTCGACGCCTGGCGCGATGAGTTGCTCGTACGTTTTGACGATCCCGCTTACACGGCAGACGATTCGCTGCACTGGCGCGAACGCGCGCTCTTTGAGCTGGACGTCATGCAGCAACCGCAGGCGGCGCTGCGTGCGGCGCAGCGCAACTGGGCGATACAAAAGGGTTTCGAGGACGCAGAGCTGCTACTGCGCGCGGCCGC
>JABDKF010000270.1 GCA_013003155.1 Woeseia sp. | reverse complement strand
CACGAATGAAGGTAGCCAGTCGCTTAGGCGACACAACGTCAACGATGGCGACATCGGCGCCCGCGCTGCCGGGTGTTGATAGCTCGACGGTGCCAAGGTTGAGTAGGATGTGGGCGAGATTGGGCTTTCGGATGTCGACCACATGCACGTTCGCCATGTCGATGTGGCTAACGTGACTGAAAATGAGAATGCCCACCGATTGCATTACGCTGTCGTTGGTGATGACGGATTTCTGCCAGTAGCGCCGCACGAGCACTACAACAATTCCGATGAGGAAAAAAGCAAAGCCACTCAACGCGATGTCATCCCAAGTCGCGGGGAAGCGGTTATTGATGGCGTACACAACATCCGCGGAAAAGAGGGCGATCGGCCACGTCGGTGCAATCACCAACAGGCCACCGATGAGCATGAAACAAAAGCCTCCTAACTGCGCACGCCATGCAGGTCGCAACGTAAAGACAAATGGTTTCTCCGTCTGCACCGTTTGGTCGATCGACGCATCGTTGCGTTGGGCGCTCGGCGATGATGCAAGACCTTGGCAAGCGGTGGCGGGCGCCCGATCAACGGTATTACCAAGGTCGGCGTCTGTCAGCGGTTGTGGCTCAACCGCATACCCGCCATCAATCGGAACCACCTGAAACTGACCGCCGGACTCCTCGTGCATGCGGTCGGCTTTAAAAGCAGCGGCGTCGGGGTCGCTAAACGGCTGGCCTCCAGCCGCGAAATAGAGCGTCATTATGTGTCTCCGTTCGTGTCGCGCTGTTGTGCCGGTGTGTCTTGTCCGCCGGTCGTTTGCTTATACAGGTCGGAGAGTGGACAGGTATAGCGGAAACGGGGGCACGAATTCTGCCCCCGTTTCCGCTATGCGAAGGCGGTTTTGGCGCCTAGGCTTGTTAATGCCTGCTATGACAGAAGAGCGCCAAATCGAGCTCAAAAACGTGCTGCAACTATTGCTGGAACGCCCCGGACTGGAATCCTGGGCGCGCGTATGCATGAGCCTGTTATCGCTTACGGAGGGCATCGAGCGCTTCATGGACGACGAAGATGAGTTCCCGCATCGCGAACTGAAGCAGCGGTTGCGACGTGCGTTATCAGCGGACGACCCGCCGGCGGCGTTGCTCGATATCGCGTCACTGCAAGTGTTCGAGTATCGCGTCATGAGTGAGGACGATCGAACCTTGTGGCATCCGCTGGAAGAGAGCTTGCAGCAGTTTGCCGAACGCCATGCCGAGAAAATCCGTGTCTGGCGGGCATTCAGCGCGTACCCGAATCGCGAGGTCATTGAATCTTGGTTGATTGCGCGCGTGTCCGATACGGGCGTATTAGAGATGAGTGAATGCTAGGACTTGCGAAAAAGCCGCGGCGATCGGCTGATGAATCGGGCGAGCAGCCCATCCTGACGGGTAAAACGCTGCTCGTCGAACACCGCGCGAGACTCAGGAGTATCCGCGCCATCGTCGGTGTACCCGACGCGCACTGGCGCTGGTTGTACCAAACCGCGTTCACGAAATTCGCCGAGATGGTGCAGCGCTTGCCTGCCTCCGAAGCGCACCATCATTGCGAGATGGGCGGTCTGTTGCGGCATGCGCTGGAGGTGGTGGAGCTCGCGCTCAAGATTCGGCGGGGCTATGTACTGCCGCCGGACAAAGAGCCCGAAATCGTCATTGCGGAACAGGACGCATGGACTTACGCGATTGCCACCGCGTCTTTGCTGCACGACGTCGGCAAAGCGATGGTGGATCAGCGTATTGTTCTGCGCGGGCGCGATGGGCTGCCGATTGGACTCTGGAGTCCGTGGGTCGGCCCGATGACCAAGGTGCCTGGCACGCACTACCGCATCGAGTTTCGGCGCGGACAAGCGCATCGATTGCACGAGGCTGTGTCGCCGCTGCTGGTGACTCACATCGTGCCCGCAGACGGCCTGCGCTGGTTGGGCGATCATCACGATGCGCTGGCCGCCTGGCTTGGCGCCATTGGCGGTCACGCGCTGGATTGCCCGGTGATCGCCGATATCGTGAAAGAGGCGCATCAAGGCTCCGTGGCTCAAGATCTCAGCGGGGAACGACGCCAGTTGCAAAGTGCCAGCGCAAAACCCCTGGCCGAGCGCTTGTTGGCGGCACTGCGCCAGTTGATCGACAGCGGCGCATTGCCCGTCAATCGGCGGGGCGCGGGCGCTTTCTTGGATGACACGAGCTTGTGGCTGGTGTGTGAGCGCGGTCTGGACGCGATTCGCGACGCGCTGCAAGGCCAGGCGGATGTGCCGGCTCGCAACGATCGTCTGGTCGATGAACTGCAACAGCGTGGCTTCGCCACGCCAACGACGGAACAACGTGCCGTGTGGCACTGCGAAGTGAGGGTTGGCGAGGGTGTCGACAGTTGGTGCCAAACGCTGAGCCTACTCCGCATTCCCTTGGATCGTCTGTGGCCAGATCCGGCGGCGAAACCGCCCTGCGCCGCGGTGTGGATTCGCGAAGTTGAGGTGGTATCAGAAAGGTCCGCCGATGCGGATCCGGCGGTTGCTGATGCGAGCGAACCAGCTTCGGCGAAAGCGACTGGCCCAGGCGAGCCGTTTCTGCCGTGGTTGATCGACGGGCTCGAAAACGGCGCGTTGGTGATCAATAGCGCGAAAGCGCAAGTGCACGTGGTGGACGAAGGTCTATTGTTGGTCAGCCCCGCGATTTTTCGCGTGTTTGCCGACGAGGAATGGCGGGAGGCGCAGAAGCGATTTCTCAAACGCAAACTGAGTGCCAAAACCGCACGCGGTGAAAATATCTTTCACTACGCGGTCGACGGAGACGCCGGCACCAAAACCATAAAGGGTCTGCTGATCCGCAATCCAGAAGCGAAGCTTGGGCTCGATTTGCCGAGCGCCAATGGTCTTCTTTCGCCCAAGTCGGAAGCGGAGTAGCCGACCGTGTTCGACAATCGCCTGCGTCCCGTATTCGAGTTCCTGCCGGCGTCGGTGGCGATGCTGTCGGCGCTCGCACTGCTGGTGTTTCCGCAGGATCTCTTTCCAATCATGCCACTGCTTGCCTGGATCGTCGCGGCGCTGCTGGGCGCCTGGGGTTTGTGTCGATTTCTGCAGGGTGCCGCCGTGATTCGTTACCAGACGCAATTGCGTCAGTTGCCACGCTATCGACTGGCGCCGCGACAGATTCCAACTTCAAACAGTCAGCTGTTTTTAGGGTTGGGCTTTCGCTGGTCGCAGCGCCACACCCAACGATTGGTCGAGGCACGCCATCCGGATGCGATACGGTACCTGCAGCACGGATTGTTGTTCCGAGGCGTGCGCCGCCTTGAGCAAATCCTCGATGGCACGGCCGGTCTTCGGTGGCTGGCTCGCATGCTTCGCGCCAATGCCTGGTGGAATCCGTTCCGCCCCTTGCCGGCGGTGGGTGGCGATCCCTTGTTGCACGGCGTCGGTGCGGCCGAAGAAGCGCCAGTCACCATGAATCTCGATGAGCGCAACGGACACACCTTGGTGGTGGGCACGACCCGAGTGGGCAAGACCCGTGAGGCCGAGATACTGGTGACGCAAGACATCCGCCGTGGGGAGACGGTCGTCGTGATCGATCCCAAGGGCGATTCGGACTTGTTGATGCGCTGCTACGCGGAAGCCAAACGGGCCGGCCGCCTGAACACATTTCAGATCATTCACCTCGGCTTCCCGGAATGGTCGGCCCGCTACAATCCCGTCGGCGACTTCGGCCGCATCACCGAAGTCGCATCCCGCACGGCAACGCAACTACCGTCGGCCGGTAACTCAGCCGCGTTTCGCGAATTCGCTTGGCGTTTCACCAATGTCGTCGCACGTGCCTTGGTGGGTCTGGGTCGACGGCCCGACTATCGGGCCATTGCGCGCCACGTGACCAACATCGAGCCCTTGTTGATCGACTACTACGAATGGTGGCTGAATAAAATCATGCCTGGCGATTGGCGCGATGCGGTGCAGACAATAGAAAGCAACATCGAGCCCAAGAACCTGACGCTGTCACATCGCGGTCGCGACCACTACGCGCTGGGGCTGATTCGCTTCGCTAATGAGTGCGGGCTCTACGATCCGGTGGCCGACGGCCTCCGCAGCGCGTTCGACTACGACAAGACCTATTTCGATAAGCTCACGGCGTCCTTACTGCCGTTGTTGGAAAAGCTTACCTCCGGTGCCGTAGGCGAACTGCTCGCACCGCGCTACGCAGATCTCAATGACGACCGACCGATACTGGACTGGATGCGGGTGATTCGCGAAAACGGCATCGTCTATGTTGGCCTTGATGCGCTCAGTGATCCGGAGGTGGCGAGCGCTGTCGGCAACTCGATGTTCGCTGACCTGACCTCGGTCGCCGGGCGGCTCTACAAGCACGGCGACACGCAGGGCTTGCCGCAGACACTCAGTCATCGACGTGCGCCCTGCGTCGTGCACGCCGATGAATTTGCCGAACTGGTGGGTCAGGAGTTCATTCCGCTGCTCAATAAAGCCGGCGGAGCCGGTATTCAGGTAACCGCGTACACGCAGACAACGTCAGACATCGAAGCGGGCATCGGTGATCGCGCCAAGGCGGGACAAATTCTCGGCAACTTCAACACACTGCTGATGCTCCGCGTCCGGAATGAACACACCGCAAGAGTGCTCACTGAGCATCTGCCGCGGGTGCGGGTATTCACTAAAACCGCGGAGTCACGCGTCACCGACAACAACGAACCCGACACGCCGGTTGACTTCATCTCGCAAAACGCCGATCGCTTGATGGAAACCGATACTGAAATGCTGATGCCGGCGGATGTGATGGCATTGCCGAAAGGCCAGTGTTTTGCCCTGTTGCATGGCGGGCATTTGTTTAAACTGCGTATGCCGCTGCCCGGCAAGGACAGCTGCATGCCCTCGGGGCTCGATGAAATTCGTACCGAACGTCTGTTGCGTTACGCGGGTTGTGAACCGTAGTGATCAGATCCCACGACAGTGCGTACGCGCTCCACCCTCAGCCAGCGAGTCCGCTGATTCCGGAACACAGCGTGTTAGGTGGACTGTGGCGCTGGCTGCGATGGGTCGCGGCACTGTGCGTGGTGGTGCTGCTTATTGATCTGCTGTTTGTCATCGTCATCTGGGACGACGGCACCCAAGCACTGGCCGGGTTGATCGCGACAGAACGGCAGATTTTCGGGCTGGATTCGAGTGCTGCCGCTGGGCGTTTCGTGGATGCGACCGCCACCGCGGCACACGACTGGGTGTTCGTGAAAACCGGTCTTGGCACCTGGCTGACGACACAACGCAGTGGGCTACTCGCGGCTCTTATCGATGGACTGTGGGTCCTCGTCGAAACGGCACTACTGGGCTTGCAACTCTTTGCAATGCGCCTCGCGGTACTGATCCTGAGCTTACCGCTGTTTGTTTTGGTGGGCACGACGGCGGTGGCGGACGGTCTGTACGGTTGGTTGATGCGTCGAACGGGTGGGGGACGGGAATCGGGCTTTATCTACCACCGCGCGAAACGGGCTGTGCCAGTGTTCCTGCTGCTGGTGTGGGCGGTGTACCTGGTGCCGCCTGTACCTATGAATCCGCGTTGGGTCATACCGCCGTTTATCGTGGCGTTTGCGATCGCGTTGCGGTTGCGGGTGTCTTATTTTAAAAAGCACTTGTGATTGCAGTTCTGGACTCTTCAGAACGATCACGCGCATCGCCGCAGCCGGTGTGAACGCAGCAACAATAGCTATATTGGCTCTTATAGCTGAATAGTCTACTATAGCCAAAATAGCCACAATGCGCGCAGCTATGAAATCAATGTCCGCCAAGGACGCCAAGAATAGTTTCGGTCGGTTACTCGACGATGCCCGTGCGCATCCCGTTGTTGTCGAAAAACACGGGCGGCCCGTCATCGTAGTGCTGTCGATAGAGGAATTTGAACGCTTAAAGGAGCTGGACAATGAACGCACAAACTCGCGCAAAAAAGGCGGGTCGTCAGGTGCCTAGCTCGCAAGTCCAAAACTTGAGCGCCTTCGTCTGGTCCATCGCTGAGATTTTACGTGGCGACTTCAAGCAATCCGAGTACGGAAAGGTCGTTCTCCCGTTTGTCGTGATGCGCCGCCTCGACTGCATTCTTGAGTCATCAAAGAATGCTGTGCTGGAGGCCGTAAAGGACCTCCCAAAAGACGTCGATGATGCTACCCGCGACATGATTTTGTTTGGTGCGGTCGGCGACAATGTCCGCGTCTACAATCTCTCGCGCTTCACTTTGGACAAGCTTCGGAATCAAGAACCGGCGCAGCTTCACAAGAATCTAGTCGACTACATCACGAAGTTTTCTGGCAACGTCCGCGACATCTTTCTCGACAAATTTCTTTTTACGGATCAGTTAAAGCGTCTCAGAGACGGCGGCACTCTCTGGCAGGTGTTCGAGCGCTTTTGCGAGATCGATCTTCACCCAGATAGAGTCTCTAACGTCGAAATGGGCTACCTGTTCGAGGAGCTTATCCGTCGCTTCTCGGAAGTCTCCAACGAAACTGCCGGTGAGCATTTCACGCCGCGTGAAGTTATTCGTCTCATAGTCGATCTGCTCATCGCGAACGATGATACGAAGCTCTCAGGGCGCGGCATCATCCGCCAGATTTACGATCCCGCCTGTGGGACTGGCGGTATGCTCGCCCTCGCCGAAGAGGCGCTTAAGGAATTCAACCCATCAATACGTGTCGAGCTATTTGGTCAAGAACTCAATGGTGAATCCTTTGGCATTTGTAAGTCAGACATGCTCGTCACCGGTCATGACCCTGACCAGATCGCATTCGGCAACACGCTCACTCAGGATGCTCACAGGGGCAAGAAGTTTCACTACATGCTTTCAAATCCGCCCTATGGTGTGGATTGGAAGAAGTATCAGGAACCTATTAAGGAAGAAGCGGCTTCCATGGGGTATGAAGGTCGTTTTGGAGCAGGGTTGCCTGCAATATCGGATGGCCAATTATTATTTTTGCAACACATGATTTCAAAGATGCGCGACGACGAGGCTGGGTCACGTATCGGAATAGTGATGAATGGTTCTCCTCTATTCACAGGGGGTGCCGCGTCTGGTCCGAGTGAAATTCGTCGGTGGATGCTGGAGAACGACTGGGTCGAGGCCATAATCGCCCTCCCGACGGATCTGTTCTACAACACGGGCATTCATACATACGTCTGGCTCCTGACGAATCGGAAGCCCAAGGAGCGAGCCGAAAGAGTTCAGTTGATCGATGCTTCCGGCGAGAGATTCTGGACTTCAATGAGGAAGTCCCTAGGGTCGAAGCGCCGAGAAATCCTAGCCGATGCGCGCGAGGACATCGTTCGCATCTATGCTGATTTTGTTAACGGAGAAAGTGGTGAGTCAGATGTATCCAAGATTTTTGATGCTGCTGACTTTGGCTACCGTGAAGTACGCGTTGAAAGGCCGCTCAGGTTAAATTTCCAGGCCACCGAACAACGAATTTCCAAGCTTGCCGAGCAGAAAGCGTTCATGAGATTAGAGAAAGAAGTGCGCGAAACGATTGAAGCCTTGCTTCAATCTATTGGTACGCAGTTTTTCACCAATCGCGACAAATTCGACCAAGCGCTAACCAAAGTTCTGAAGTCTAAAGGCGTTAACGTAGCAGCACCTGTTAGAAAGGCGATCTTGTCAGCATTATCGGAGCGTGATGAAGACGCTGAAATCTGCATTGATCGCCACGGGAATCCTGCGGCAGACACGGAGCTGCGTGATCACGAGCGTGTCCCGCTAAATCAAGACTGGCGGGAGTACATGGCGCGTGAGGTATCGCCATTTGTGCCCGATGCCTGGGTCGATGAGTCGCACTGCGACACGCGCGATGGCGATATCGGCCGTGTCGGCTACGAAATCAACTTCAGCCGATATTTCTACAAATATGTCCCTCCGCGTCCCTTAGACGAAATCGATGCGGAACTTAGGAATCTTGAGAGTGAGATCGCTTCACTTCTGAAAGAGGTGGCTGTGTGACGGAGATAATGCTCGGACATGCCCCTTCGTCTTGGTCCGTAAAAAGGCTTGGTCAACTATTCCGCGAACGGAAGGAAAAAGTAAATGATCGAGAATTTCCGCCGCTATCTGTGACCAAACAAGGAATCGTTCCGCAGTTAGATACGGCGGCGAAGTCAGACGACAGTGAGAACAGAAAAGGTGTTCGCGCCGGTGATTTCGTAATCAATAGCAGATCAGACCGAAAGGGCTCCAGCGGTCTTTCCGATAGAGACGGTTCAGTATCGTTGATAAACATTGTGCTAGAGCCGTGCGGCGTACGGCCTCGTTTCGCCCATCACCTGTTGCGGTCTCCGGCCTTCCAAGAAGAGTTCTTTAGGTGGGGTCACGGGATCGTCGCAGACCTTTGGACGACACGCTATAGCGAGATGAAGAACATTTTGCTCGCGATTCCTGGCCCAGATACCCAAGACGCCGTTGCCAACTTCCTCGACAGCGAGACAGCCCGTATTGATGCGCTTATAGAAAAGAAGGAGCGGCTCATAGAAATCTCCGATGATCATTGGGAGCGTTTCGCCTTTGATGCGTTTTCGGGTAGCGCGTCCCCTCACAAGAAGATCACCTTCGTAGGGCACGATTATCTTCCGGAAATCCCGTCGCACTGGACATTGCCGAAACTAAAGTATCTAAGTCCGCAAGTAACTGTGGGAATCGTAGTTACTCCAGCAGCCTACTACGTAAGCGATGGCATTTCGGCCATACGTGCGACCAACATTCGTCCCATGAATTTGCGTAGCGACGACATGGTCTTCATCAGCGAGCGCGGCCACCGTATCAATTCGAAGTCTGAGATTAGATCTGGTGATGTACTGGCAGTGCGCACGGGACAGCCGGGAACAGCCTGCGTCGTTCCAGATTCGCTAGATGGGGCGAATTGCATCGATGTAATACTGATCCGAAAAACAAAGAAGTATCTGTCTGAATTGCTCGCTTTCTTTCTGAACTCGAATTCAGCGAAAGCTCAATACTCCAAAGGGTCAAGCGGTGCGATTCAGCAGCACTTCAACGTCTCGACCGCTGGTAACCTGCTGGTACCAACACCGCCGCTGGAGGAACAAGAAGCCGTCCTCCGAACTTTGCGGCAGGAGCGAGAGCGTGTTTCGAAGCTAATACGTGCTACAGCTGAATCCATCTCACGTCTACACGAGTTTCGCTCATCGCTGATCACGGCAGCAGTGACAGGACAAATTGATGTCGAATCCTGGGGTAAGCACGGCGGAACGGATCGTCGCCTCGATCAAATCGAGCGAGAAATGATGCAGACGGAGGCGCGCGCATGACATGACAGCCAAGACGTTTGCAGCACTGGATCTGCACCAGGAAAAAGTCGTACAGGAGCATTGTGTAAGCCAGCTTGTTACGCAGCAATCCTATGTTGAGCGCAGCCCCGATGATTTCGACAAGGGCAGCGCTCTCGATAAAGGCCTTGTGCTGCAGTTCGCTAAGGGTACGCAGCCTGACGAATGGAAAAAGCTTGAAGACCACTATTCGGCGTCAGCCGCCGATGAGTTCTTCAAGCAGCTTGAGCGCAATCTCAAATCCCGTTCAACGCTCGATGTAATGCGACAGGGCATCAAGCTTATCCCCGGCATCAAGTTTTCTCTTTGCTACTTCCGTCCGGCGAGTGCGCTGGAGCCCAAACGCGTTGAGGAATATGAAGCCAATATTTTGAGCGCTATTCAGGAGGTCGAGTACAGCCTGCGCAGCGGCAACCGCATCGATACTGTTCTGTTCGTTAACGGCATTCCGGTCGCTACGATGGAATTTAAAAATACGATGACGGGATCGACCTTCAAGAATGCCGAGAAGCAGTACCGCAGAGACCGCTCACCTGCCGGTGAGCCGCTGCTGACTTTCAAGCGGGGTGCGCTGGTTCACTTTGCGCTCGATCAGGACAATGTCTCAATGACAACGCGCCTTGCCGATGGTAAGACACGCTTTCTGCCGTTCAACAGGGGGCGTGATGGCGGCGCGGGTAATCCAGACGTATCTGACGAGTTCCGCATTGCCCACCTCTATGGTGATGGCGTTTGGAGTAAGGCCGTGCTATCGCGCGAAGTCCTGCTCGATGTGATTGGCAAGTTCATGCATCTGGAAGTATCGGAAAAGAAGGAAGATAAAATGATCTTCCCGCGCTTCCAGCAACTTGCTGCCGTGCGGGCGCTTATGACTCATGCCCGGCTTCATGGTACCGGCAGCAATTACCTGATCCAGCACTCTGCCGGCTCCGGCAAATCAAACACAATCGGCTGGACGGCCCATCAGGCGATCAACCTGCATGATGACACCGATGAGGCTGTGTTCAATACGGCTATCATCGTTACCGACCGCGTTGTTCTGGACAAGCAGCTCCAGAACACGGTCTCGCAGTTTGAGCAGACCAAGGGCGTGGTCAAGAAGATTGACGGTACGTCCCGGCAACTCAAAGAGGCAATTGCCTCCGGCGCGCGGATCATCGTGACGACTATTCAGAAGTTTTCGACCGATCACCTGAAAGAAATCTCCGGTCAGTCAAGCCGCAGGTTCGCCGTCATAGTCGATGAGGCGCATAGCAGCCAGTCGGGCAAGGCCGCGCAGGCAATGTCCGATGCGCTCACGCGCGAGGCCAGTTCGAGTGATGACATCGAAGACCTGATCGCCGAGTACCAGCGGCAGCGCGGCCCGCAAGCCAATATCAGCTTCTTCGCCTTCACGGCAACACCGCGCAATGTGACGCTGGAGCGCTTCGGCACCAAAGGCCCCGACGGGTTGCCGAAACCGTTCCATCTTTACTCAATGCGTCAGGCCATAGAGGAAGGTTTCATCCTCGACGTGCTGCGTAATTACATGACCTACAAGACCTACTCGCAGCTTGAGAAGGCCATTGAAGATGATCCCAAGCTCAGCGGACGGCGCGGCCAACGCAAGGTTGCGCGTTTTGCCACGCTGCATCCGACCGCTATTGGACAGAAGGCCGAGATCGTCATCGAGCATTTTCGAAGACATGTGTTCGGGAGCCTGAAAGGACAGGCGAAGGCCATGATCGTGGCGCAGAGTCGTGAACACGCCCTGCGCTACTACTTTGGCGTCCGCTCCTATATCAGAGAGCAGGGATACGATGACATCAAAGCACTGGTCGCCTTCTCCGGCGAACTCATTGTCGATGGCGACAGCTACAAGGAGACAGACCTTAACGAGTTCTCCGAAACCGAACTGCCGTATCGCTTTGACGGCTTCAAGCCGGATGGCACACCGTACCCTGACACCTTCCAGATTCTGATCGTTGCCGAGAAATATCAGACGGGCTTTGACCAGCCGAAGCTTTGCGCCATGTATGTAGATCGCAAGCTTGCGGGCTTGCAGGCTGTGCAGACGCTCTCGCGCCTCAATCGCACCTTGCCCGGCAAGGATGACACTTACATTCTCGACTTCCAGAATTCCATGGAAGACATACAGGAAGCGTTCCGTCCTTATTACGAAGTGACCGGGGTAGAAGCGCTTTCTGATCCTAACCAGGTTTATGAGCTTGAGGCGCGGCTCTTTACGTTCGGCATCCTTGATAAGGGCGAGATCGAACGCTTCGCCGAGACGTTCTACAATGGCCCGCTAGACACCAGTGATCGTGCGCGTTTGGAAGGTCTTGTCAGGGAAGCAGTTGCCCGCTTCGAAACCGAAGATGACGAAGGGCGGCAGGAAGAGTTCCGGCAACTGCTCCGCAGCTATATGCGGTTCTACAGCTTTGTTGTGCAGATCGTGCGCCTTGAAGATACGAGCCTTGAAAAGCTTTACAGCTACGCCTCATGGCTATCGCGTCTGCTGCCCAATCGCGAGATCCCGCCGGACATCGAGATTACCGAAGAGATGTTGCGGCTGCAGGCATTCAAGGTCAAGAAGAAGCAGGAAGGCAGCGCCTCACTTTCACCCGGTGACACGGAGGCGCTAAAAGCGATTACGGGCTTTGGTGCCAATCCCTATACGGAAGACGAGAAGAAAGAACTCTCGGAAATCGTCAAAGCATTCAACGAGCGGCACGGGACGGAGTTTACCGAAGCGGACATGATCCGGTTTGATCAGGTCAAGCGGGACATCCTCGATGAGGACATGACCGAAATGATGCGCAACAATCCGCCGGATGTTGTCTATGCGGCTTTTCAGGATGCGTTCTTTAAAGGGGCCATTCGTATGTTCCAGCGCGACAATGAAATGCGTAACATCGTCCTGACGGACGCGCAGGCGCGGGAAAAGGCTACGCGCCATTTCTTTAACAGAGCACTTCGCGAAGTGCGCGGCGGGCGCTAACAGGTGGCCAGGGGGCTTGTCGGCCGGGATGAAGGATGACATTGATCGATTATTAACCCGCACGCCGCTGCTTAAGGCCCGAGAAATCGCAAAGGAACTCGGCCTTGTACGTAAGGAAGTCAACTCCTTCCTTCACTCTCACCAGGATCTATACAAGAAAGACGCCGAATTCAGGTGGCGCCTGATCGAGGGAGCGGAACTCCGTCTCACGCTTCCCGCCGGCTGGGTAACGGGCGCGGAGTTTGAAGCCATCCTGCATGCTGAGGGGCCGGTGCTGAACGGCCCTTTTCAGCAGGTCAAGATCGTCTTCTCTCCTAAATGCAAAACTATGATTGATTGTACGGCGCGCGTGCTCGCGCTCGCGAACCAGCTTGTCATCAAGGGCAAGGGCGTGACGATGGACTTCGAGAGCGCCGGGCAGACGAAAGCCTATCTCAATCGCGCCGGCTTTTTTGACCACCTCGATGAGAGCGTTACAGTTCTGCCGTCCAGACCGGCTGAGTCGGCGGCGGACAGGTATCGTGGCAAGAGCAGTACGCTTGTCGAGTTCGGGGCGGTCCATCCGCACTCCGCGAATGACGACCTTATTGAGCAGTTGACCAACAGGTTTGTGCAGCAATCAACAGATGACTATCAGATGGCGGCTTTCACTGTATTCAGTGAGCTAATCGGCAATGTCATGGAACACAGTCAGACGCCGCTGCGGGGCTTCGCCGGACTTCAGAAATACAGCGGCAACAAGAATCACAAAGACCATATCCAGACGGTCGTGTCCGATAGCGGCGTCGGGATCGCCAGTACGCTCCGTCCGGCATTAAGGGCACATTACCCGAGCCTGTACGAGCGATTCGGTCAACGCTCCCTTGAATCGGATATTGGAATCGTTACCGCCGCCATGAGCGAAGGCGGCGTCAGCCGCTTCGGCGGGGCACGCGGTCTTGGCTTCAAGAGTAGCCGTGAACAGGCTACCAAGTTCAACGCGAAGTTCTCCGTAAGGCAAGAGCGCTTTTACCTGACTTTCGTCTACAAAAAGGGCCAGCTTGTCGAAGTCCAGCGCCAAACCAAAGTCATAAAACTGAACGGAACTCACATATGTTTCGACTTCTACCTTGATTGAACCTATTTAATCTCCTATATTTAAGCCGATGAAGCAGAAACCGACCATCATATATCTAACCGAACTAGCGGGCAAAAAGGACTTCCTTTCCGGCAACCAGCTCGGCAAGGAAGTCTTTCAAAAACTTCAGCGAGAAGTCGAATCCGTTCCTGGTACCGCGATCTTTGGTGTTTCTTTAAAAGGCGTGCAGGCAACAGACGCTTCATTTCCAAGAGAAAGCGTGATTTCACTTATCAAGATGCTGTGCGGTGAAAAGGCATTCTTTCTGAAAGACTTTAAGTCTGCGGATCTCGTGGATAACTGGGATTATGCTGCCAAGGCGAAAAACCAAGCCGTCATCATTTTGAGGGGCGCTCAGGACTATGATGTCATTGGCCCGGAACTCGGTGCTGCGACGAAAGAACTGCTCGCTTTCGTGATGAAGGAAGGCGTCGTGACAACGTCAAAGGTAGCTAAGAAGTTTGACGTGTCTGCTCAAAATGCCAGCGCAAAGATGAAGAAGCTCCATGGCATGGGGCTCGTGTTCGGTTCCAAGGAGACGGCAGAAACCGGCGGTCTGGAGTATGTATATCATGCGATCAGATAATTCTGCTTAAACTGGTTGCATTAAACAGAATAGTGTGGTAGTTTAACAATAGGTGGCAACGCCTTTTTTAAAGCTATCTGATTAAACCGCTTAAATGTAACAGAAATGGAGATACCAATGGCAACCAACCCCCCAACCGGAGACAGCCACCGTAAAGGCGCCGTCCGCAGCAGGTCCCAGACGAAAACCCCGTCCGGGCACTACGTAAAACGCGATGCCGATAGCGGCCGCTTTATGGACGTGAAAACGACCGATAAGCGCCCGTTCAAAGGCGTCCGCAAAGAGAAATAGGAGACGCAAATGAGCGATCGCAAGCACGGCCACGATCACGGCCACCAAGACGATCATGGACATGGCCATGATCCCAAGCCCCATCCCAACGGGCCTGAACTCTTCATCGACAACGATCCCTTCGATTGGGACAAGAAGAAGATCACCGGTGCGCAGCTCCGCGTACTCGGGTCACTGCCGGACGATGTTGAAATCTTTCACAAGGTTCCCGGCCAGCCGGACGAAGAAGTCAAAAGCGATACGGTCATCGATCTGACCCTGCAAAGGGGCCCGGACCGCTTCTCAACGCAGCCGGTCGGCTCGCAGGCGGGGTGACGTACGATGCCGCTGCTCCTCGACACAGATTACGCCGAGCTCGAGGAGCGCGGCCTCGAATACGTTGAAGATGAGGCCCAGCGCTTCCTCGTGTTCCCGAAATATCCGCTCCCTGAGGGGCTCTATCAGGAAAAGACCTGCGAAGTGCTGGTGATCATCCCGAATAACTACAATCAGGGCGGCATCGATATGCTCTGGACGCACCCGCACCTTACGCGTCTGGATGGTAAGGCCGTTCCGAAGATGAACGGGCCCGGTGGCGGCGACAACCGCCAATTCGCCGGAAAGGAATATTGCCGCTGGTCACGTCACTGGAATCACGCGCCTGTCGCATGGCGTGCCGGTAATGACAACATTGTCACTATCCTGCGCCGAATTTCGTGGGCGCTGGGGAACCCGGATGCCAACAAATGACCGGCGCGCGGATTACATTGCTCGGGTCTGCGCACACCGACCTTACACGCTTCCTGGAATCACACCCGGACGGTCACGAAAAAGCCGCCGCTGTCCTTTTTCGGCGGCTACACATTTGCGTTGACGGACTGCCAGACTGTGACCGCTATATAGCGACCGAGATTGTCCCCTTCAAAGACGCCTGGATTACCGGTAGCTCACCCGCCCATATGGCGTTCGACCTCGCGCCCCTGCGCGAACTCTTCCGCCGCTGCGAAGAGGAGGGGCTGGTCTTTGGCTTCGTACACAATCACCCTGGAGGGCCGGCGGCGTTTTCTCACATTGACGAGGAGAACGAGCGCACCCTGGTCACGGCGATCCGTAACCGCAATGGAGCGCACATAACCTTCGTGGCAATGCTCTGGGCGAACGGTGAATGGACCGCGCGCACGCGGTCCGGCTCTTCGCCCGAAGAGTCCGTCCCGGTCAGACATACTCTCGTAGTTGGAGAGCGCATCGTGCTTTTCGGGTATAGAAAAAGCAGCAGCGAACATGACGCGGTGCAAGCACGGCAGGCGGCGGCGTTCGGTAAGCCCTTTGTTGACATGCTCCAGTCCCTGCGGGTTGGTGTCGTTGGTAATAGCGGCACCGGAAGTCCATTCGGTACTCTGGGCGCGCGTGCCGGTATCGGCGAGCTTGTGCTGATCGACAAGGACCTGCTCGCAGAGAGTAATCTGAGCCGTGTACGCGGTCTCATGAAGCGCGATGTCGGCCATGTCAAATCCGAGACGCTCAAGAGTTTTATCGATGGCATCGGGGTTTCCGTGCGTGTTGCGGCTATCGCTTCGGACCTTGATACCAACCCGGATGCGCTTGATGCCCTTGCAGGTTGCGATGTCATTATCGGCTGTACGGATGACTTCGCTGGCCGTGAAGTTATGAATGCAGCGGTGTACGCCTACCTGCAGCCCTATATCGATATCGGACTCGGCGGCATGGTCGACGAGGGTAAAGACGGCCATCCCTATCTGCGCTACCACTATGGCCGTGTCAGCACCATCCTGCCCGAGGTCGGGCAGTGCCTGTTCTGCCAGGGCGTCATCAAGGACGTATGGATTCAGACGCAGCTTGCGCGGCGCGAAAATCCAGACATTACCGACGAAGAGCTCAAAGAACGCTATCTGGAAGACGGCAACACGGACGCGCCCGGCGTTGGTCCGTTTACCAGCGCTTCCGCTGATTTTGCGCTGGCAACGCTCTTTGATCTGGTTAAACCGTTTCGGCGTTTTGCGCCGGAAGTGCGCCGCGACATGTACTTCATAGACTTTGTGAAGATGGAGATAAACAGCCATCAAACAGTGGGTGATTCCGACTGCCCGTATTGTCGCGCGCATGAATTTCTATTATTGAAAGAGTCATGCAGGCTCAATCGACCATCTTTGGGCAAGCGCGATGAATTTGTTTAGCCGGATCGCCGCGTGGATAGGCTCTGTCTTTGCCCCACGCCCCGCTGGGGGCCGGGAACCGGCACGCGCGCCAAAGCCGCTGCCGCCGGTCGTATTCCCGGCTATTACCTTTGTTGAAAAGCCGCCGCCGAATACGGAGGTCATGGCCGGTCAGCTCTACTATGTTGTAAACGGGAAAAAACCCAAATGGATTCTCTTCAAGTGCCCGTGCGGCTGCGGTGACGTAGTCACCCTTTCTGGGCAGACCGCGCACCGACCCCACTGGCGTCTGACCCGCACGCAGCCCGGCAGGCCGACCCTATATCCCTCCGTCTGGCGCGATAAAGGTTGCATGAGCCATTTCTGGCTGCGCGATGGCCGGGTCGAGTTGTGCTTTGATACAGGAACTCATCCTGATCTCCGAACGTCCCGCTGAAGAGGGGACAATGCCCCGCGTATGAGCGCCGTTACTTTGCAGCATGAAGTTCGGGATAAACCGGGGCGCCATCTAGCACCTGATACGCAAATAAGCTATCTTGATTAAGCGGCAATCGTCCGCAGTAGCGCAACCTTCTTTTGCAGGGGATGAGAATTGGCGCAAGCCTACAGTACCCCGGAACTCCTCGGGCCTCTTAGTGATTTCGAAAGCAAGAACGCTCCGGACTCCATTTACCTTACCGGTGACCGTAAGCTTCTGACGGAGGGGCGGCGTATTGCCGTGGTCGGTTCACGTAAAGTCAGTCCGGAGGGCGCTGCGCGTGCCAGAGCGTTTACGCAGGCCCTTGTCCGGCACCACTATGTCGTTGTAAGCGGTCTTGCCGAAGGCGTGGACACCATCGCGCATGAGACGGCTATTGCCGAAGGCGGCCGCACCATCGCGGTCCTTGGTACGCCGTTAGACCAGGCTTATCCGGCCAAGAACCGTGAGCTGCTCGAAACGATCAAGCGCAATCATCTTGCGCTCTCCCAGTTTCCGGAAGGCTATCCGAGCAAGCGAGAGAACTTCCCGCGCCGCAACCGGACGATGGCGTTGATTACGGATGCCACGGTCATAGTCGAGGCCGGTGAGAAAAGCGGAACCCGTCATCAGGGCTGGGAGGCGCTGCGCCTTGGTCGCCTCGTGTTCATCATGCAAAACGTAGCGGATGATCCGGAGCTGACTTGGCCGCAAGAAATGATCGGCTACGGCGCACAGGTTCTGACCCGCGAATCGCTGCCGGATATTCTGGACGACATACCGAGTTTTACAGCCAGTGGGGCGGAGCTTGCCCTCTGAGATCGCTTACGGAACGCTTGCGAACTATTCGCCTCGCGGTCCTAGCGAGCTTTCCCAGAAATCGAGAAATATCTGCGCCGGATTCAAAGCCGGCAAAGAAGCTGTCATTCGGAGCGCCTTTCCGCATTTGAGAGCGCCCGGCGCAGCGATACTACAGCCCTTTCTTAACCCCGAGATCACGCTCGTTCCCGTGCCCCGCAGCGCCCCGCTTCCTGATGGTGCGCTTTGGCCCGCGCGCGTGATCGCCGATCTGCTTGTGGAAGGAGGTTTCGGGGCGGACGTTTTGCCATGTCTTGAGCGCGTTGTTGCCGTCCCGAAATCAGCATCTTCCCCGGCCAGCGAACGGCCCCTCTGGCATCGGCATTACGAGACTATTGCCGCTAACGTAGACCTCCTGCAGCCCGCACAGATTACGCTGGTCGACGACGTGCTAACGATGGGCAGGACGAGTTATGCCTGCGCGCAGCGCTTGCATGAAGCGTTTCCGAACGCTGAAATTCGGGTGTTTGCCGTCATCCGCACGCAAGGGTTCATCCCGGATGTTGTGGACATTGTTGATCCATCGGTCGGCACAATCACAGGCTATCCTTCCGGCAAGACGATGCGCGATCCATAGATGTCCGCTCATGCTCGCCCATCTCGACGCGTTACAGTGCGTGAGAATTGCGTGATTGAGTCATGCACATATGTGCACAATGCTGCAATTGCAACGGGCGTCCTGCCACACAATGGTAAACAAAACAATTACTTACTGTTGCTCTGGTGGACTCCGAAGGCAGGGGTCACAGGTTCGAATCCTGTCGGGCGCGCCAAATTTCGTAGTAGTATCAATTGATGCAGGAAGAGCAGGTCTCCAAAGACATCGGCGACGCACATGACCTGTCGCTGATACAGTGGTTTGCGTCGTTGTCGCCCGAGCAGCGGCTGGCCGAATTGGAATCTCGAATCGGGTTTTTTCGGTCACTGCGTCAGGTCCATGAATCCAAGCTTCCGCGAGATTCTCGAACTTCTCAATAAACATCAGGTTGAGTACATCGTTGTCGGCGGTGTTGCCGCGGTCATTC
>JABDKF010000212.1 GCA_013003155.1 Woeseia sp. | reverse complement strand
GCGGCACTGCACCGGTCTGCGCGGCAAACGCCATCGGCACGGCCCAGCCGAATGCGGCACCGAGTATGAACTGCGGGATCGAGACATAGCGTTTTATGAATGGGTAGATGATCGTCAGTATCGCGCCGACAACGGCGAGCAACTGCGCCTGGCGATTCAGCATCGTCGCGAGGCCGATGGCAATCAGGCCGAGTGCGACAAACAGCGTCAGCGCTTCGATCGGGGCGACGGCACCGGTTGCGATCGGCCGGCTGCGCGTGCGTTCGACATAGGGGTCGATATTGCGGTCGGCATAATCGTTCAACACGCAACCCGCGGAGCGCATGATGAAAACGCCCAGCACGAAGATGACGAACAGTCCCGGGTCCGGATGGCCGTCACCGGCAAGCCACAGCGCCCACAGCGTCGGCCACAGCAGCAGCCAGATGCCGATCGGCTTGTCGACGCGCATCAGCCTGCCGTAGTTGCGCAGCTGCGCCCTGAGCCCGGGCGCGAGGAGCCCGTGTTTGCGATTAGCCATACGGCGGCATCTTACTGTGTCGCGAAGGCATGTTCAGCAACGAGCCACCGAGAAAAGTAAAAACTTGCGGGCCACGCCGACTACCTGCCAGGTCAAACGTCCGATCAGAACTCGACGGTCGGTTCCGGGTTATAGAGGAAGCTAATTGTCTCACCCAGTGCGGCGAGCCATTGATTGACCCACGCAACACCGGCTTCATTGACCTGTGGGAGTAAAGAGACCTCGACCAGGAACATGGCGACAAGTCCGATTGTGTAGGCGGGGTGAACGGATCGCCGGGTAAGCCAGTCGTAGATCATGCCAATAAGTATGAACAGGCTACACGCGAGCACGCCGATAGGAATGGACAATGGGTGAAATCCGCTGAGGAAAAATATCAGTCGAAAAAATCCCGCGCCGATCCCGATCGCACTGGCCACAATTATGAGCCGCTTATGCGCCTGTAGCCGACCAGTGACGGCCATGCGCACCGCAGCCGCGTAGAACGAAACGAACAGGATCAGGTTCGACAGTATCATTGGCCCGTACAACAGCCAGACTTCGGGCTGTCCTTCGCGCATTGCCTCGTCCACGCGCACAGACAATACAAGAATCCCGGTCGCCGCCATCAGTACCACCAGAGCGACGCTCAGCCGTCCCAGCATCATGTGCAGATTGCGCCTGTTGCTTGCGATCAGCGCCGCCTGTGACGGAAAAAACAGGTACCAGGCAAAGAAGGACCCGCCGTGAATGTGCAGAGCCCAGCCTGCCGGCGGGTATGTTCGGCCGATGATCGGGCCGAAATAAGTGAACCAGAACCCGGCAAACGCCGTCCCGCTGATCGCAATGGCAAGTGCCGTAAAGAAGTAACGGTCTGAATTTGCTCTTTGCATGTTGACGCTCTTCACGATTGACGCTGCGTACTGACAGATTTTGCCACAAAGCCTTACTCAGTGGCCGTCTACACTTTTCCGTAGCGATTCACGTCGGCGAGCCAGCGGCGCACAATCGCTGCCGCGTTATCTGGCGCTTCGAGGCGAATCGTTTCGGCAGCCATCTGCACGCGTGGCATCAGTTCCGCATCGCGGACCAGGTTCGCGACCCGATAATCGGGCAGCCCGGTCTGGCGAGTGCCGAGCAGTTCGCCGGGGCCGCGCAGTTCGAGGTCACGCTCGGCCACGACGAAGCCATCATTCGTCTCGCGCAAAACCGACAGGCGGCTTTTCGCAATGCGGCCGAGCGGCGGCTTGTACAACAGCACGCAGTGGCTCTGGATCGCGCCGCGCCCTACCCGGCCGCGCAGCTGATGCAGTTGCGACAGGCCCATGCGTTCGGCGTTTTCGATAATCATCAGGCTGGCGTTCGGCACGTCGACGCCGACCTCAATCACGGTCGTCGCGACGAGCAGCTGGATCAGGCCTTCCTTGAATGCCTGCATGCCGCGTTCTTTTTCCGCCGGCTTCATGCGGCCGTGCACGAGACCGACGCGGACGTCGGGCAGCGCTTCGGTGAGCATTGTGTAGCTCTTTTCGGCCGCCTGGTAGTCGAGCGTTTCCGATTCGTCGATCAACGGGC
>JABDKF010000177.1 GCA_013003155.1 Woeseia sp. | reverse complement strand
GATTAAAATCGTAGCCGTTCATTTCGGCACGAACGAGATGCCAGTCGACCTGTTCGGGAACGGGCCATGACTCAATATCAAACGCGGCGAGCCGCTTGCGAAGCCTGAGAAATTCTTTCTGGCGCATTTCGAAACGCCGGCTCGAGTAGTCAGGCGCACCGTTTGCGAGCGGTGGGGTCTCGAACGCTCGCCAGTCCTTAAAGAGCTGCACGAGTTCATCGTGCCCTTCACTCGCCTTAACGTAGCTGCAGGCCGTCAGGCACAAAATTGCAGTCATGAAGAGTTTTTTAGGGAATGGCCACCTGACTTTAAGCATCTCGATCTCCGCCGAATGAGGGGTGGCTGCCTACTTTACAGATTGCCAACAAAACTACCTACTGTGGGAGCGGCTTCAGCCGCGATACCGCCGCTAGTTCTAGAAATGAAAAGGTACCAAGTTTATCTAAGTGGGAAAGAACGCAATCTCTATTCCAAGACCTCACCATTAAGACTCCTTGAGCAGATTGGCCCTGCCGACACCAGCATTTAAAGCCCTACGCCTGCATCTCCCGACCGATTATGGCGCCAACCAACGTCTAGTAGAGGTAGTTAATCGGCATTTTTCCAGATCACGAGTAAAAACAACTACCCAGGGAGAATAACAATGTCCAGAAACTCACGAGTACCCTACTACCTGCTTATTGTCCTTACCGCGGCGCTCGGTTCCACCGCAATGGCCAGCAGCGGTGGAAAAAAACATTCAAAGCATTACGGAAAACGCGGCCAGCAGTCCTGCAGCCAGCACGCGAGACTGCTGCGCAGCGCCTGCCACGCTGACCGGGCGGATGATTATCTCGTGCACATTGCCGATTGCGTTTACGTGACGAGCAAAGAGGACGAACGCGAATGCCGGCGGGACGCTCGGGAAGAAGCTGCCGAGAAATCGCATGAGTGCCGTGACGTGTATCGGGCAAGACGTGACCTGTGCGACCTGCTCGGAGAGGAGCGCTACGACATCGAATTCGACTCCGCCGACTTCGTCGATCCGGATGACATTGGTGACACCGTCGCAGCCAATCCCTACTGGCCGCTGACCGCCGGCCATACTCACGTCATTCTTGGCGAGGACGAAGTCACCGTCGTGACTGCCACAGATGAGGTAATCGACGTCGGCGGGTTGCCGTGCCGGGTTATCCGGGACCTCGTGTTCGAGGAAAGCGAGGAAGGCGGGGAATTCGAATACGATGCGATCGAAGTCACGCAGGACTGGTACGCACAAAACACGCAGGGCGATACGATCTATTGCGGTGAAAACACCTATGAGATCGAGGGCGGTTTGATCGACAACACCGATGGCTCCTTCGCCAACGGGATGGATCGTGCCCGCGCCGGCTTCCTGGTGCGTGCAATGCCGTTAGTGGGCCAGGGAGATCGCCAGGAGATGGCGACCGACGAGGCCGAGGATTACGTCAGGTACGAGAATCTGATGACATCCCCCTCGGCTGCCGAAGGTGGCGAGGGCGAGGCCTATAAGTGCAACGGCGGGTGCCTGCAAACGTTCGAAGTAAATCCTCGCGATCCCGGCGAAGGGGAGTACAAGTACTACCTGCCAGGCACCGGATTTATTCTCGCGACGAAGCTCGATGAAAACGGCACACCGACGGGTGAGCGCGAAGAAGTCAGCTGTGTCGGCGATTCGCTGGATGTAATAGACGACCCGAATGCAGGTTGCGGTATCGGAGATCCGGAAGCACTGCGTGATGCGCTGTGCAGCTGGGCACCGGAAGCACTGTGCGCAGATGATTGAAGCGCGCTGATGAATGGAGCGGGCTGCAGCACTGTGCGGTAACGATTGAAGCGAGCTGCAACACTGTGCGGTAATGATTGAAGCGGGCTCACGAAAACGGCCCGGGCTAAATAATTGTTGGGCTCGGGCCTAGTACTTACCAGGCCCAAGCCCTCCTGCCGCAAAACCCTTTCGACAACTACCAGCCCACTTGTGGGAGCGGCTTCCCTGTGGGAGCAGCTTCCCTGTGGGAGCAGCTTTCCTGTGGGAGCGGCTTCAGCCGCGATTATCGATTTGATAAAAAGCGATGAATAGTTGGGGCACTGTGAAACATTGCATGCACTGCATCATCGGGCGATGCAAATTTAATGTCGTGCTAAGAATTCATGGGGTTCGCCAGAATCTGCAATTGAATCGCGGCTGAAGCCGCTCCCACAGGGTTGCTGCTGGGCCCGAGCGAGTGATGAGAATCGCGGCTGAAGCCGCTCCCACAGCGTTTTTTGCCGGGCCAATGCACGTGACAGATTTGCATCAGTAGGAGGAAGCTAGCAGTTTAAAGCTCTAGCTACTTCTAACGTCTTGTTTATTGTTCCGGATTATCTAGAAGTTCGGGTTTGAAGCTGCCACGTTGGGAAAACTGTCACCTGCCCCGTCACAGCCGGCTATGAGCCTAAAGAGTCTCCGCCTTTTTAACTTTTACGACTCCATAGCGGCGCTTGAAATAAAACAAGTAGCGTTCGCCAACCTCCAGCCCGAGTCTTGACGGCTGATCGTGACCTAACCTTTTGAGGCCTTCCGGTATTCCTGAAGGCGAGTCCGGTACCGGCTTTGGTGTCAGCAGAATAGCGTCGGCAACAATACATTGTTCCTGCGGAGGACATTCAATGACGCCAAAGACGTACCCAGCCACCATAAAATTGTGCAGCTCGGTGTCATCAATTGACGCAAGTGGAATTTCTGTCCAGGTTTTTGGCATAGCGCCGCAACCGGCGATGATTGTTAGCAACGAAATTCCGATTAGCATTTTTTGAGTCGAGAGGCGTATTCGCACTGTCTTTCCTGAAATCATCGATGCGGAGTGCTTCAAAAACTTTTCGCGGCTGAAGGATCGGAGTCTGACGGTTGTTTGCTATTAAAGATTGCGACTATTCAATACTTCCTGTCAACTCGGTAATCGCGGCTGAAGCCGCTCCCACAGGGTTGCGTCTAGTCGTGAGCGAACGATAACAATCGCGGCTGAAGCCGCTCCCACAGGGGTGCCGCAGCGCGAGGATAGGTGGCAGCCCTGGATCAGCAGCGGAACATTTAACTCGTATCAGCCTGCCGTCGTCTATTGGCCGGGAGTGGCTATCAGCCTGATAAGCTGCCGTTGCCAGACTGGATGATAGTGAAACGAGCGTCTGATTTATTCTATGATCCGCTGTGACCTTTGGTGCGACAGTTGTCGGGCTCTCATGCGGTCGCGGGCCTCGTTATCCACCAACAAATAAACCTGGCACCTTTTTCTTTTCTTTGCTTTTCTCTGGCCTGGCGCTGCCTACTCTCCGGCAACATCGTCGTCCGCCGCTGCCTCGGCCGCAATCGTTGCCGCACGTTTTTCCAGCTCGGCCTGCAAAGCGGCACTTGAATACCAGTGACCGTTCACCATCGTGCCGCACGGGCGGCGCAGCGTATTCAGGTCGTCGCGCGGGTCTGCGTCAAGCAGCACGAGGTCGGCACGGGCACCCGCCGCAATCACGCCCCACTTGCCCTCTTCGCGCAAGAACTTCGCGGCATCGGCGGTTGCAATTCGCAGCACGTCCGCCACCGGAATACCGGCCTCAACAAAGGCCGCCAACTCGTCGTGAATCGCGAAGCCGGGCGTGACGAACGGGTTAGGCGTATCGGTGCCGAGGAGAAGTGGCGCGCCGCTATCAAACAGGATTTTGACGAAACGACGCTGCTGTTGCGCCATGGATTGCAGGCGCGCGTCCCACGGCCCCATGCGCGCAGCACTGCTCTGCCACCAGCCGCGCAAGCCAGGTCCGAGGTAAGCCATCTCGGGGCGCGCGAAATAAGCACCGGCCTCGGCGCCGTATTCGTAACGCTTCGCGATGACTGCAAACGTCGGTGAGTGCCAGACACCGGCCTTTGCCGAATGCGCGGCCAGTGCGCGCATCTTGTCCTCATTGGCCATGCCCCATCGGGTACCAGCACGGCCGTCGTCGTCGGGCCCTTCGGTAAACACGCTGTCGGCAACGTTATCCAGATGCTCGATGCTATCGACACCCAAATCGATCACCTCCTCAATCGTCATGCCGCTCGGTACGTGTGTGTAGACCTGCATATCGCGTTCTTTTGCAGCCGCGACGGCGGCGCGATAAATGTCGGGGGTCAGACCCTCGTAAAGCTTGACGGCTCGGTAGCCCGTCGTGCGCTGACTTTCGACGGCGCCTACCACCTGCTCGGGACTCGTCACTTGCAGTGAACTATCGCCCCAGATCGGCTCCGGGCCATCTATTAATGGGCCTGGCGAATAAATATGCGGTGACGCTATTGTGCCCGCCTTCGCCTGCGCATCGAGCACAAACGTCGATGACGAGCCCCAAAGATTGCGTACCGTAGTAATGCTGTTGCCCAGGAACATCGAACCTTCGTACCCGGTGAAATGCACGTGCATGTCGGCAAGCCCCGGCATCAGCACACCACCACAGGTGCCGACAACGGTAGCATCGGCCGGCAACGCGTCCGGCCGTTCACCGATGCTTTCGATCCTGCCATCGCGCACAACGACAGTCGCGCGCTCCGTGCGCGCATCTCCATCGAGATACAGCACGTCAACATCACGGAAAACGGTAGTACCGGCATCTGCCTCGGCCGGCAACGGCACAACAAGAACGAAAAGAATGGAAAACAGCACAGCTCGGGCAGCCATAAACGAACTCCGGGGCAACAAAACACCAGCTTCGCTATTTCCGCGCCCGCTTGCAATGTGCGGGATATAGGGGTCGATTGTCGGTGCGCGCGCGGCGAACAAATTGCCTGTGGGAGCGGCTTCAGCCGCGATTAACTCACCGAATCTGCCAACTGTAGAAATTGGAAGCACGAGCTCGAATTAGCATCGCCTAATGATGCTGTGCATGCGTCGTTGGACAATGGCCCAACTATGTGCTGCTTGCTATACAAATCGACAATCGCGGCTGAAGCCGCTCCCACAGGATCGGGCCTAACTCTGAGCGAGTGGTGGCAATCGCGGCTGGAGCCGCTCCAACAGGATTGTCGCTTGGCCGATACGCGTGCCGGCCTTTACGGTACGGGGAGCTACGCCGATCTGACCAGGGCATCCGGCGCTTCGGCCTTTGGCTGCGATTCAAGCCAGGCGGTGATGCCGCTCGCCGCTTCCCGGCCTTCGAATACCGCGGTCACTACGAGATCCGAGCCGCGTACCATGTCGCCGCCGGCAAACACCTTCGGGTTGGTTGTCTGGAACGGGAAGTCGCCGAGCTTGCTGACGCGCACGCGATTGTTGGGCAACAACGCGATGTTGTGTTCTTCGAACCAGGCGGGCGGACTGGGGCGAAATCCGAACGCGATGACGACGGCATCGGCCGGTAAGATTTCTTCGCTGCCGGGTACCGGTTCCGGGCTGCGTCGGCCGCCGGCGTCCGGCTTGCCGAGTTGCGTTTGGATCAGACGCACGCCGGTCACGTGTTCGTCGCCCAGAATTTCCAGCGGCTGGCGGTTGAACATGAACTCAACGCCTTCCTCGCGACTGTTCGCAACCTCACGTCGTGAGCCCGGCATGTTCGCTTCGTCGCGCCGGTACGCGCAGGTCACCGAAGCCGCTTGTTGGCGCAGCGCCGTGCGGTTGCAGTCCATACCGGTGTCGCCGCCGCCCAGCACGACGACGCGCTTGCCGCGCAAATCAAGAAAAGGGTGCTCGGAATCATCGACGCCGAGCTGCTGATTGATATTGCCGATCAGGTACGGCAGCGCCTCGTAAACGC
>JABDKF010000169.1 GCA_013003155.1 Woeseia sp. | reverse complement strand
GCGGTCGGTGACCTGTGCTTTAGTTGTCACGCTGCCATGCCGCAATTTCATCTCGGCTTTGCACCCTCCGGGCCGCCACGATTCGGCGGCGATACAGTCTGCACGAATTGCCATGTAACCATCCACGGTTCGAATCTCGATTCGTTGTTCCTCAAATGACATTTCGCGGTCTTTTCACTAACTGCATACTTTTGACGATCCCGGCGCTGGCCAGTACCGACGAGTTAAGCGGCGAAGTCACGATCGGCGCGCGCAATGTTTCCGTCAGCGGTGCCCGCAATAAATATCAGGAGGACATCAACCTGGAAGATGGTGTGCGCGTGTCGGACGTGTCTCTGGTTTTCGTACTTGACAAAAGCGATGCGTTGCAGCCGGACCGAATTGAACTCGACGCGCACAACCTTGGCGGTGATCCTTACGAAAACATGCGCCTGAAGATTCGAAAATTCGGCGCGTACAAATTTCAGGCCCAGCGCCGACGGTCCGCCTGGTTTTACGATGACATCATCGTGCTGCCGGAGAACGCGAGCATCGAGGGTTCAACTGGCGGCGATTTCCACCGATTTGATATCGAACGAGTACGTGATGACGTTGCGCTTACGGTCAATCTCAACGAGCGCGCAGACCTGACGATGGGCTACGAGCGTTACGCCAAAACCGGTAGCAGCACAACGACAGAGGACATATCGCGCGACGAGTTCGAGCTCGACAAGCCGGTAGACGAACTCATGGAAACTTTGCGAGTTGGCTTTGATTATCGCTGGTCCAACACGCACCTGTCGCTCGAAGAGCGGGTTCACGACTACGAGAACGACGTGGAAATGTTTTTGCCCGGCTTCTCGGCAGGAGAGAATCCCGACGACCTGACGTCGCTCGACTTCTATTTTCTGAACAGGCCGTATTCATTCAGCGGGCATGATCATATCGCGCGCATTTTTTCGCGGCCTGCCAAGCGCCTGTCTGTCAGCGGCATGGTAATGCTGGGAAATCTCGATCTCGAAACGCGCGTCGATGAACGTCTGCAAGGCAGCGATTTTACCGGGCAGCCGCTGCAATCTGCGGATTCCGGCGACGGTGGCATTTCGAGAGATACCGTGGCTATCGATGCCAGAGTGCGCTACACGCTGAACGAGCAGCTCGGCCTGCTGGCCGGTATCCGCCAGCGCAGGCTCGATCAGTCTGGCACGGTAGGTTTCTCCGTTACCGAAGGCGGCCAGGGGCAATGGGACATCGATAGCCTGGCCTTCGATCTTGGCCTCGCCTGGCAGGCAGCCGAAAGCCTGCTGGTCTCTGCGGGATGGCAGACGCAGAGTCGCGACGTAGATTCGACGGCAACGCAGGCCGGCGGAACAGCGAGGACAGTGACAGACCGGAGCGATGCCGACGGCCTCTTCATTAACTTCGATTACCGGCCCAACAATCGCCTACATGTCAACGCTCGCCTGAACGACCACAGCCGGGATGACCCCTACTCGCTCGCTTCGCCGAGCGAATTTACGCGTTATCGGCTGCGCGCCAGCTACCGTGCGCCGCGCGGAGTGCTCGTCGTCGCAAGCCATGCCAGCAACGAACGGGAAAACGACCTTGGTCAATGGGCGGCGACAACCCGACAAACATCTCTGCGCTTCAGTCACAGCGTCGCAGACCTGACATGGTCAGTTGGCGGCACGCTGGTGGACAACTCACAGGATTTTATACGGCAGGTCAGCGGCGGTTCGCGGCAGGATCTTTTTGATGTCGCGTATCGTGCCGAAACCAGCTACGCGGATGCATCGTTAAGCTGGTCTGTCAACGAACGCTGGACGGTGGGCGGCTACTGGCGGCGCTACGACAATAGCGGCTCGTTTGACGTCAGCCGCGACGACTGGCGCACCTTCTTCGACGTCAAGTTGGCGGGTAATTACAGTATCGGTGTCAGCTACCGAAATATAAATTTTGAGGAAGGCGGGCTCGAGTTTTACGACGCACACGTTATCGAAGCGGGATTTCGAATCAGACTTTGAAGCGAGGCGCGCAACTCACCAGTTTGCGCGGACCGAGGCATAGAAATCGACGCCCGGCGCATCGATGCCGGAGCCGTGTTCGCGGTATTGCTTGTCCAAGGCGTTTTCAACACCGACATTAATAGTCCACGACGCCGATGGACGCCAGTTGACGCCGACACCTGCCGCGGCCCAGCCGGGAGTGCCGTTTGGGTTGATACGAGTATCACCTGCATCGCGCGGACTGAGGCGACTCTGCTCATCCGCGAATAGAAGCTTTGTCGTCAAGGACCATGCGTCATTCAATGTCCATTCAAGTGTTATGCGACCGTTCAGCGGCGGAATGCGATCTCCGGGCGTGTTGCTGCCGTCGTCTTCGCGCTGTTCGCCGCGCGTGTAGTTAACCAGCATGTCGGCCGAAAAAGCGCCACCGGGATGCCATTGCAACGCCGCCTCGATACCATGGTTTTTCGCGCGGCCGAAATTGCGACTCTGGACAATATCGCGGCCATCGATCGTCAAATCGCCCGTCAACGCGGACTGGATCTTGTCCGTGTAATCAAGCCTGAATACGACGAACTCCGCCGACCAGGCATCGGCCCGCTTGCGCAATGCCAGGTCGAACTGCGTTACGCGCTCTGATTTAAGCGACGTATTTGGAATATTGAAGCGATTGCCAGGCCGTTCACCGAGCGTACCCAGATCGAAAATATTCGGTGCGCGAAAACCGTAGCTGACGTTCGCCACAATCTGTGTCGTGTCACCAAGATCGAACAACCAGCCGGCGTCGGCGCTGACGTCACGAATGCCGATGTCCGCAGCCCCGTAGTCCGCGGTCGGCGTGACGTCGATGTCGACAGCGCTTGCGCGCAGGCCCGCGGACACTGTGTGTCTTTCTGCCAGAGGACGGGACAAGTGTGCGAACACGGCGGCCTGCCGCACCGTTGAGTCATCCGGGAAACGCGCCTGCACCTCCTCGCTAAATCCTGAATTGATATCTTGCTGGACGCGCGAGCTGGATACTTTGTCATGGTAAATCTCCGCGCCCCAAACCCAGGACGCGCGACCGATATCGCGTGAAGCATTCAGGGACATGCCGAGCAGGTCACTGCGATTTTTCTCGACGCGGCGCTCATCGGACCCCAATGCGCGGGTCCGGCGATCATCGACAATGCGTTGCCAGCCGAGATCAAGCGTCCAGTCAGCATCGAACCAGGCCGCATCCCGCGTATGTCGCAGGTGTGCGAACTGCCGGTCGTTCGGCACAAAGAAAAATTCGGCCGACGCAGGTTCAGTCTCACCGAAACCGGGTACCAGTTCATCAACTCGCGGAGTTTCCGGTTGGCGCGTAAATTGCGCATCGAATACCCAGCTGCGGTCGTCTGCGGGATTGACCACCAGTGCAGCGCGCGCGCTGTAGGATTCGAAGCCGCTGGGCTTCACCCTTTTGCCGCCACCAACGCGGCGATCGCCGGACTCCTGCCCGGCAACGCTCATCAATCCGGCAGTGTGCCTGTTGCCCATATCGAGTGACGCGCTCAGCGACTTGCCGAGCTCGGCGCTGTCTAGTGCTACGAATAGCTCTCGTTGTATCGCGAATTCATCGCTATCGAAGCGAGGAAGTCGTGAAATCACCTGGATCACGCCGCCAACGGCGTCGCTGCCATAAAGTGACGTGGGTGAACCGCGCACCACTTCCATGCGTTCGATGGATCCGGGTGCAATCAGCGCGAGGTACTGCGTAGGCGCATTGCGGAAGATCGCATTGTTCATGCGCAAACCGTCAACCATATGCAGAATTTCTGAGCCCTTGAGCCCGCGAATTATCGCGGCGCCCTGGCCGACCGTGGTCTGTTGCAGGAACACACCGATCTGGTGCGCGAGCGCGTCGGTCGCCAGCTTTTCGTTTTGGACCGCGTCGCGCTGCACGAGGGTCAGGGCGGCCGACACTTTGGTTACCGCAACCGGGCGACGGGTTGCTGTGACCTGAATTTCGTCAATCGATTCGTCCTGCTGCGCATTGGCCCCACCCGACGGTACGGAAACGGCCAGCACAACGCCCATTAAAGTTTTAACTATCAATGCTTTACCTAATTTCCGCATTGCGAGTGCTGGCACCTTATTCTTGTCCTGTTACGCCGCCTTCGGCGGTCTTGGTTGGGATCAGTTGTCGTACGGCAAAACGGTGCCGCCATGCAGGCAGCGTATTCTCCTGCTGCCGCCGATAACTACAAGAGTGAATTCAGTCAGGTAGACCGTAAGGCGACGTGATCGTTGCTTGCCGGTAAGATAAACGCGAGATTTATTACGGGCGATTCTTATGAAAGCTTCAGACCTGATGGTGAAATGCCTGGAAGAGGAAGGCATCGAGTACATTTTCGGCGTGCCGGGCGAGGAGAATGCGGATTTCATGATATCGCTCGAGAAGTCGAAGCAGATCCGGTTCATCCTGACGCGCCACGAGCAGGGCGCTGCTTTCATGGCCGAAGTGTACGGCCGACTGACCGGCAACCCGGCAGGCGCACTGAGCACGTTGGGGCCGGGTGCTACGAACCTCATCACGGGCGTTGCGGACGCCAACATGGATCGCGCACCGCTCATTGCGTTAACCGGCCAGGGCTCGACGGATCGCCTGCACAAGGAGTCGCACCAGATCATGGATGTCGTTGGGATGTTCGAGCCGGTGACCAAATGGTCCACGACCGTACTGAACCCGGATACCATTCCCGAAATTGTCCGCAAGGCTGTACGCCTCGCGCGTACCGAAAAACCGGGCGCCGTACTCATCGAACTACCCGAGGACATCGCGAAAGAAGATTCGAGCGAAGTGCCCATGAAGCCACGTCGCTTTCGCCGCGCCGTCGTCGACGACAAAGTCACCGACCGGGCGTTCGAGCTGATTAAGAAGGCGAAGCGCCCAATCATCATTGCCGGCAACGGCTGTATTCGGAAACGCGCCAGCAAACAATTGCGCAAGTTCTGCGAACGCACCGGGATCAGCGTGATAAGCACGTTTATGGCAAAAGGTTGTGTCGACATGGACGCCGAGTACTGCCTGTACACCATCGGACTAGGCAGCAAGGATCGCTTGTCCCTCGCGGTGGATGAGGCCGACCTGGTAATCACGCTTGGATTCGACATGGTCGAGTACCACCCCAACCTGTGGAATCCGAATAGCGACAAGACCATCATCCACGCCGATTTTCTCGCCGCAGAAATCGACGCGCACTACAACCCGATAGTAGAACTTATCGGTGACCTCGCACATACCCTGTGGATGTTTAATGAACGCGTCGATGCGCACGGCAAGTTAAGCTATGACACGGCGGGCCAACGCAAGCGTCGCGCCGCGATGGCAGCAGACTTTGCGGAGCACAAGGACGACACTTCAAAGGGCGCGATCAAGCCGCAGAAGGCGCTATGGGATGCGCGCGAAGTGATGGGCGCGCATGACATACTGTTATCGGACGTTGGCGCACACAAGATGTGGGTCGCGCGCCATTACCAGTGCCACGAACCAAACACCTGCCTGATACCGAACGGTTTCTGTTCGATGGGTTTCGCGCTACCGGGTGCTATAGCGGCCAATCTCGTGCATCCGGACCGGCACGTGCTTGCGGTGTGCGGCGACGCGGGTTTCCTGATGAACGTTCAGGAAATGGAAACCGCAAAACGCCTGAACAGCAAGATTACGGTGATGGTTTGGGCAGACGGGGGTTACGGGCTGATCTCGTGGAAGCAGAGTAACGAGTTCGGTCATCACACCGATTTGTCATTCGGCAACCCGGACTGGTTGCAGCTAGCCGAATCGTTTGGCTGGAATGGCCATTACATCGAAGACAGCGCAAAATTGCAGGGCGCGTTGCGCACTGCTTTGGACGAGGATGGCCCCAGCCTCGTCGTCATCCCGATCGACTATCGTGAAAACCCGAAGCTGACGAAGAAGCTCGGCGAGATTACGTCGCATATCTAAGAAAATAAACTGCTGGAGGCATTTTGCCGATTCGCTGATACGCCGGTCGCCCGCCGGCGCTTACTCTACCCGGCGCACTGGTAGCGGCACGTTACACAGCTCGATGGCACCGGCCGGATCGATAAACCATTCCTCGTTGCGGTGGCGACGCGCCGCAACCAATGCCTGGAAGGTGTCGGTATTCGTGCGCAATGCCTGCCAGCCGCTGTCGTAGTCTGTGCCAAAACGTAATGATCGAATTTTCACGTAGTCGTTTTCGTGTTCGTAGAATCCGAGCGGGCCGCTACCTCGCGGCAGGGTCGTCAGGTATTCGATTCCTTCAATAACGCGCCCCAGCAACGTCACGTTGCGATCCAGGTGGCGCGGCGCATGGCCGGTAACCACATACAGCTCCGCCGCATTGCCGCTATCTGCCGCCGTATCCCGACCGGCGCCCAACATACGGTAACAATGGCTTAGCCAGGCGCGCCCGGTCGCCGAATCGCGCCCGACGGGAAAGCCCGTCACAAATCCAACCTCGTTGGCATACGCATCGCGGCTGTCGAGCGGCGTAAAATCGAGACTTTTGGCATCACGGTAAAATTCAGGAAGAAGCCCCGGCTTTGCCTCACCGAGCGGTCCGCTGCCACTCCATTGAGCGACGTAGTTATCTTGCGAGCGCTTGACCGATGCGTCCTTGAAATGTCCCGCATTCACAAGCTTGCGCAGATTTTCGACGTGCCGCGGTGCGAACTGCGGCGCCAGCTCTATGATGATCATGCCACTATCAAGCTCCATGTAGAGCAGGTTTTGCGGCTCGATGTCGCGCCAGTCGGTGTCCGCCGACGCACCCAGCACCTCGCCCATGCTGCGCCAGGTTTGCTGCACGTCCGCCTTGCTCACGGCCAGAACAACGATCAAGAAGGCCAGTGCGATTACCATTGCGATTCTATATTGCACTTTGAGACACCCGTTGGGACAGAACTGCCTTGCGGTATAGCAGATTGGTGCCGCTCGGACCAGCACAGAGCAGGATTGAATTGGAGGGTCGTAGAGTTAGAATGCGGGTTGGCAATACAAATATAGAACCGGAGCCGGCCATGAAAATAATCAGTAGCATGCTGTACCTCACGTTGGCATTGTCCACCGCAGCGAAAGCTGACACGCTCATCCATGCAGGCCGGCTGATCAACGGCGATTCGAACAACGTCGCCAGCGAAATGACGGTGCGCGTGAATAACAGCCTGATCACGGCTATAGAATCCGGTTACTCAAGCCCCCGTGACGGTGACCGGGTGATTGATTTGCGAAGCCACACGGTCATGCCGGGACTGATGGATATGCACGTACACCTGAGCGGGGAGTACACCGCCGACAGCCGTTTGAAGCCGTTTGTCACGAACGAAGCCGACTACGCGTTCCAGACCGCCAAATTTGCACGTCGCACTCTGAATGCAGGATTTACAACCGTGCGCAATGTAGGCGATTCTTTTAACGTTACTGTCGCGCTTAAGAAAGCGATTCAGAGAGGGGATGTCGCCGGGCCCAATATTTTCACTGCGGCCAAGGGGCTCGCGTCTACCGGCGGTCACGGTGATCCTACCAACGGCTGGGCTACCCACCTGATGGGCGATCCGGGCCCGCGCGACGGCGTTGTAAACAGTGTCGCAGACGCGCGCAAGGCCGTGCGCCAGCGCTACAAGGACGGCGCCGACTGGATAAAGATTACCGCCACAGGCGGCGTGCTCAGCGTGGCGAAGAGCGGCCAGAATCCCCAATTCACTGATGAAGAGTTGCAGGCCATTGTGCAAACCGCGCGGGATTACGGGATGCGCGTCGCCGCGCACGCCCACGGCACGGAAGGAATGAAGCGCGCCGTTGTCGCAGGGGTTGCCTCGATAGAACACGGCACCTACATGGACGACGAGATAATGCGCCTGATGAGACGTAATGGCACCTACTATGTACCAACCATCATGGCCGGTGACTGGGTCGCGGAAAAATCAAAAATAGACGGATTCTTTCCGGAGCTGGTCCGCCCGAAAGCAGCTGCAATCGGGCCCATTATCAAAGCCACCTTTGCGAAGGCTTACAAAGCTGGCGTGCCCATTGTATTCGGTACGGATACCGGCGTGTCTCCGCACGGTGATAACGCGCAGGAATTCGCGTTGATGGTAGAAGGCGGCATGCCGGCAATTGAAGCTATCAAAAGTGCCACTAGCGTTGCGGCAGATTTTCTCGGTATCAGCGACACACACGGCCGACTGCAGGCTAACAAGATCGCCGACATCGTCGCCGTGCCCGGCAACCCGCTTGAAGATATCACGGTGATGGAACGCGTCAGCTTCGTGATGAAGGATGGCGTCGTTTTCCGAAATTAATGCCCGTTATCAGGCCACGTAACTAAGCGGCAGCACGTTTTGAACGGTGGGTACCGGCTATCAATCCAAGTACAGCGACCGGCTGACAACCGATTGGTCGCGGTCGAGTAAAAAAAACGGCGTCGCGCCTCCGTAAAGCGCGCCGCCGTTTTTATTGCTTGCCGGCGAGGCAATTTACTTATTCAGTTTCGGCTCATAGCTGACGCCGCCCAGCCACTTCCAGCCGCGACCGTCACGAATCAGCACCTCGGTAATACGCCCGACACTGCTTGATCGCTTGCCTTCATGATTCTCCGTCACCATAGACACGTTGTAATGTACAACAGCCGTATCGTTGGCCACTGCAATCGCCTCTGGAGCTAGCTCGTACTTCAATGTGTTGCCGTTTTCGTCCGCAAATCGACTCCAGCTTATAGCGGAGTCCTTACCCCGCGGTGCGGCAGTATCGTCTCCCCAGGCGGAGTAATTGTCATGCACGTACGCGGCTGGCCATTTGCCGTTTTCCGCCACGTCATCGACCCAGGATTGTTCTACGAGCGACCAAACTTCCATTTGTGTTTTATCCCACGTCGGCTGCTGTGCATACGCCGTTACAGCGAACAGAAGGACAGTGGCTGCTGCAAGTACAGAAAATTTCTTCACAATAAGATCCCCTATAATTTTTTTTAGTTGCTGGCTGAAACCAGCCTGTTGCAGTCTAGTCCACTTCTACGCAAGCCACAGCACTATTCCTGGGGAACACGGCAACGCGGTAAGAACCCATAACAGGGGACCATCCGCGCCCGGACGGCAGCACCCCATCCCGGTGCAACACACTGAATTTATGCAGCATTTGCCAGGCGGTGCCGCGCCAATCTCGCACGCGATCCTTACTGTCGTCGCATAAGTTGCGCACTCCCGGCATGCTTGTTTTCGTCTTTTAGAAGCACGTATCCAGAACTTCTATCCGTGACCGGCAAGATCACGCATCGGTGCGAAGTTGCTCGCGGTAGCCAAACAAGCCGGCGGTGCCACCGGTGTGCACGAACACCACGTGTCGCGCGTTTTGCAAGACACCGGAGTTGATCTGGTCAATCATACCTGCCAAGCCCTTGCCGCTGTAGACAGGATCAAACAACAAGCCCTCGAGACGCGCGAGCAACAACACCGCATCGTTCATGGCCTCGGTAGGGATACCGTAGCCCTCTCCCACGTAATTACAATTCGCAATGACATCCTGCCGCTGCACGACGCCGGGTGCGCCGACGAATTCCGCGGTTTCAAGCGCCAGCTGCCATACCTTGTCTTCCTGAATTTCCTGTGGCGCATTGACACCGATACCGAGCAGCGGCACGTTGCTGTGGGTTGCCTTCAGTCCGACCAGCAGACCCGCTTGCGTGCCGGCACTACCTGTCGCATGCACCACATGGTCCATCGCGATACCGTTGCGATTTGCCTGCGACAACAGCTCCAGCGCACAGTCAACGTAGCCCAGCGCGCCGATAGCATTCGATCCGCCACCGGGAATAATGTAAGGCGACTCGCCCTCCGCTGCTAGTTCGTCTGCCACTCCCTGCATGGCCGTAGTCATATCGGTCCCTTTTTCGACTTCTCGAATTTCTGCGCCGTAGATGTGATCAAGCAACACGTTGCCTGACGTCCGGTAAGACTCTGGCGCATCATCGACTCGCTTTTCAAACACGAGCACGCAGCGCAAACCGAGCTTGCAAGCGGCTGCAGCCGTTTGCCGTGCATGATTGGATTGCACGGCGCCCTGCGTGATTACCGCCGTCGCCTTTCTTTGCTGCGCATCGGCCATCAGGAACTCGAGCTTGCGTGTCTTGTTGCCGCCGGTGCCAAGACCCGTGCAGTCGTCGCGTTTTACGTAGATTTCCGGTCCGCCAAGATGCTTTGACAGGCGCGGCAAGTGTTCCAACGGGGTTGGCAGGTGCGCGAGTGACACGCGTGGGAATCGGGATAACAGCACGTTCAGGTCCTCAGTGTCGTTGATCGCCGGAGAGTGGCGCATCGCCCAGCGCGAGCTCAACGGTGCGGCGCGCGAGTTCGTCCGTCGAGTTAATTAAAGGCACGGTAAGCTGCGCTTGCTGCAACACCAGCGGTATTTCGGTGCAGCCGGCGATGATCGCCTCGGCGCCTCGTTCGACTAGCGACCGGGCGATGGTCGCCATGGCGCTCGATACCGCTTTGCTTTGATCGCCTGCTTTCACCTTATCAATCAGAGTCATCAATTCATCTCTGCCGGGGTCTTCAATCGGCAATGCGGCCAATCCGGCACGCTCCAACGCCTGTTGATATAACTCTGTGTCGAGACAGGCGGGTGTTGCAAGGATGCCAATGTTGTTTGCGTCCGGATACCGTACGCTAATGACGCGCACGGTTTCATCGATAATGCTGACAAAGGGAATAGCGACGCGTTGCCGCGCACGATCAAGCCAGCCGTGCGCCGTGTTGCAGACCATCACGAGGAAGTCAGCGCCCCCTGCTTCAAGCCGTTCGGCCATCGCCGCGAGCATCTCGCGCACGCGCGCATCGTCTGCCACAGAGATATTCTGACGGCTCGGTATCTTGGGGTCATGATCGATCAGCATCCGTATGTGATCCTGATCGCGCTCGGCGGGCGTCAGCGAGATGACCTTCGCCAGGAAATCAACCGTGGCGTCAGGCCCCATGCCACCCAATACCCCGACCGTTCGTTCTGTCTTCACTTACCGATTCCTCGTGCCATGAAGGCGGCGCTGCCGCTGGCGCGCACGCTAGAATTCCCACAGTACGCCAATCGCAGGTAATAAGGGAAACCAGTATTCGTCGCGCTGTGTCAGAACGGGCCGGGGGCCGATATCGTCCTCGAGATTAAAATCGACACAGCATGAGTTGCGTCGGTTGGTAGCATTCGACAGTTCAAAAAAAGCGGTCAACTCACCAATCCGCAACGGACTACGGTATGCAAGGCGCAAGTCGAGCGTCGCGAATGCACGAAAATTTTGCCTGTTTCGTTCAGAAAAAATAAGCTCGGGATCGTCCGGATCCGAGTCCGGCGCGATCAGCAATGTCGTTTTGGGCCAGCCGCTGTGCACATTCGATACGACCGACAGATCCCATCGTCCGTTTTGCCACAACATGCCGAATTGAGCGGCATGGCGCTGGTCCCAGCTGCGTGGGACGTAACTGCTGTTTATGCGGTCCTCAACGTCGGCGAGCGTGTACGACAGCCACCAGCTCATATTTTTGTCACTTTCATAAGCCAGTGAAAACTCTATGCCACGGGCCCGAGCCTCCGGAGCTAAAATTGCTACCCTGTCCGGCTTCAACTCAGGCATGACAGCCAGTGGATCGAGCTGGTTTTCAAACCGTGTGCGAAGGCGGGTCATGTCCTTGTAGTACGCCTCGATGCGCCACGACAGAAAATCGGTACTGCGATGCTGCACACCGGCGATGATTTGATCGGCCCGTTCTGCGGGGAAGTAGCGCGCGATGCCATCAATGATCTGCAGATCATTAATGCCCTGTGACTGATAGTAGCGGCCAAGACTCAGGCGGAGATCGGTTCGTTTATCCAACGAATAGAGGACGCTGATACGCGGACTTAGTTGCGCATCGGCCCGTGTATCTGTGTAGGTTTGTTTGTCCCAGCGCAGCCCGAATTCGACGATGGCGTCATCACTCAGTTGCCACCGATCTGACAGGTAAATGCCGATTGCATCGCCGTCAACCGGACGGTCCAGATTGCGATTGATTGACGCTGGCACGCCCCGGAACCGGGCGAACGGGCCGAAATAGTCCGCGACAGCACGGTAGCGAAAATTCGCGTCGTAGTGGCGGTATTCTCCGCCCCAGGACAGCCGGTGTAGATCGTTCAGGTCGATATGCCAGTCTTGCTGTAACCCCCAGACGTCGATATCCCGGCGGTCATCAAGCACTGCAATTATTTCTTCCGGATCTGAAATGCTGCCGTTGCGCTGGCTGGTAAGCGATGCCATCGACAACGTTGTATAGCTCGTGATCGCAGCATTCCAGTCCTGGGTCCAGTTAACCCAGAATTGCGCGTTGCGCGTGTCGTTCGTTGATGCTTCGCGCTCCTCCGGATCAGACTCTGTTATTGCGATGACATTGTCACTGGCCACCAGGCCATTGATCGACAGGCGCGTTTGTGGCGAAAAATTAATGCCAATTTCTGCGAAGACATCGTTGTAGGACGGTTCACCCAGCTCGGGCTTTAGCACCAGATCGAGGTTACCCCGGCGCGCTGATACGAGCCAATCGATATCGCCATTTGCAATACGGCCCGCAGTCAACAGCGACGTATTGTAAACGCTCAGGCCAATCTCCGTATGGCGCTCGCTCTCCGGCGTAACGGTGTCGATCAGCACCAGCCCGCCCATGCCATCACCGTATCGAGCCGGGAATCCACCTGTGTAGACTTCAACACCGCTGACCGCGCGCGCGTCAATTGCGCTAAAAAGATTGTGATAATCACGAACGTGGAACGGATCGAGTAAACGCTGGCCGTTCAGAATCAGCCCAGTATCGCGTTCTGCACTGCCACGCAGGTGACTTTTGGCGGAAGCACCGCTGGACGCATTGCCGGGCAGGCGCTGCACCGCGCGTAGCGGATCTTCGCCAAGCAACGGCAATTGCTGAATTGTACGCTGGCTAATAAACGTCGGCGCTTCCAGCAGCTCACGCAATATCTCATAACGGCTGGCCGATACCATGACCTCCGGTATTGCACGGCGTGGATTTCGCGACTCCGGATTGATCGACGGACGTGCAGCGGGTGACTGCATACGGCCGACCACAAGCAATCCCTCTACTGCGTGCAGCGTCAAACCGTAAGGCGCGAGTACAGCGTTCACAATCGCTTCCGGATCCACGGCATCCGGCTCGGCGAGCACGACCATGGAGTCATCGATGAGCTCGGTGCTGTAAGCGAATGGCACACCGCGCTGCCGCCAGGCGTCGATGATCTCGCTGATACGTCGGCCTTCGGTGGCTGCCGTCGCGTTGACCTGCGCGTACCCGGCGCCTGGCAAGAAAATCTGGAAGACCAGAAGCGCCACGCATATCGCTAGCGTCGCGCCATCGTGACAGCGCAATTGATAACGCGGCGAGCCTTTGCTGACTGCCGTTTCCCGTAACGCGTGACTCAACCGGTGCACCAAATCCCTGTCGCGCCTGAAAATTAGCGTTCGCTGGCCGTGGCAACATCCACTACGAGATAGCCATCTTGCAGCGAATACTGCAGCGACGTCATGAATGGGATGGTACGCAGTGCTGCCATTGGCGCAAGCGATGCGATGCCGCGTGGCTCACTCGCAGAAAGATCGCGCGCCGCAGAACTTGCAAAACGCACTTTGAGTCCCGTCTCCCGGGCGACCCACGCCAACAATTCGGCTGTCGTGCGGCCATTGAAATCCATTTCGGGGGCGATGTCTGTCGCCCACTGCCAGCTGGGATCGTACGCGGCGAGCGCATGCCGCTCGAAACGCCCGTCTGTCGAAAGCGCCATACCTTCGCCTTTGACTAGCGTTACGTCGACGCGATCACCTGCCACATGTACCTGCCCTTCTCTTACGCTGACCTGTAGCTCGGCGTCAGAAACCCCGACCTGAAACTGCGTGCCAACATGACTAACGCGGCCCAGCAACGTATCAATTTCGATGAGGCCCGCAGTGGCTACGGGATTGCCATACGGCGTCGAATCAAAATAAATCGCGCCTCCAAGCAGGGTCAGGGTGCGTGCGTTGTCGAAGCGAACGCGGGTTTCCTCATTGAGGCGCAGTGAACCGCCGTCCCACGATAGCGCAATGCGCGTGTCGCCGACCGTTGCCAGTTCGTCGCCATGTTGTAATGTCAAACCGCCATCGACCAGTTCGTTGGTATTGCGTTGCAAAGAATTGTGATGCACGTGACTGCCGATAGCGCGCACCACGTCCAAACGGACGAAATCTGCAGGTGGGGGCACCGTATAAAACCACTGCGCGCTGAACAAGACCGCGACCACCAGTGACGCGGCAATCGCCGCGACTGATGCACGACGTCGCCAGCGGCGCGTACGCACGACGGCCTGCCAATCTTCGCGCAGTTCGTTAAATGCACGGGCCGATGCCGCATCTGATGGCCTCGGCCGCGCTTCGGCATGACGCAGGATATTTTCCAGCGCTTCCTCATTACTTGCTACTTGCAAATTTTTGGTTTCGTTCATCATCTCATCCACGCGGCGCTGTCAGTATCGCCGCCTCGCTCAGCTCCGAATACACATCTGCGAAAGCGCGCTTTGCGCGCGCCAGCAACGATTGAGCTGCCTCATATCCAATATCGAGTTTTTCTGCAATTTCCCTGGAGGTATACCCTTCGACGTATTTCCACTCCAGAGCATTCCCGTAATTGACCGGCAGCCGATCGAGGGCGACCTGAATCAAGCGAACTGATTCCGTGCGCTGAAAATTTTTCACCGGATCTGCAGCGGCTGGCGCCTGAAACGAATCAACGGCGGCACGAATACCGGGTAGATCCTCTGCCAGAACGATACGTTCCTCATAGCGCCCCCTCGCTCGATACCAGTCGGCAATATCGTTGCGGCAGATCGCGCACAACCATGTCTGCAGCTGTGATTCAGCCTTGTAGCTGGCGAGTTTGCGCAGCGCTTTCGACAACGTTTGCTGCACGATATCTTCTGCCGCTACTTGATCACCGCCGAGCCGACTGAGCGCAAAGCGGTATAGTCGGCCGTAGTGCTCGTCGAAAAACTGGCGAAACGCCGCTTCATCGCCAGCAAGCAGGCGCTGCGCCATTTGCCGATCTTCGGCATACACAACTTCTGAACTGCGATCAGCCATACGTATTGGACGCTCCGGGCCGCGAATCCGGTCGCGGATTCAGGGTCGGCGGGACTGCCAGAGCATAATAACGTGAAGCGACGCTGCGCACCGGAAAACCGGTTTCAGCGCCGGTACCCGTCAGAATGGCAATGAGCCGCAACCACTGTCTCCTGAGTCGATCCGTGCTCGCCGCCGTGCTTGCTGCAAGTGGCCAGAGTCTGGCGGCAGGCGGTGCGGAGCTTGGTGTGCGTGTCAGCGCATTGCATGCGGCAACCCATTCACAGGGAATTGGCCTGATAGTCCGTTGGCCTATGTCCCAGGGCTACTTTGCGATGGCTTCACTCGACCGGCAGCACTACGAGCGAGGCGACAGCGCGCTGTCGATGCCGCCCGCCGAGCTGCGAAGCACCGTCGTCGGTGCTGCCTTCGGCCGCGAACAGCGCAGCAACTCGCTGCTGCAGTCCTGGTTCTGGTCCTGGGGCTTATCGGCAGGGTTTCCGACAACGGGCCGCAACGAATCCGCGATCGCCGACAGTCTTTTTACCACCGCAACCGAAATTCACCTGACGGCATCACTGGGTGTGTCAACGAAACTGTCGGATAACTGGACTCTTACCGGTACGGCTCGCCTTGAACGCCATTTTGTAGAATGGCGCCTCACGGCTGCGGACGGTTCATTACTGGGACGCAAAGAAGCACTTACCGCCAGCGGCCTGTCGCTCGCTGTGAACTACAAGTTCTGATACCGCACGCCGTCGCAATCTTCTATTGCTAGTTTTGGCTCCTGAATCCGGCAAGCCGGATTCGCCGGGTCATGCGCAAGGCCGCGCGTTTCCTTTCAGACCTAAGCCAATTCACGTTAAATTTCGCGCGCGCGACAAAATCAAGGCGTTTTTGCCACCAGCGTTGCGATTTCAGAGTCAGCGAACGGTTGGCATGCTGACGCTCGACGATCGTAGAGTGGCGACTTAGTTCGCTGGTGCTCGCGAGTGCCGGCGCAATAGAGAACAGGGCCTGGCCATGTTCCCAGTAGCGCTTGATAAAGACATCGACGGGCGCCCGAAAAATCTCGCTGTGCTCAATGAATGCGTGGGCAACCTCCGGACTAATTGCATAGCCGAGAGATCCATGCGGGTAACGTGTGCAAAAATTGATATGACGCTGCTGCTGACGAATCACGTTTCGCTCGCCGCCCTTGTCGTTGTCTTGCAACCGAATGAACCCGAAGCGTTTTATGTACCGTTCAACAAACGGCAGCGTCCTCCCAAAATCATCAGCTATGTCTGCATCATCCTCCAGCACCAGTATCGGCACATCCAGCAGGCGACAGGTTCTCCACAACATCAGGTGACTGGCAAAACAGCCAAGCTCGCCCGCGGTGGGGGTGCGGCCTGTATTGAGCAAGAAACGTTGCTCATCGCAGTGGTGAAAATAATGATTGCGCTCATTGTTAAGATTGATGGCGTCATAGAAGGAAAACGGCACATCCTGACTGGCCAGTTGCTGCTCTATTCGGGCGCGCCGCTCAATTGACTCGGGGAGACTGATAACAAAAGTACGCATGACATCCTCGACACAGTGACTGTCGAGTTGGACGCCGCACATGCCGCGGACCGGTCGCAATCCGGGAATAATGACCAGCCGACGCTGCAAAGGAGAAGTCGGGATGGCATGGCGCGAGGGAGTCGTGCGTCAGTTTATCTGCTGATAAAGTGACGGTTGTCCTGGGGCAACGTACATTGCCGCAGGACAACCTATTGCCAGGCAGAGTATTACTGTGCGGCTGGCTCGCGCGGAATCAGGTGCAGGGATTTCTGACGGCCGTCGATGTACCCGGTATTTTCACCGTCAAAATACGCGTCTTCCTCGAGTTTTATGCGCACCGTCTTGCCCCATGACGGTACATTGGATTCTGCGTAAAGCTCGATTGAATGTGCCGTATTCGGATACAGCGGGTAATCGCCCCTGCCAGGGACCCCACCCTGCTGGTCCCACAGTCCGATCGTCGGTCCGGCAGCATGACCGTGGTAGCCAATAGGGTGGGTATAGATAGATGCAACGATCTTTTCCCGCTGCGCCTGTGCCAGCGAGGCGGCGAGAATCTCATTGCCGGTGCGCCCCGACTTGAATTGACTCGTCAGAATATCCTGCAACCGGTTGCCACGTGCGAAGGCCTGCTGTAATTCCTGTGGCGCTTCAACTTCACCCGGTCGCAATAGGTAGGCATGCTGTTGCGTGTCGGTATTAAGTCGCAGATAGGTGATACCGAAGTCAACGTGCAGCAGGTCGCCTGGCTGTATAACACTGTCGTCATGGCGTGACTCAATTGATTGCTTAGCGTCAATCTCGGGCTGATCAGACCGTTGCAGTGACACCGACGGGTGAAACCACGTCGTCAATTTGAGCTCGCGAATGCGGTCTCGATACCACCAGGCAACGTCATTAGTAGTGGTAACGCCGGGCTGAATGACGGCATCCGAAAGGCCTTCCGCGATAATGTCGTGCGCGATGCGCACGATCTGCGGGTAGATTTTCATCTCCTCGGCACTGCGTGTTTCAAGCCAGCCGATCGCCAGTGCCTCTGCTGACACGATCCGCTCACGGAGCGGCTCCGGTAGGGCTTCCCTGAACAAACGGTACTCGGTATGGCTAAGACCGTCGGCCAGTGCAAACTCGTCGGAATAGTTGAGGCCGATGCGCTGTGGTTCGCGCGCTGCGATCAGCTCGGCGAGTCGTCGCCATTGTTCTCCGTGGGTCTCTTTGTCCCAAGCCTTCACAAACGATTCGCCGACGCCGTAGCGTGCAACGGCCAGGGTTTCCAGCGACTGGCCCGGACCCGGATCGTAAATGAGCAGCACCGTGCGGCGGCGGGCCGACTGCCAGGTGGCTGGCAAGAAAGTGCGTATCACCGGGTCCTCGTTATATTCGCGGGAAATGATGATCCACATGTCAATGCCTGATCGGCGCATGATTGCGGGCAGGACACTGTGAATTCGGTCTTCCAGCAGTCGGTCGATGACCGCTGCGCGCTCGCGCAGGGGCAAGATATGGACATCACTCGCAGCAACGTCGGCAAAGACTGTAAGCATGAGTAGCGGCAGCATTCTTTTCATTGTTTTACTCTTGTTTGTTTTGCCTTTGCTTTAAGGTCGCCTTGCTGCGTCGAATTGTGCCGATCGTCTCGCGCTAAAGCAAAAATGGCCGGAATGAAGCTGCCTGCATCGCGCTTTGGTCGTGCTGATAGTATCCTTAAGCAGTGTTCTGGTCGCAGCACAGGAGGAGACACTCGATGCCCAGATTTTTGTTGATTGCCGTATTCGCAGGCTTTGCAACAGCGAATGCTATGGCAGAAGTTCGCGTGGACGTCATCAAGCAACCCTACAGCGGTTCACGCAATGTACCGGAGCTTTCGATCAACCCGGATTATATTCATGCCGCTGGACTTGAACGACTTATTGAATCCTGGGGTGGCAAGTTGGTGCGTCCGATCCAGGACATACGCCTTTCCGAAGAACAGGATAAACAGTACGGCGCATGGAACCGACTCGCGCTGGCGAACGCCAATTTTGCGGAGTCAGTGAGAGCAACGCAAAGCGACGACTTGCTAACGGTAGGGCTCGAAGCCAATTGTAATGGCTTGCTCGGCATGCTTGCCGGACTGAAGTATGACAGCGCGGGCAATGCGCAGCGTGTCGGCCTCGTTTTTATCGATGCCCATGGCGATTTTAATGTCCCGGAAACAACCTTGTCGGGCATGCTCGGCGGTATGCCGGTCGCCATCGCGGCAGGCCACGCGCTGCATAATGTGCGGACAACCAGCGGCCTCTCCGAGCCGCTGCCGATGAGCGACATCGTGTGGGGCGGCGTACGTGACCTCGACCCACTTGAGGCCGAGCGCTTCCACGAATACGAGGTTCAACAATTCAGCGTTGACGACATTCGGCAGTTGTCTGCATCGCTGTACTCTGAAATTGATGAGTTGGCGAAACGTGTAGACGTTGTGTATGTCCACATCGACATGGACGTGCTCGACCCGGCCGAAGTTCCGGGCCACGACTTGCGCGTTGCGAGCGGTCCGACGAGTAAGGAACTTGCAGCTGCTTTGAAGCTGATGTTCAAGAACCCCAAGGTTGTGGCGCTGGGCATAGCCTCAACGCCGGCCGGACCCCTTGATCCTCAAGGTGTCAGTCGGCAGGCCGCCTTGAATTTGATTGAGGGGGCTATAAACGGTGTGCAGGCAAGATAGTCAGCCATCACGTGAGCGCGATTAGATCAATGAATAAGAAGCCCATTCGTTTATTTTTCACCGTGTCTTTATTCCTGCCGATTCTCGCCGCGGTTGCCGGCTCCTGGCCAGTCGAGACCAGCATTGATCCTGCGAGCTATCAAAGCGTAGTCCAGGTAAGCGGCACGTCGATCGACAGCATCAGCGATGAGTATGGCGTGAAAGAGGTCAAGCCACGACTAGAATTTTACTGTACACCGGGCAGCGCGAGCGCGGTAAGCGTACGGATCAACTGGCTGCGTTTTATTTCATCGTTTAATACGGAAGTCACGTTTCTGGCCGACGATCAGGAACCGCTCACGTTGAAACTGG
>JABDKF010000144.1 GCA_013003155.1 Woeseia sp. | reverse complement strand
AGGTCAAAGACGCGCCCGACGACTCACCGATTGCCCTATTGTCCTTCGCCGATCTGGCGCTGGACATCAATCTCACACATCGTGCTTATGTTCGCCCAATACAACGACACCCGCCCGGGCCGCCGCCGGCACTCAATAAACTCTACTGCGTCTATCTGAAATAGCGATCTCTTCGTTTTAAACCGTTTTTCTCGGTGCCTAACGAAGGAGATTGTTTTGATATCGTCATTGCGTGGGGCAACGACCCACCAAAAAGTATTCGTTGAACAACGTCGGCCCGTAGCTCACCTCGTGTGCGCTGCAGTGCTTATATCCGGACTGATTGCGAGCTCGCCGGGGCAGGCCCAAGGGCATACGCCGCTAACTCTGATGGAAGCGGAAGATCGAGCGCTCGAGCAGGAGCCCGGGCAAGCGGCATTCAGGGCTCGCGCGGATGCGCTCGAAGAGCAATCGATCGCGGCGGGTCAACTGCCGGACCCCAAGCTTCGCGCAGGGCTTGCCAACTTCCCCATCCAGTCCGGCGGTTTTACTACCGAGGGGATGACGCAGGCACAGCTCGGATTGCGACAATCGTTCCCTCCCGGGAAAACCCGCGCTGTAAGCACACGCCATTTCCAGTCACTTGCTACCGAGATGTCCGAGAACGCCGAGGCGCGTGGTCGTGACGTGCTGACGTCAGTTCGAAGCGCCTGGCTTGAGGTGTACTACTGGGAGCAGGCTTTCAGCATTGTTTCCGAATCGCGGCCCTTCTTCAGCGATTTGGTTACTGTGACTCGCTCGCTGTATGCCGTCGGCAGTAAAGATCAACAGGACGTACTGCGCGCGGAACTGGAACTCAGTCGTCTCGACGATCGGCTTATCGATATCAACCGGCAACGCGCGCGAGCGCGCGCGATGTTGTCCGAGTGGGTGGGAGATGAGTCCGGCAGGCCGGTTGCTTCGAAATTGCCCGCATGGCAGCAAATTCCGGAGCTGGAAGTACTGTATGCGGATCTACTAAGCCACCCAGCGATACGCGCTGCTGACGCACGCGTAGATGCACGCCGGGCTGGAATTGATTTGGCGAACGAGAAATTTAAACCTGGGTGGGCGCTGGATCTCGGCTATGGCTATCGCGAGGGTTATTTGCCAGATGGCACGCCTCGCTCGGATTTCGTGAGCCTGTCCGTGACAGTGGACTTGCCGTTGTTTCGCAAGAATCGCCAGGACCGTGGTCTAGCTGCGGCACTCAGTGAGCGTCGTGCCGCTGAAGAATCGAAAGAACAATTGCTGCGCCGGTTCACGAGTCAGCTCGACGCCGAATATTCGCGCTGGAACGACCTCTCACGCCGCGTCGATCTGTACGAGCGGCTGATCCTGAATCAGGCGAAGGACCAGGCCAATGCTGCCCTTGCGGCATACCAAAGCGAGACCGGCGACTTTGCCGATGTCATGCGCGGCTTTATCGACGATCTCAACACACGACTCGATCATGTTCGTCTACAGATAGATCGAGCACAAAGCTATGCGGTGATTGCAAACCTCGGAGGATTACCCCGATGAAGAAATTACTCTCAATCTCTACGGCTGTTGCCGTCGTATTGGCATTTGGGTTTTGGTTGGGACAGTGGTGGTCAGGCGACCGGAATATGAATGGCAGCCCGGCCAACGGCGAACGTACGGTTCTGTACTACAAGGCGCCGATGGATCCCAGCTTTCGGAGCGATGCGCCAGGGAAGTCGCCGATGGGCATGGACCTTGTGCCGGTTTATGCCGATGAGGCGGGCGGTTCCGACCCGAACCTCGTCTCGATCGACCCAACCATCGTCAACAATCTCGGCGTGCGCAGTGCCGACGCGGTCAAAAGTGTTTTGTCGCGACGTATCGAGACGGTGGGATACATCGGTTACGACGAAGATACGATCCACCATGTTCACACACGAGCCGACGGCTGGATCGAAAAACTGTCCATCAAGGCGACTGGCGATCCGGTGCACCGCGGACAAATCCTGTTCGAATTCTATTCACCGACCTTAGTTAACGCGCAGGAAGAATATCTCGCGACGCTTGAGAGTAGCAACGCACCTTTACGCAAAGCGTCCAGGCAACGGCTCGCGGCGTTCGGCGTTAGCGAAGCCGAGATCAAGCGACTCGAATCCGAGCGAATGGTCAGGCAACGCGTACCCGTCTACGCGATGAATGACGGATTCGTTGCGCACCTCGGTGTCCGTGAGGGCATCTACGTAACGGCGGCGACCGATATAATGTCGATCGCCGAACTCGACAGTGTGTGGGTACTTGTCGAGGTGTTTGAACGGCAGGCCGCCTGGGTGAAAGCCGGGCAAAGTGCTGAAGTTACTCTCGACTATTTACCGGGCGAAGTCTTGCAAGGCATCGTTGACTACGTTTACCCGGAACTCGACGCCAAAACACGCACACTGAAAGTGCGGTTGCGATTCGACAATCCGGCCGAAGCGCTTCGCCCAAACATGTTTGCGCGCGTCACGATCTTCGGAACCGAAACGTCACCGGTAGTACATGTACCGCAAGATGCGTTGATTCGTGGCGGCGCGGTAAACCGGGTTGTTTTGGCCATAGGTGATGGTCAGTTTCGAGCGCAGCCCGTCAAAATTGGTATCGAGGCTGGCGATCGCGTCGAGATTCGATCCGGACTTGCCGAGGGTGACCGGGTTGTAACGTCCGGGCAGTTTCTTATCGACTCCGAATCGAACATCGATAGCGCGCTTGCTCGAATGGGCGAGTCCAACGAGACAGAGATTGATCACAGTGAGCATGAGATGCCGGCGGAATCTCCGCCGGAACCAAGCGATCACGATGGTATGGAGATGCCTCAATGATCGCCGGTCTCATTCGCTGGTCCATCAACAACCGTTTTTTGGTGTTGTTGGCCACGGGGTTCGTGGTCGCGTGGGGTATTTATTCAGTCAAACAAACTCCCGTCGACGCCTTGCCGGACTTGTCCGACGTGCAGGTCATCATAAAAACATCATTTCCTGGCCAGGCGCCGCAAGTGGTCGAAGACCAGGTGACCTATCCGCTGACCACGGCCATGTTATCCGTTCCAAAAGCAGTGACAGTGCGTGGCTATTCGTTCTTTGGCGACTCTTACGTCTACATCATTTTCGAAGACGGCACAGATCTGTATTGGGCCCGCTCGCGCGTGCTTGAGTACCTAAGCCAAGTGGCCGGGCAATTGCCGGACAGCGCGAAGCCCGCATTGGGCCCCGATGCAACCGGCGTGGGCTGGGTGTACGAGTATGCGCTGGTCGATCGCACCGGTAAGCATGACTTGTCGCAGTTGCGGAGTCTCCAAGACTGGTTCTTGAAGTACGAACTGCAAACTGTTCACGGTGTCGCGGAAGTTGCCACGATCGGCGGCATGGTACGGCAATACCAGGTCGTGGTTGACCCCGATAAGTTGCGCGCCTTTGGCATGACATTGGCAATGGTGAAGATGGCTATTCAGTCCGGCAATCAGGAGGCCGGCGGTTCCGTTGTCGAGATGGGCGAAGCCGAGTACATGGTGCGAGCTACAGGCTATCTAGATAGCCTGAGCGATTTGGCCGACGTGCCGCTCGGCGTGAATGCCAACGGCACACCTGTTCTGCTATCCGATATAGCGGAGCTGCGCATTGGTCCGCAGATGCGTCGGGGTATTGCAGAACTCAATGGCGAAGGTGAGGTGGTCGGCGCAGTCGTCATCATGCGTTGGGGCGAGAATGCGTCCAAAACAATTGCTGCTGTAAAAGAGCGACTCGCGGAATTGCAGCGCAGTCTGCCCGACGGTGTCGAAATCGTCGCGACCTATGACAGGTCCTCGCTTATCGATCGTGCCGTCGAAACATTGCAAGGAAAATTGATCGAGGAGTTCCTGGTCGTCGCGCTGGTATGCGCGGTGTTTCTTTTCCACCTACGTTCGTCGGCGATCGTTATTCTCAGTTTGCCGGTAGGAATACTGGCGGCGTTTATCGTCATGAATATGCAGGGGTTGAATGCCAACATCATGTCCCTCGGCGGCATTGCTATTGCAATTGGCGCGATGGTGGACGCCGCGATTGTCATGATCGAAAACGTGCATAAACATATAGAGCACGAGCCCCTTACTGATGAAAACCGGTGGCGCATCATGGGGGATGCGGCAAGCGAGGTCGGTCCGCCCCTGTTCTTTTCTCTGTTGATAATCACGCTGAGCTTTTTGCCGGTGTTTACCTTGGAAGCACAGGAGGGTCGATTGTTCGCGCCGCTGGCGTTCACAAAAACGTATGCGATGGCCGCATCGGCAATATTGTCCATCACCCTGGTGCCGGTGCTGATGGGTTACTTTATTCGCGGGAAGGTTACGCCAGAACACAAGAACCCGATTAACCGAGGTTTGATCGCTGCCTACCGGCCAGTCATTAACGCCGTCATCCGGTTTCCAAAAACAACGGTGGTGGCCGCCGCAGTCATCCTGATTGTTGGACTTTGGCCCGCCACGCAACTCGGCTCCGAGTTTATGCCGCCGCTCGACGAAGGCGATCTGATGTACATGCCGACGACCTATCCGGGTGTATCGATCGACAAAGCGCGTGAGATCTTGCAGCAAACCGACAAGATGATTCGTACGGTGCCGGAGGTCAAGAGCGTGTTCGGAAAAATCGGTCGGGCCGATACCGCAACCGATCCCGCGCCACTGACCATGATCGAAACTGTCATTCAGTTTAAACCACAGGCTGAATGGCGTGAGGGTATGACGGCAGGGTCTCTGCGTGCCGAACTCGAGCGTATCGTCAGATTTCCCGGCCTGACGAATGCCTGGGTGATGCCGATCAAGACGCGTATTGACATGCTTGCCACCGGCATAAAAACGCCTGTAGGAATAAAAGTCGCTGGGCCTGATCTCAATGTCATTGAGCGCATCGGAAAAGATCTCGAACGCGTGCTGCAGGACGTACCGGGGACTGCGTCGGTCTATTCGGAGCGGGTCGCAGGAGGGCGTTACGTCGATGTCGATATCGATCGCAAGCGTGCGTCGCGGTATGGGCTCAACATCAATGATGTGCAGGATATCGTCCGAACCGCAATCGGCGGTATGAACGTCACGCAAACCGTGGAAGGGCTTGAACGTTATCCAGTCAACCTGCGCTATCCGCAGCGTGTGAGAAACTCCGTGGAGCAACTGCAGTTGCTGCCCATCGTGACGCCGCAAGGCGCACGTATTGCATTGGCAGATGTCGCCGAGGTCAGGATCGTGGAAGGACCGCCTGCGATCAAGAGCGAAAACGCTCGATTGAATGGCTGGACTTACGTTGACATCACTGGACGGGACCTCGGTTCATACGTCGCCGAAGCGCAAAGTACCGTCAGCAATTTGGTGGACCTGCCGGCCGGGTACTCACTTGCCTGGTCGGGGCAATACGAATACATGGTGCGGGCGAAAGAGCGCCTGTCGCTGGTCGGCCCGGTTACGCTCGCCATCATCGTACTGTTGCTGTTCCTTAATTTTCAACGGTTCGCCGAGGTGGCGATCATCATGGGAACCTTACCCATGGCGCTGATCGGCGGCTTCTGGCTGCTCTATTTACTGGGCTACGACCTGTCCGTCGCTGTCGGTGTGGGTTTTATCGCCTTGTCCGGTGTTGCCGTGGAGATCGGCGTCGTGATGCTGGTCTATTTGAATCAGGCGATTCGTCAGCACATAGCAACGGCTGGTGCAGAAGGGCGTTCGCTTACCGTGAATGACGTACAGCAGGCCGTCATCGATGGGGCGTTGCTTCGCGTGCGTCCCATCATGATGACGGTCGCCGCAATTATTGCCGGCCTGCTCCCCATCATGTTGGGCGGCGGCACCGGTTCGGAGGTCATGCGACGCATCGCCGCACCCATGGTGGGCGGCATGGTCAGTGCGACCATTCTCACGCTTGTTGTCATCCCGGCATTGTTTTTGATCTGGCGCAGCCGTGCGCTTGAAGCAGGCTTCGATAGGACATGAGCAATTGAATCGACGCCAGGGAGTGCGACAAGGAAAAACAGGAGAAGACGATGTTGAATATAAAAGTAGTGTCACTTTCGCTGGCTATAACAGCCGCAGTGTCGTTCGTTGTCTGTGTGGGCTGGGGGCTGGTCATGCCTGAAAGTCTGCACATGCATGGGTTTCTCGAGCTGTTTCTGCCCGGGTTTCAGTGGCTGAGTGTCGGAGCCTTCGTCCTGGGGTTGATCGAGAGTTTTCTGTTCGGGATCTATGGAGGGTTGGTGTTCGTGCCGATTTACAACACCTTGCACCGGCGCCTGGGTATCGCGTCAGCTGAAAAATAGTGGTTGACCTTCCCATAATGGGAAGGTTTACGCTCTTGTCTGAATTGATCCCAAAGGGACCATTGTTTGGAGGGTTGAAGTCATGAATATTGGTCAGGCAGCGGCTGCCACTGGTGTATCTGCCAAACGTATTCGCTACTACGAACAAATCGGCCTGGTGGACGCTGCAGTACGTAGTGAATCCGGCTACCGCGTTTATGACGCGCAGGATATTCATACGTTGCGCTTCGTTCACCGTGCGCGCGATCTTGGATTTTCACTGGCGGAAATCGAAACGCTGCTCGATCTTTGGCACGACAGCAGGCGGAGCAATGCTGATGTCAAGGCAGTTGCACTCGCTCATGTAGAAGAGCTGCAAACCAAGATCGCGGAACTTCAGGCAATGGCCGATACACTGAACGAGCTCGCCAATCGTTGTGACGGTGGAACTCGGCCGAACTGCCCAATTTTGAATGAACTGGAAGGAGGCTGCTCATGAGCGCTATCTATACGTGCCCGATGCATCCCGAAATTCAGGCCTACGAGCCTGACAGTTGCCCGAAATGCGGCATGGCGCTCGAACGCGCCGACGTCACGGCGCCAAAAAAGCAATTCACGTGTCCGATGCATCCTGAAATCATTCGCGACCATCCGGGCAGCTGTCCAATCTGCGGCATGGCGCTCGAGCCGACAATGGCCAGCGACGACGAAGACACCGGCGAACTCGAAGACATGACCCGCCGATTCTGGGTCGGCGCGGTGCTGTCGTTGCCACTGTTTATCTATGCCATGGGGGATCTCATTCCCGGACGGCCTTTTGAATCGATCTTGCCTGCCGTCTGGCGGCAATGGGCGCAATTCGCATTTGCGGCTCCCGTCGTCCTGTGGGGCGGCTGGCCATTTTTTGTCCGTGGCTGGAACTCCGTTCGCACACTGAATCTGAACATGTTCACGTTGATCGCCCTTGGCGTCGGTGTCGCATTCGTATACTCGCTGGTTGCAACCATTATGCCGGGCATCTTTCCTGACGCGTTCCGGGATCACAGTGGCGGCGTCGCCGTGTACTACGAGGCTGCCGCCGTGATAACTACCTTGGTTTTGCTTGGCCAGGTACTGGAACTGAAGGCACGCAGCCAGACATCGGGCGCGATTCGGGCACTGCTCGAACTCACGCCGCCAACGGCACGCAGGATTGCAGAGGATGGAACGGAGCACGAGGTTTCACTGGACGACCTTCAGCCCGGTGACCGCCTACGAGTGAAACCTGGCGAGAAAGTACCTGTGGATGGCGAGGTGGTTGACGGGCACAGCTCTGTCGACGAATCAATGATCAGTGGCGAGCCGATTCCGGTGGAAAAGCGCCAAGGCGATGACGTGGTCGGTGGCACCGTCAACGGGACCGGAAGTCTCGTGATGGAGGTAACCCAGGTTGGTGACAGTACCTTGCTTTCTCAAATCGTTCGTATGGTGTCCGAGGCCCAGCGTAGCAGGGCGCCAATTCAGAAACTCGCCGACCTGGTTGCGGCATGGTTTGTGCCGTCGGTGGTTGTCGTCGCTATCGTTACATTTGTCGTTTGGTCCGTTTGGGGCCCTGAACCGGCAATGACTTACGCGATAGTAAATGCCGTCGCTGTCCTGATCATTGCCTGTCCCTGTGCGTTGGGATTGGCAACGCCAATGTCCATTATGGTCGGGACCGGTAAGGGTGCTCAGAACGGAATTCTGATCAAGAATGCCGAAGCACTCGAAACTTTCGAAAAGGTTGATACAGTGGTCGTCGACAAGACCGGTACGTTGACTGAAGGCAGACCCGAACTGGTGATGATCGAGCCCGCCGGTGGACTTAGTGAAGACAAACTCTTGAGCCTCGTCGCGTCGGTGGAAAAGGCCAGCGAACACCCGCTTGCCCAGGCGATTGTCGCCGGCGCCAACGCTCGCTCTCTGGACATCACCTCGGCGACCGACTTCGAATCGATCACCGGCGAAGGCGCAATGGCGCAGGTTGGAGTTTCGGTTGTCGCGATCGGCAACAGCAAGCTCATGCAGCGCCTGAACGCCAGCGACGAGAAACTTTCAGACTCAGCAGAGCGACACCGGGTCGAAGGACAAACCGTGATGTTCGTTGCTATCGATGGCAAGCCCGCCGGCATCATCGGCGTCGCCGATCCGATCAAGGCGTCAACCCCGCAAGCAATCAAGATGTTGCACGAGGCGGGGCTAAAGGTGGTCATGTTGACCGGTGACAGCGCGGGCACTGCCGAAGCCGTGGCACGTCAGATTGGTATCGACGAAATACATGCCGACGTTTCTCCCGAGGACAAGAATCGAGTCGTTCGAGAGTTGCAGGATGCGGGTGCGATTGTCGCCATGGCGGGCGATGGCATTAACGATGCGCCGGCCCTCGCGCAAGCACACGTTGGAATCGCAATGGGTACCGGTACGGACGTGGCTATGGAGAGCGCAGGCGTCACTCTGGTGCGTGGTGATTTGCTTGGCGTCGCCAAAGCGCGCGAGCTGAGTCAGGCGACGATGCGAAATATTCGGCAGAACCTGTTCTTTGCGTTTGCCTACAACACGGCCGGCATTCCTATTGCGGCCGGTGTGCTTTATCCGGTATTTGGCTTGCTGTTGAGCCCGATGATCGCTGCGGCGGCAATGAGCCTGAGTTCAGTGTCCGTCATTGCAAATGCACTGCGTCTCCGTCGCTTGCAGCTATGAATAGAATCGTTGGAATCGGGACCTGACAATGAATGAGAGTTACAAGTCCGGCAGCTTGTCGCTGACAGCGACGGTCGCGATGGGGACGGGAGTCATGATCGGCGCGGGCATTTTTGCGTTGACCGGCCAGGTCGCCGAATATGCCGGGGCATTGTTTCCGCTGGCGTTCCTGCTGGCGGCCGTAATCAGCGGCTTCAGCGCATACACCTACATCAAGGTGACCAGTAAGTACCCGTCCGCCGGCGGAATCGCAATGATTCTACAAAAAGCCTACGGCAAGACGATGATGACCGGAGCAAGCGCGTTATTGATGGCATTTTCAATGATTATCAACGAAAGCCTGGTCGCGAGAACGTTCGGCACTTACACGCTACAGCTATTCGACGTTGGCAATGCGGACGTGCTGGTTCCAGTGCTGGCAGTCGGTCTCATCATTGCGGCGTTTCTAATCAATATCGCCGGAAATCGATTGATTGGGGCTGTGTCCAAAGTGACAGCCGTCATCAAGATCCTTGGAATCCTGGCATTTGCGACGGCGGCACTATGGGCGGCCGGATGGACCTTCAAGCCTGCATCTGACGGCGTTATCAACGATCCATCTGCGACAGGATTCCTGGCAGGAGTCGCATTGGCGATTCTTGCTTACAAGGGATTCACCACCATTACGAACAGCGGTGGTGAAGTCGTCAATCCGCATAAAAACGTCGGGCGCGCAATCATAATTTCGCTCAGTATTTGCCTCGTCGTCTATATGCTGGTCGCGTTCGGCGTCGGCTCCTCACTGACGGTTGACGAAATCGTCCGCGCGAAGGATTACTCGCTGGCGGAGGCAGCGCGCCCGGCACTAGGCAACTACGGTGTCTGGTTTACGGTAGCGATAGCTATCATTGCGACCAGTTCGGGCTTGTTGGCGAGCATCTTCGCTGTTTCGCGGATGTTGGCCATGCTGACGGATATGAATATCATCCCTCACCGGCATTTCGGCATGCCCGGTGGCATTCAGAAACACACGCTCGTGTACACGGCGGTAGCGGCTGCATTATTGGCGGCGTTTTTTGATCTCAGTCGAATAGCGTCACTTGGGGCAATTTTTTATCTTGTTATGGACATCGCAATACATTGGGGAGTGTTTCGGCACTTACATGAAGACGTCAAGGCCAGCAAACCGGTTCTTCTGATCGCAATGGTACTTGACCTTGCAGCCTTGCTGGCATTCCTTGTAATAAAGGGCCGCGCGGATATTGATATCGTCGTAATCGCCGTTACGTCAATTGCAGGCATATTTGCGTTCGAGCGCTACTACCTTTCTTCGAGACGGAACAACAAGGCCAATGCTGGATAGGCGGAAGCCAGGATTCGAATACCGCATTCAGCAAGAGTCGAACGTTTCCCCGAGAATATTGCCCGTAGACACAGCGACCAACATGATTGGCGCATCTTGGTGTTTGTCGATTGAAGTGATTGACGATCAGCACAAAATTCAGAATGTCTTGTCATTCGAGGCGACAGGTGACCGTGAATAGCGTTTCAATAATGTTGCGATTCGAACAGTCGGGTGTTACGAAAGTCACACTCGGCGACTTGGACGAATGCGCAGATGACGAGGTGCAGTAGAGGTACAGTTGTGAGATTTCGTCAGAGTATGCCGGAGTAGCTAATCGTTTGTTACTCATCACTTTTTCGCGATTTCGGCTGCCACCCAAGATTTGGCAGAATTCCCTTAAGTTTCCGTAACTTATTGTTTTATAAGCCAACTGAAAATCCGCGTGTCGGTGGTTCGATTCCGCCCCTGGCCACCAATTTCCCTTTGTTATCAACATGATACGAACCAACGCGAGTCGGCCAGTTTTCCGCAGGTACACTACAGGTACAGTGCCGAATCGCGAAGTACCTATGGCAACGTTTGTAAGGACTCCGGCAGGAAAGTGGAAAGCTGTAATTCGGTTGTCGGGTTGGCCGACTAAATGCAAGACGTTTCGTTTGAAACGCGATGCAACGGATTGGGCTCGACGAGTCGAAGACGAATTGGTGCGAAGCGTGTTTATAGAGCGTGACGATCGTCGCGATAAGCGGTGACGTTGGGACGACTCAAAAGTGGCCCAAGCAGCCGATGGCTGGGACGAAGACGTCGAAGCCCAACACAATAACCTATATTTGATCAAGCACAATAACCTGCGTTTGATGACGAAGGCTTCGACTTTCTGCGGTTCGCCGTGCGGTGGTACGCTAAATTCCGATCGACGACCTCGGCCGCATTAGTGAAGTGGCATCGATAATTGCTTCCCGACCACCGTCATTTGAAATCTCGGAAACGTCAGCCTGGAGACGTTTGAGCAGGCTTCAAAATGCAGCGGAGCGGTGCCCGTCTAAGTGGGGGTAGTCCAACTTTATGCTTGGATAATGCGTCGAACAAGCGGCGCACGGGAGTCCGGGTTTATCTACCACAGAGCAAAACGGGCCGTTCCGGCCTTTCTTTTGATGTTGTGGGCCGTGTATTTGGTACCACCTGTACCATTGATCCGCGGTGGATCATTCCCCCATTCATGCTTATTCTCGCCGTGGCGCTGCGTTTGCCAGCCATGACGAG
>JABDKF010000140.1 GCA_013003155.1 Woeseia sp. | reverse complement strand
ACTGTCGGCAGCATTTGAGCAGGACCGGTTTTCCGGAAAGCCTGTTGCTGCCACGGCTGACCCCACCTGTTGCTCTGGTTCGAGAGCGACGGCTCGGTGACGGCACAGGCGGGAGGCGTCTCCTTTTCATCTACCTGCTCTTTCACGCTCACGCGCACTGAACGATATCGATGAACGAGCAGCACGCCCTTCGCAAATCCCTGTTGTCGGCACGCCGCAATCTCGACGACGATTACCGTGACAACGCGTCGCTTGAAATCCAGAGACGGTTTCTGCGTTCGCGATATTTTTTTTCGTCACAACGCATCGCCTGTTACATCGCGATGCGTGATGAAGTCGATACCAGCATGGTTTTCGATCGCGCCTGGCGCGCTGGCAAAGCAATCTTCGCACCCGTTGTCGTGCCCGGCCGGCAACTGCGATTTTTGCGCGTATTGCGCAAAACACCGCTGCAACGGTCGAAATTCGGCCTCTGGGAACCGCTGCACGGCGAGGAAATCGCGCCCGCGAAACTCGACGTCGTCGTTACACCGGGCGTCGCAATTGACCGACACTTTCATCGGATCGGAATGGGCGGCGGCTACTACGACCGAACGTTTTCGTTCCTCCGCGACGAGCGAAACTGGTTACACCCAAAGCTCGTGGGGCTCGTGTTCGATTGCCAAAAAGTCGAGAAAATTGCGGCAAATCCTTGGGATATACGGCTTTACAGCGCATTCAGCGAATCGTACTAACGTTTTTTTCAGCGGCAGCACGTAATCGCAGTCGACGTCGAGTGCACTGTTGTTGTCCGACAAATTCGCGATGCAGCAATCGGTCGTCATGATGCACGCGTCGTTAAAATTTTCTTCACCGGCTTGCACACCGCTCGGCGACGCAATGTGACGCATGTCACATCGCCGCTAACTTGCTGGATTTTTTGCTTTTAATGTATATACTCAACGCCGGGTACCCGACACGGAGAAAACCATGGCTACCAAAAAGAAGTCACGTAAAAAAGCTTCGAAGCGGAAGACCGCCAAGAAGCGGAAAGTAACGAGGAAGAAAAGTGCGAAGAAGCGCGCAACGAAGCGCAAAACCGCTAAGCGCAAAACGAAGCGCAAGACGAAGCGGAAAGTGAAGAAGAAAGCTAAGAAGAAGACTAAAAAGAAAGCAGCTAAGCGCAAGACCAAAAAGAAGGCCAAGAAGAAAGCCAAACGCAAGACGAAGCGTAAAGCCAAGAAGAAGGCGAAGCGCAAGACGAAGCGTAAGACGAAGCGTAAGGCTAAAAAGAAAACTAAGAAGAAGGCTAAAAAGAAGACGAAGCGCAAAACGAAGCGTAAAGCCAAGAAGAAGGCGAAACGCAAGACGAAGCGCAAGACCAAGAAAAAGGCAGCCAAGCGCAAGACGAAGCGCAAGACCAAGAGAAAGGCAGCCAAGCGTAAGACGAAGCGTAAAGCTTCCAAGCGGAAGACCACCCGCAGGAAGAAACGCTAACGTAGTACCGCTGGGAAGAGAGGGGCTCATACGCACCTCAGCCTTCTTCCAAGCAAGTAAAAGTGCCCGCTTATGCGGGCACTTTTCGTTTCCGGCGCCGCAAAAGATGACTCGCGGCATGGCGGCCACCGTGACGATCGGCTAAGCTCGGGCCCCGTCGACTGCCTGGGACCTCTGCCAGATGGATGCTACGGAGAAGAAACGAAACGCCGCCAGGGCGTCACTCGAGTTCATCGAACCCGGTACCGTGCTCGGTGTCGGCACCGGCTCGACCGTCAACTGCCTCATCGAATTATTGCCACAGGTGCGCGATCGTATCGAACGCGTCGTCTCCAGTTCGCGCGCGTCGACCGAGTTGCTGCAGGCTGAGGGCTTCGAGGTTGTCACGCTGAACGAAGCCGGCGGCGAGCTGGACCTCTACATCGACGGCGCCGACGAATCGACGAAGCGGCTGCACCTGATCAAGGGTGGTGGCGGTGCGCTGACGCGTGAAAAGGTCCTCGCCGGCGCGGCACGGCGCTTCGTCTGTATCGTCGACGATTCGAAACTTGTCGGCATGCTGGGCAGTTTTCCGTTGCCGATCGAGGTGCTGCCGATGGCGCAGGCATTCGTCGCGAAGCGACTCCTGAAACTGCGCGGCCAGCCCGTCTGGCGCGAAGGATTCGTCACCGACAACGGCAACCACATTCTCGATGTGCAGGACCTGCAGATCACGAACCCGCTGGAGCTGGAGAATCGGCTTAACCAGATTCCGGGGGTCGTGACGGTCGGGATATTTGCGCAGCGGCCGGCGGATATATTGCTGATTTCGAGTGATGCCGGGGTGCGGGAGTTACGGGCTTAGAGTACGCCGCCCGCCGAAAATTCGGCGAAACGTTGCTTTCGGCTGGCACCGCAGCAGCGC
>JABDKF010000115.1 GCA_013003155.1 Woeseia sp. | reverse complement strand
AAATCTTCGAGCACCGAAACATTGTTCGCCGTGTCCGGAAAACGCCGAAAGACATTCTTAAACGGTATGAGAAGTGGAAAGACATTGTTCAAATCTCAGGGCCCTCGGGCTTGCGTCTTATTCGCGGATTCAATGACGAAGCGCTTCGTGGTGATTGGAAAGGCCATCGCTCGTCTCGACTTGGCGATCAGTATCGAGTGATTTACCGAATTGAAAAGGATCGATTTTTCGTGCTTGTCATTGATCTGACCCCGCACGATTATCGGAGGAAGTAGGAATGAAAGACTTTAAACCGGCAAAGCGACACGTTGATGTTTCGATTGGCGAGTCTGTGCGAATTCTTAGAGAATTGCAGGAATTGAGTCAAAACGATCTCGCAAAGCTTTGTGGAATTCCACAATCGACCATCTCAGCGATTGAGAATGAACGAGTAAGTTTGGGCGTAGAACGAGCAAAGACCTTGGCGCGTGCACTTCGCTGCCACCCATCGGTAATCCTATTCCCTGGCTGGGATGTTTCAGTGGAATCTGCAGCCTAACAGTGCGCTGCAATACAAATCGATACGCCCAGAAGGACCGCTACGGCAACTTGCGGGTCCTGATCGAGTATGTGGCCGACCACCCTTGCAAGCTCTGAAGGCCGCTTGATGTCCCCGGAAACTGCCAAACATGACCTACCGAGGGAGACGCTCATGACAATGTCAGCTTCGAAACGCTTTGCCGCGGCCCTATTGCTACTGGGCACCGGATGGGCAATCGGCTATGCCCAACAATCCAAGCCGGATTTTATGCTCAGGATCGACGCCCCGGCGGGCGAAACCATCGTCGAATGTGTATCCGGTTGCGAATTCACCGGTGCACGGGACCTCGGCAACCCCGACGCGGGCCGCATGTTGGTCTATAACTATAGCTGTCGGGGAGACGGCGTCGAGCGGTGCCCGGGCAAAGTTGCCGGCTGGGTGATTCGATAACGTCTGTCGGCGCGCTGCCCCGCCCCGTCGCTCTTTCTGCTCGAGCCGATATGCACAGCAGGCGACACGGTATGCCCATCGAGATCCGAAAAGAAACCGACGACGACCACGCCGCAATTCGCGTCGTCACCGAAACCGCGTTTCGCGACATGCCTTATTCCGGCGGTGACGAGCAAGACGTCATCGACCGCCTCAGAGCGGTGGGTGCCCTGTCGCTGTCCCTGGTGGCAACGCTCGATCGGGACGTCATAGGTCATATTGCGTTTTCTCCCGCTCGCGCAGCTGATAACTCCGGGCCCTGGTTTGGCCTCGGTCCGGTTTCGGTTTTGCCGGAGCGGCAGCGGCGAGGCATCGGTTCCGCGCTGATCGAATCCGGTTTGGCCGAGATCGAGCAACGTGGCGCGCTGGGCTGCATCCTGATGGGCAACCCTGATTTTTATCGACAATTCGGATTCGAGCCCGCTGCGGCGAACGCCCCCGACAACGAACCCGCCGAGTTTTTCATGCTGAAGCTGTTCACGGCGACAGGTCCGGCGGGCGCGTTTCGTTTTCATGAGGCATTCTATGGTGACGGCTAGCAGGGCATTGCAATCTGTATCCGGTCTCGATTCGGGAGAAGACCATGGACAACATCAAGAAATTCAGGTTTTCCGCGAGCATTGATGCGCCGGTCGCCAGGGTCTGGGACACAATGCTTGCTGTCGAGACCTACGAGCGCTGGACTGCGGCGTTCACCGAAGGCTCCACGTACGAGGGCTCCTGGAGCAAAGGCAGCCGCATCAAATTCCTGGCGCCGTCGGGCGACGGCATGATCGCCGAGATTGCGGACAACAGGCTCCACGAATTCATCTCGATCCGCCACATAGGCATGATTTCGAACGGCGTCGAGGACACCGAGAGCGAGGCCGTCCAGTCATGGGCGCCTGCCTACGAAAACTACACGTTTCAGTCCACACCCGAAGGCACGCTGCTTATCATCGACCAGGACATCACCGAGGATTCCGAGCAGTACATGACCGATACGTGGGCAAAGGCGCTGACGATATTGAAGAAACTTTGTGAGGCAGGTGTATAACGAACTTTGAAAAGGAGGTTGGCGGCCACCAGTCGCTTACGCTATGAAAATTTTCTACCTCGAAATCGTAACTCCGAATGTCGATGATGTTTGCGCGGCTTACGCCGCGTCACACGGTGCCGACTTCGGCAAGCCCGACGCCAGCCTCGGCAATGCGCGCACGGCGTCGATGCCCGGCGGCGGCATGATCGGCGTACGCGAACCGATGCACGAATCAGAGGAGCCGGTCGTGCGGCCGTACTGGCTGGTCGAAGACATCGAAACCGCCGTCGCCGCTGCAGTGAAGGCCGGCGCCGAGGTCGCGCATCCGCCGCTCGAGATACCGGGGCACGGAACGTTTGCCATCTATATCCAAGGCGGCGTTCACCACGGCTTGTGGCAACGCTAGCTTGCCGCCAAGCCTGTTCAAGCTATTGCGGATCGCTGCTTCTCATAGTGCTTGCAAAGCGTCAGGTACAACGCCGACGCGGCGCCGGTCGCGCCGAACAACATGTTCATCACGACGATCTGGTACTTGACCGCCACCAGCGGTGACACGCCGGACAGGATCTGGCCGGTCATCATGCCGGGTAACGCTACGATGCCGACGGCGAACAGCGAATTCGTGATCGGGATGATCGACGCCTTGAACGCGGTGCGACGCGCCGCCTCGTAAACTTCGCCGCGAGACAGCTCTACGTGCATCCGCTCACCGGCGAGGCTGATCGCGTTCATCGCGCCCGCGATGATCATGCCCGCTAGCGGCACGATGTAGCGCGGACTGAACCAGGGTTCGACGCCAATGACGGATTGGGTCACGAGCGCGAGCGTTGCCACACTGCTCAGCGTGATTGCGATCAGCGCAAGCCCGTAACTTCGCCAACTCGTTTCCGGAATCGGGCGCACCGCAATGCTGCTCGCGACCAACAGCATGACGGCCACGACGCCAGCGATAAACACCGGCGACACGGATTCGAAAATAAAGACGAGGACGAAACCGACGGCCAGCAGCTGCACCAGCATGCGAACGGTCGCGTAAATGCCTGTCCCGACGCCGGCCGTCCAGGCGTACATGATCGCCAACACGACCAGTGTCGGCAGGAATGCGACGACGAGCCCCGGTATGCCGATTTCGATCACGTCACTCTCCCGTTGTCAGCGGGCCCGTGCAGCCCGAATCGGCGAATCTAGCAAAGTTTTTAGTTTGTCGGTCTATCATTGGCTGGAGAGGAAACAGTCATGCTCGAATTACGGCCAAATTGCGAAACCTGTGATTGCGACCTGCCGCCCGACTCGCCGGACGCGATGATCTGCAGTTTCGAATGCACGTTCTGCTGCAGCTGCGCCGAGGGAACGCACGCCGGCATCTGCCCCAACTGCGGCGGCGAATTCGTCCGCCGCCCCGTGCGGCCGGCGAAACTGCTCGACAGATACCCGGCGTCGACGAAGCGGAAAACATTGTAATGGCACGCCACTCGCGAGCCGTCTCCCGGCGGCGATGACGTCGATCCGGCAGGACGGCGTGATCTGGGTATCGTGGCCGAAAAAAGCCCCGGCAGTCGCCTCTGACGTCGTCGGGGGCGATATTCGGGCGACAGCGCTGCCACTGGTCTCGTCGACGTCAAAGTCTGTGCCGTGGACGACACCTGGTCCGGCCTGAAACTCGTAATACGCAGGGAAAACCGCCGCTAATCGCCGCCCTGGGCCCGCCATCGGAGGTGCCAAAATGTGGCCAAACGGTCAACATAAGCCCCGAATATTCCTCGGAAACGGGGTCAAATTCCTCGCATTTGTAACACGGATTATTTATAGTCCGCCCAGCTTGAACGTTCGGCTAGTATTTATGCGTACCATTTCGAAGTCATTGAGTACCTCGTCCGGCACCACATAAGTAACAGCATCACATTCAGCTTCACCGTCTCGCAAGGGACAATCTTTAATTGAATGACGAGGAACACTCGAATGGCGACCATCACAGGTACCGTTAAATGGTTTAACGAATCCAAGGGATTCGGCTTTATTGCACAAGAAGGCGGCCCGGACGTATTCGCGCATTTCAGCGCGATCC
>JABDKF010000089.1 GCA_013003155.1 Woeseia sp. | reverse complement strand
CCTCGCTGCAGTCCGGTACTTAGTCACGCCTCAGCAAGACGTAAACGGCTCCGCTCCCCCCATCGACCTGACGCGCCGATACGAATGCGAGAATCTCGCGCCAGCGACGCAGCCAGCGGTTGACGCGCACTTTGAGGACCGGTCCGCCCAGTCCGGAGCCCAGCCCCTTGCCGTGGATAACCCGCACGCAGCGCAAGCCTTGCTGGATGCTGGTTTGAATAAAATCGCTCAGTTCTGCTTCGGCCTGTGCCGAGTTAAGACCGTGTAAATCGATTTCAGCCTGCACAGAGTAACGACCACGCGCGAGTTTTCTGAGCGAACGTTCGCCAACCTCTGGCCTGCGGAAGCGCAGCCGTTCGCCGGCAGAGGCTTCCAGATCGTGGATGTCGGTATCCAGACTTTCCTTAAGTACGGCTTGCTCGTCCTCGCGCCGAAAACGTGCTCGCGGTGGCGGGCGGCGCTTGGGTATTTCTACAAGATCCGTCCGGACCGGCCGCGCACCCTCGACCGCGCGTCGAAATAGCAGCGCTTCGTCGTCTTCCGGATTGGCATCGTCATTATTTTCATCAGTCATGCAGAATTGGCCACAATGCTATGGCGCGCCTGTATCATTCAGTATAGTGAGCGGCGCTTAGTGTAACTCACCCGGAACCCCCGACGCCGTACAGACAATTCAAGTTTTTCAAGCTAATGAAAATCCTAGTAAGTAACGACGATGGCTATCTTGCCACCGGCATCAATGCGCTCGCTGACGCTTTGGCTGAAATTGCCGAAGTGATAGTCGTCGCGCCTGACAGGAACCATTCGGGCGCCAGCAATTCTTTGACGCTGCATTCGCCCCTCAGAATCCGCAGAGTCAAAGAGCATTGGTACTGCGTAAACGGCACGCCGTCCGATTCGGTGCACCTGGCGCTGTCCGGTTATCTCGATTTCGAGCCGGATATCGTCGTTTCCGGGGTTAATCATGGTGCCAACCTGGGCGACGACGTGATTTACTCAGGCACCGTCGCGGCGGCGATGGAAGGTCGTTTTCTCGGTTTTCCAGCGATCGCTGTGTCGCTGGTTGGACGGCGTGCGACTCACTTCGAGACGGCGGCGCGCGTGGCGTGTGACCTGGTGCAGAAACTGCAGCATCGAACGCTGGAGCCGGATGTCATTCTGAACGTCAACGTGCCGGACAGGCCCTACGCGGAGCTGCAGGGCGTTCAAGCGACCCGGCTGGGCTTTCGACACCGTTCGGAGCCGCTGATTCGCGACAAGGACCCGCATGATCGAACTATCTACTGGATCGGTCCGGCAGGGCCGGGTCAGGACGCCGGTCCCGGGACGGACTTTGAGGCGATCGAGCGCGGCGCGGTTGCCGTAACGCCGCTCAAGGTGGATTTGACCCGGCACGAGGCGGTCGGGCCGCTCACCGAATGGCTGGAAGGATGACTTCACCCGATTACGGCATCCGCGGCATCGGCATGACGTCGGCGCGCACCCGCGAGCGTCTGGTGCGCCGCCTTGAAGAGCAGGGAATTCGCTCTCAGGACGTGTTGGCGCAAATTCGCAATGTGCCGCGGCATCTGTTTGTTGACGAGGCGCTGGCGAGCCGCGCTTACGAGGATACGGCCTTGCCGATTGGCCATGGTCAGACGATAAGCCAGCCATACATCGTGGCAAAAATGACCGAAGCGGTACTCGCACACTTGGGGAACGACCGCAGGGTGCTGGAGATCGGCACGGGCTGTGGCTATCAGTCGGCGATACTGGCGCCGCACGTCAAGGAAATCTACACGGTCGAACGTATCCCCGAACTGTTACGCAAAACCCGGCAACGGTTACGGGACCTTGATATCTACAACGTCCGTTTTCGCCTGGGAGACGGCTGGCAGGGGTGGCCAAAGTACGCGCCTTATGACGCCATTCTGGTCGCCGCGGCCGCGCCGAGCGTGCCGGTCAAGCTGCTCGAACAGCTGGGTGAATCGGGCTGCCTGATCTTGCCCGTGGGGCCGACGGGTCGCCAGGAATTATCGCTCGTGACACGGGGACCCGACGGCTTCGAGCAACGCTCGCTCGGCGCGGTAAGTTTTGTCCCGTTGGTGCAGGGCTAGTCGGGCGATGAAACTATTCGGGCCGTTGTATGACAAGGTCATGCTCTGGTCAGCGCATCCGCGTGCGGAACGTATTCTGGCTGCGCTGAGTTTTGCCGAGTCCTCGTTCTTCCCCATTCCGCCCGACGTTATGTTGGCGCCAATGTGCCTCGCGCGGCTGGATCGAGCATGGCGACTGGCCGCCATCACGACGATTGCATCTTTACTAGGCGGCATTTTTGGCTACGGCATAGGTTACTTCCTGTTCGACATGGTCGAACCCTGGCTGCGTACAAGTCATTACTGGAGTGCCTATGAAACCGGTCGCGCCTGGTTTGACGAGTGGGGTGTCTGGGCCGTTTTCCTCGCCGGGTTTTCGCCAATCCCGTACAAGATTTTCACGATCGCGGCAGGTGTCGCGACACTGAATCTGCCGGGTTTTATACTGGCATCTTTCGTCGGGCGCGGTGCGCGATTTTTCATGGTGGCGGGTTTTATCAAGTTGGGGGGTCCGCGCATGGCGGAACTGTTGCCGAAATACGTCGAGCGTATTGGCTGGGCAGTGGTTGCCCTCGTCGTTGTGCTCGGCGTCTGGCTTGCGCAACATTAAATTTCGCTAACCGCGTCAACGTATCTCGATGACGATTCGCTTCAGATCACCATTCCGCCACCGCCACCTGCTCGCGGCACTGTTATTGACGCTGCTAGTGTCAGCGTGCTCGACCGGGTTCGTAAGCTTTTCCCGCGACGTGCACGTGGTGCGCAGCGGCGAGACCTTGTTTACGATCGCGTGGCGTTACGGCCAGGATCATCGCAACCTGGCGCGCTGGAATAATCTCGGCGACGGGTCGCTCATTTACCCCGGTCAACGTATCAGGCTAACCCCGCCATCCGGCAGTAGCGGGGCAAGACGTGGCGCCGCGGCCGGCACCTCGCCAGCGAAAAAAAATCCGCTACCGCCGATCCCGGCCAGTCCGCCGCCCGCATGGGCATGGCCGACCTCGGGCGGGATCGCCGTCGAATTTGGCCAGCGTCCGGGCTCCGGCACGGGCGTATTAATTGCCGGCAGGACAGATCAGTCCATACTGGCGGCCGCGGCAGGACAAGTGGTTTATGCCGGCAGTGGACTAATAGGCTACGGCAGGCTTATTATTATCAAACACAACGACACCTACCTGAGTGCCTACGGGCACAACGCGTCGCTCCTCGTCAAGGAGGGCCAGTCGATCAGACAAGGTCAGCGAATCGCGACCATGGGTGAGGGGCCGGGACAGAAGCCGCGACTGCATTTTGAGATCAGGCGCAATGGCAAGCCGGTTAACCCGCGACAATTTTTGCCAGCGAG
>JABDKF010000087.1 GCA_013003155.1 Woeseia sp. | reverse complement strand
AAATTACTTCTGCGGCATTCGGTCTTACGACAGATACGTAAAATGCGTGCACCAGTATGATCGAAATAATCAGAGCGAAGAGCTGGTAGACAAATTCCACCGGTATGCTTTTGTTCTTCATGCAGTGCTTTTCCCGTTTGCGGCGACAGGCCGTGCGACATTAGATATTGGTTGGGAACGGAATAGGTTCGTCCGACGGAATTTCCTCAGTGGGCACAAAAACATCCTCGTCCTCTTCATAGGTTTGTTCATCGAGTTCAGGGTCGTCGATAAACTCAGGCTCAGCATCATCGTTATTTTCGGGTGCTGCATCACTGGCGGTCGTGGTCTCAGCGGCGGACGGTGCTTCGGCGGCTTCCTGTGCCACGCCGATGGCAATCAATCCGAAAAACAGGAGTAATCCTATAATCTTGTTCATTTTATCGTTTCCGCCAGCCTGCCGTTTAAGCACACATTATTGGACCCAAGGTTACACGGAAAAATCCCATGTTCCTTCACTGGGCGTTGCGCGCTATGCGGAAACCAACATCAACACGAGGAGCAGTGCCAAATTCCCGGTAGCTGAGCCTGAGCTCCGTGACACCGGCATGCCGCCAGCTGGAACCGCGGATCACGCGATGCGCACCGCGCGCCGGGCCTGCCGGATCTTCGGCCGCGGTCGTTTGACCCGGAGTGGGCACTGCATAGTAGTCCTGAACCCATTCCGCCACGTTGCCGCCTCCGTCGTAGATTCCAAGCGCGTTTGGCGGAAAGCTGCCAACCGGAGCCGTCGAGGCAAAGCCGTCGTTGAACCCGGGCAATACTGTTGGCACAAGGTCGCGAGCTGACTGGTCAGCATAGTTGCCGCTGTCCCGGCGCGGCGGCAGGCGGCGACCCCAGGGAAATACGAGCGGATCTTTCTGGGCCTGGTAACGAATTGCCCACACCCATTCCGCCTCCGTCGGCAGCCGGTAGCCATCCGGAGTCGGTTTAACCGCCTGCCATTTTTCAAAACGCTTTTCGTAAGCCGGAGTCAGTCCTTCCTGTAAACTGAGCCAATTGCAATATTCGACAGCGTCGTCCCAGCTTACGTTCGCTACCGGGTTATTGTTGCCTGCCAGCGACGGATGAATATCACCGCCGGAATCGTGATTGCTGCGAAAACGCAGATACTCGGTGTTGGACACTTCCTTGGTGCCGATGTAGTAGGGTTTCGTTATCGTAACCGGCACAAGGACCTCGTTTGCGCGCCGACCTTGCTGGCTGCGGGACGCACCCATCACGAAAGAACCCGGCTCAACGCGACGCAACACCTGGCCTTGAGAATTATTCACGGTGGTCGCGATGCTTCTGAGCCTGACCTCTTCCTCGGACAGCAACCGCACCTGGATGGTTTGCGGAAACCCGGGCCGCGGCGTCACACTGCGACTGAATGTCTGGTAGCCGTCCTTGCGCACTTCAAGCCTCTGCGGCGCAGATGGCAGCTTCAGCGTGAGCGAACCACTGCCGCGCGGCCGGTCGTTCACGTACACGACAGCGTCTTCGGGCAGCACGTTAATCGACACCTCGCCGACTCGCGCCGTCAGGTCCACGGTAATTGTCTCCGAAGCCGCCGCGGTCAGGCGCACACGACGTTCCGTCGAGCCGTAGCCGGCTTTCGACAGGCCAACCTGGTAATCGATATCGGGCGATAGAGCCAAACGAACCGGGGACTGTCCCCGGTAACGACCGTTCACCGTGACATTGGCGCCGAGCGGAATGGAATTGACAAGCAGCTGGGCATTGGCCGGTTCGAGCTTTATAAGCGGCAGTTCCTGTGCCTCGTTGGCAATCGCATTGACAACGCCGTCCCACGCCCTGAATCCCTCTCGTACGAGCATTAATTCGTGCCGGCCCTCATTGAGTTGCAAGGTTGCCGGCGTTTCGCCCAGTTTTTCCTCTCCGCTGTAAATTGCCGCGCCCGCAGGCTCGGTCGACAAAGTTACGTCGGCCCAGCGCGGAACCAGCTGCACCTGCAGCTCCTGGGAAAGACCGAGTCCCGGAACGTCAAGCTGCGCATCATACGGCAGGTAATTTTCGGCCCGTACGCTGATACTGTGCGTACCGGGCTGTAATTCAAGCGGCCCAAACGGTGCAGGTCCTACCAACGTTCCGTCCACCGTAACGATCGCGTCAGAAACTGCGGGAGTCATGACGGTCAGTTCGCCCGGCAACTTGCGCAGCTCAATTTCTACAGTGCCGCTCGGTGCATCAGTGACGAGGAAACTTTGATCAACATCGTAGTAGCCGTCTTTGCTGACGCTAACGGTATAGCTGCCCTCTCTCAATAACACGCGGTCCGCGAGCGGCAGCTGGAACCAGCCGCCGTTAATACTTAGTGAATCAGCGGGGCCGGGCCGCACATCAAACTGAATTGAGCGCGACGTAAACAAGAGATAAGAGATCGCGACCAGGGCCAGCACGGCGAATGCGATCGCACCTTGCCAGACGTGCGATTTTTGCGGCACCTCGGCGGCGCGAACTTCGGCGGCGCGCTGGAATGCGGACGGTGCAATCGTTTCTGCGGGTTTGACCGCGTCTGCGCTATCGTCTTGTGGCGGGCGGGTGACATAAGCGCTGCTCTCGAGCGATACGGCAAGTTCAAGTGCACTACCGCGCTCGGCGACAGCGATACGGGTACCGTAAAATTCGAGCAAGTCCCCGTCCTGCAGGCGGCGCGACACGGTGACCGTTTCACCGTTTAGTTGCATGCCGCTCGCCAGCGTCGACGGCTGCACGAACGGCGCGCCATCTAGCTGGTCAAGAACCACCGCGACGTTGCTACCCGGCCCCGGCAGTCGCAGCTCGCAATCCGGCGCGGTGCCAATCCTGAGTGGCAAAGCATCCGCATTCAGCCGCCGCTCACCATTTGCATCGAGAATAATGACGGACTTGAAGTTCAAATGGCCTCCTCGCATCGCACGACTACTGGCTGCATTTCGATTTCCGGCGCAACCCGAAATTCCAGCCGCACGTCACGATAGCCGGGCCTGCTGCCCACTGCCACATACCTGCCAGGCCGCAAGTCAATCTCGCGTTCGCCGAAAGTCCCAAGGGGGCCCACCCGGTAGATCGACACGTCAGTCATGTTATCCGACCGGAACTGAACGCTGAGTGGCGTCGCGGCCCGTTTCAGCAACCGTGCGAGCGTTTCCTTCTGGTCTTCGAGACGCGGCCCGGAAGGTGAAACGCGAGAGAGCTCCAGCAACAAATTGGTTGCTGCCTGCATTCTTTGTGGTGCGCTCAGTGAATCCGGCTCATCGATATATGCCTGCATCTTGCTATGCAAGCCGGCGCGATAGGTTGCACGCTGCAAACCCCGCTGCGCGAACTCCAGATCAGGGTCAACCGACAGCGCATCGCCGTAAGATTCTACGGCCAGCTCCCATTGTTCATCTTCTTCCTGCCGCTGCGCCGCCGACTTTAGTGCCTGGATACGATCGAGTCGCAGCGCCTGATCGAGCTGCAGCAAGCCGTCTTTCGGCTGGGAGGAACTAGGGCGCATGGAGCGCGCCGTTTCAAATGCAGCTCTCGCTACATCGAAGTTGCCGCTGGCCAAGGCCGCAAAGCCTTCCGTCATGCGCTGCTCGAAACCTCTTTGCTCAAGTGCAGCGCGAACGCGTGCCAGGCCGTCAACGGCAGGCTGCCACAAGGCATCCAGTTCCAGCGCACGTTCATAGGCCTCTCTTGCAGCCGCGTATTCGAGGTTGTTTTCGAACAGCCGGCCCCGCTCCGTCAGCGACAATACAGACTCGAGGCTCCTGGCCCGCTCAAGACCACGCGTCGCTTCCGGGTGACCCGGGGTAATTGCGACGGCCAGATCGTACAGGCGAATCGCCTCGCGGTAGTCCTCAGCGCGGAAGGCTGCTTTCGCATCCGCCATCGCCTTGTCGAAGGTCGTTGAAATTTGATCAAAGAATGGTTCGAGCTTTGCCAACGCTTCGAGGTATTTTTCACGGGCGACCGCGTAGTCCCTGTCGACATAAGCCTTGTCGCCGGCGGCATATACTGCCATTACGCGCTGGTATTCGGCGCCACCCCATCGCTCGATGCCGCGTCCGCGTAACCGTTCCAGGCGGGATAGCAAGTCGCCCAGCGCCTCGTCCGTTGCGTCTTTCTGTTGCTTCGCTGACGCTGGTGCGCTGTCTGACCGATTCTGATCGAGTGGTGCAAGCTCACCGCCAAGTGCCGCGGGGTCCGGCAACATTTCGTCGACAGTGTCGGCGCCGGATTTTTCACTGGTCAGGTTGCCCGTGGTTTCATTGGCGCCGCGATTTGTTTCCACCGTGCCGGGGAGCAGGAACAACACCCCCAGCAGTGCAGCCAGCATGACTGCCAATCCCGCAACGACGTAGGTGGACGGTATACCGCGCCGCGCCAGGGATACGACTGGACCATTGTTTGCGACGGTCGCTCGTGAGGGTTTAACCGGCCGAACAGTAATCTCCGTAGTGTCGACCGGGCCGCGCCTTTTTTCGGGAAAGACAGCGGCGCCCGGCGCAAACCCTGCAGCCTGCAGAGCTTCGGCAAGTTGTTCGGCTGAAGGGCGTACACTTGTGTCGCTCGCGAGCATCGTCTGCAGTAATTCGCTGATCGCGCCGGGTAAACGCTCTCCGCTGCTCGTTACAGCGGGCATGTCCTTGTCATTGGGTGGTCGGTTGAACAGCAATTCGTGCAGCACAACGCCCATTGCGTAGATGTCGTCCGCCGCCGTGACTGCCTCACCGGCGCGCAGTTGCGGGCTGCGCGCGACGGGCGTACCGGCACCATCTGCATGCGCACCGATTGCTCGCGCACAACCAAAATCAACAAGGTAAGGCGCGCCGCGTTGGTCGCATCGAAGGTTGGCGGCGGTAATGTCGCCATGAACGATCTGCTTGCCGTGCGCGTAACGCAGCGCATCGGCCAGGAAGCCGATCGGCCGCAACAGGAGTTCGAGCGGCTGGCCCGCGAGCTCCGCGATCGATGGCCCATCAAGATACTGCTGCGCGTAGAAAGGGCCGTCCGCCTCATCGTGATACTCGAAGACACGCGCAATGTGCGCGTGCATCAAGCGGCTCGCGATTTGCCACTCCCGATGAAACTCTTCGCGCCGCTGCGGCGTGTTAACCCAATCGTCGGCCAGGAATTTAAGCGCCACAGGCGATTCGCTGCGCGCGTCATAGGCTAACCACAGCACGGCCGTGCCGCCGCTGCCAAGAGGCCGTTGCAGGGAATACCTGGCGGCAAGCCGCGCGCCTTCAGTCAGCTGACGCATCTACCGAATGATACTCACTCGCTGCTGATGGCAGAGCGTGCCGGCACACCGACATCAACATCGCTTGGAACACCGGTTTCTAGCTCGTAGATGTCTTTGAGCAATTTGCGCCAGCCCTCGTATTGAGCCTCGGCGGTTCCGGTCAGGCGGCGCGTCTGACCTTGCACTTGCACTGTCAGTGGAGCGGCCTCTGCGATGAAGGATTCTGACAATTCGCGAATGTCCTCGCGGTACATGTCCGCTGATTGCCGCAGGCGCCAGGCACTAATGATGGTTTGAATACCGCGGTCGATACCCACTGACTGCGTCACGCGCTTGGCGTTTCTGCGCGAACGGCTGGAACTATCGGTATCCATTTTCAATGAACCCGCAACGACCACGACACCGAGCAGCGCGCGCATCGTTGCCGAGCGTTTCACCTGACGAATATTGACCGAATTCTCGCGGGCTTTTTTGCGCCAGCCCTCGTAGGGCAACGCGACGCCGTAGTAGAAATTCGCGTAATGCTCATTCAGTGTGTCGATCACGAGTCGATCACGCTCGCGGATCTGTCGCAGACGATCGACCATGGGATCGTTTTCCGCCGGCAGGCGCACCAACGAAGTCATATTGTCGTCATCGGTTGCGACATAGTCACTGAAAACAGCAGGGGCCATATCCGCAAAAAAGCGCATCTCCGATACCTCCCGTATGCGCTTAATATCGCCCGGCGACAGGGTTGCAACATACTGTCGCAAATCGTTGGCAATATCGTTGAAGACTTTCTGATAAGGGTCCTGCGTGCGGTCGCGGCTTGAATCATAGGAACGCAAGCCGGTTTGCATCTCGTAGCGATTCTCGAACCACTGCCTGCCAGTGGCGTCTTCCGCCACAACCTTGAGCTCGACGTATTCGCCGTCGGATTTTTCAATTTCACCGGTCAGGGTGACATCGGTAAACACGTACCTTGACGGTATCACTCGAACGGCACCCCAAAACCCGGTGCCCTGCAGTGTGGTTTTAATATGGTAGGGCAAGTAACGCGCTTCAGCTTGCCGAATTTCTTCGAATACTCCCGTCTTCTCCGCGTTGTTCTTTTCTGAAATCCCGGGGTCAAAATTAATGATGCCGACGTCGAGCAGCAGGTTTTCCTCAATCTCGCTTTTTGCAACCGCAAGCTCGGTATGCTCTGCCTCGACGATTTCGCTCACAGTGCAACCGCTCATCAGTACGAGACCAATCAGCAGCAACGCCATAAAGAAAATATTTGAGTTTCTGACTGTCATAGTTTGTTCAAGGATTCCGTCTGTTGAGTCCAAAACACTACAGCTTGTTATATCGGCGGTACTCCTCCCAGAGCCGCTCTCTCAATTCCGGATCTTCTTCGGCTAACGCGGCTTCACGAAGCTGCTTTGCAACAATATCTTCGCTGACGAGTTCCGGAATGTCGCTTGGCGTGCGCGACTTGATCTCATCATCGCTCATGCCAGCAACGGACGGCGTAGCTCCGCCAGCCCCGCCGTTGCCCTGACCGGGTGAGCCTGCGCCGTTGTCACCCGTGCCGCGCATACCTTCTTGCCGGCCCAGTCCAACACCGCCGCGGCCGCCGCCACCGCCACCGCCGAAGCCTTCTGTGTCGCGACCAACAGTCGATATTTCACGCTGCTCCTCGGCGAGCACCTCGTCGAAACCACCCACGGATTTTTCCAGCTCGCCTTCGAGTCGCGCCTGGCGCTCGGCATCGGTCTCGCCCGGGTATTGGCCGACAGTGCCGCTGCCATTGCAATCAGTGGATTGCTCCATGCCGCCGACGCCACCGGGCAAGTCATTTGCACCGCAAGGCGCGCCGCCGGTCCCGTCGCTGCCGGCAACGCCGCCTGCTCCACCGGCGCCCGACGTGCCGCCCGGCATACTGCCGCCAAGACCCTTGATACCGCCGCCGGCGCCACCGCCGGCCATACCGCCCGATGAACCCCCGGACATACCGCCACCTGACATGCCGCCGCCCGACGCACCGCCTGACGAACCACCGGACGCACCGCCTGAGGCACCGCCCGACGCACCGCCAGGCATACTGCCACCTGACGAACCGCCCGATGCCCCGCCTGATGCACCGCCTGATGCGCCGCCGGGCATACTGCCACCGGACGAACCGCCCGATGAACCGCCGGACGAACCACCTGGCATGCCGCCGGGCATACCGCCGCCCGATGAACCACCACCCGCCGAGCCGCCGCTAGAGCCCGAACCGCTGCTCCCAACGGACACGGCACAGCCGGCGAGCAACGTGGCGAGTGCTAATGCAGCAAACGTCAGGTGACGACTTGGGTAATTACGTTCAGTCCGGACCACCGTCATCTGTGCAACCCCTGAGTTAAGTAATACGACAAGAAACCGGCAGGGTGCACGCACAGTGCGCGGGCTGCCCTGACACGAATTTTTCTGTGAATCGGCCGAGGCCAGCTCGCAAGCTCACCGGCGTAAGTCGCCCACTACCTCTACAGACCATAATACGCCGAAATGGTGCCGGAAATATCA
>JABDKF010000069.1 GCA_013003155.1 Woeseia sp. | reverse complement strand
TGCACGAAAGACTGTTGCGCGCCATGAAGCGGACTTTCGTTGCGTTTCAGGATATTGCGCGAACCTAGATCGTTGCGGACCTTCTGCGGTCGCGCGAGCAGTCTGTTTCGTGCAATCGTGCTTTGCGCATTTGTTTGAGAACTTGGCCGTATCCTTTCAGGGACACAGCCAATGCTGAACGCCTTGCACTGTTGCGGAAGTGACTCTGCGACTTCAGTTGCGAATGCGCCCGAATGTCGAAAGCCGGTTTATTTCGTCCATCCTTTCGAGATTGACGACGGTCGAAAGCATGATGCGATCGTGACTCCAGTCTCCGGGGCGTTGAATTGAGACAGCTGTCGCGAAAATGGCGAATATCATCGGGAAAACTATTGCCATGTATACAAGCCTTGGGCGCGCTTGCCGACGCGAATTTATAAGCGACAGGATACGCCGCTCAAGAAAGCTTTGTTTGCCAAATCCGATTGTCGCTCGGTCGGCGGTGACAAGTGTGACCTTTGGCACGGCAATCACAAAGGCGCGGTCGCGACGCAGCGCTTGCTGACAGACCGACAACAACGTGTCGCAATAGGTGCGCACTTCAATCCGGCCGCGCATCAAAACATGGCTGTCGCAGTTTAGCTCGCGCAGGCTTTCAACTTGTCGCTTCCACGCGTGATACGCAGGGTTGAGGAGGAAGAGCGGTTTCAGGGCCTCAAGCAGGATTTCCCATTCCAGATCGCCTTGGCGGATATGCTGAAACTCATGCGCCAGCGAAACCTTTAACTCGTCGGGCTGCCCAAGCATATGTGACGGCAGAACGACGTAGTAGTTGCGCCAGCCTCGAGTTGAGAAGGGAATCAATGTCCTGTCAGACAGACGGATACGCAGCCGACCGAAAGAGCGCCACGCATAGCTTCCCGCAACAATTCGGTAAAGGCACAACATGGAACAGATCAGGCGCATCAGCCCTGTCACCACGCCGATCACGAAAAGGCTGATAGCCGCCAAAGCAATCCAGCCGACACCGCTCAAGACATTCTGCGTGAAGTGTTCGCGCATCAGGATCAGGCCCTCGAACTCGCTGGCCTTCATGCTGAAACCACCGTTCAGATAGTGCGCAATGACCATATCCGACAAGTTCAGGTTCGTTTGGTCGACCATTCCGGCCCGGTATAGCGTTGAATACGCAAGCGCGATGAACGGTGCGAAGACGACTGCGAGAAAGACACTGTTGAGCAGTCGCAGTTGAGTGCCATAGGCGGACTTCAACCCCAGACGACCGGGAAGCAGCCGAGTCACGCACCAAAGGGCATAGGCCACACACACCAAGATATTGGCGTCAATGAATGCGTCGAGAAGTGCGTCACCCGCCATCATTTTTCAGCCTCCGATCCACCAGTTCCCGGATTTGCCCCAATGCTTCGTCTGTCAAGTCCTCATCGTTCATCAACGTGGCCACAAGCGAGGCGGGCGCGTCGTCGAACAACTTGGCCGACAGGTCTTTGAGCGAGCGATACTGATAGGCGTCTTTGGCCAGAGTGGGCTTGTAAATATGGCTCTTGCCGGATTTGCGGCTGGTAACGAATGACTTCTGTTCCAGAATGCGCAAGATTGTCGCGCCTGACGTATACGCCAGTTTGCGGTTCTCGGGCAGCCGTTGCAGCACGTCACGCACCGTCCCCTCTTCCAAAGCCCAAAGCTCATTCATGAACTCCAGTTCGACCTCGGTAAGCAGTTCGCTTTTCTTTCTCTTCATTACGATCTCATTCACGGTAATCGCTCACCAGTTAACGAAGGTGAGTAATGCGCAAGTGTTCTGTTTTCGAAAGGAAAGTTTCACACTTTCCTGAAACAAAAGATGCCCCACACAATTGAAAGGGCCAACGGCCACCAAAGCGGTTGGCCCATCAGGCCAAGCCAAGCGAGAAATATATATGCGGTTCCCAGAAGCGTGATGAAAAGTCTGTCACCCAGTGTAGTTGTCAGACCAAGAACGCCTTTGCGTTCAAGCCCATCTCGAAACTTTACGCCTTCAAGCACGCCAATCACTGCGATGGCACCAAAGATGCCGCAGAACAATGCGAAGGTTGCAGGGGTCCAGGCCATCCAGAATTCGGGCCAGAGAGGATCAGTCCATCTAAAGCCCTTCTCTTCGGGTTCATTGGCGACATTGCTCCAACCTTGCGCGGAAGCGGCGCTGGTTTGAAGAAGGGCGAAGAGACCGATTGCAAGGCGCATCATACCCTCCCCAGGGCGAAGCCCTTGGCGATGTAATTCCGCACGAAGTAGATGACGATGGCACCCGGGATGATCGTTAGCGTGCCCGCAGCGGCCAAAAGCCCCAGTTCATATCCCGCCGAGGACGCCGTGCGCGTCATCGTCGCCGCGATGGGCTTGGCCTCAACCGCGGTCAGGGTTTGGGCCAAAAGAAGTTCGACCCATGAGAACATGAAACAGAAGAACGCCGCCACGCCGACGCCAGCCTTGATGGAGGGGAGGAAGATCGTGACGAAAAAGCGTGGGAAGGAATAGCCATCGACATAAGCTGTTTCGTCCAGTTCCTTGGGCACGCCGCCCATGAAGCCTTCAAGTATCCATACGGCGAGAGGGATGTTGAACAGGCAGTGCGCAAGTGCGACGGCGAGGTGCGTGTCGAAAAGCCCGATGGAGGAATAAAGCTGGAAGAAAGGCAGCGCAAAGACCGCGGCCGGAGCCATTCGGTTGGTCAGAAGCCAGAAAAAGAGCTGCTTGTCACCAAGGAAGCGGTAGCGAGAAAAGGCGTAGGCGGCGGGCAAGGCAACCGCGACCGAGATCACCGTGTTCAACGAGACATATATGATTGAGTTGATGTAGCCCCAGTACCAGGTCGGATCGGTGAAGATGACGCGGTAATTGTCCAACGTGAAGGTTTGTGGGAATAGCGAAAAGCCCGACAGGATCTCGCCCGTCGTCTTGAAGCTCATCGCCACCAGCCAGTAAATCGGCAGCAAAAGGAAGGCGATGTAAAGGATCGGTATGAGAGATCGTTTTCTCATTTTTCGTCATCCTTTGTCATGAGTGTGTAGAACAACCACGAGACCAGCAGAGTAATTGCGAAATAGATCAGGCTCATCGCTGCAGCCGGGCCGAGATCGAATTGCCCAAGCGCAATTTTCACAAGGTCGATCGACAAAAGCGTGGTCGAGTTGCCTGGGCCCCCGCCGGTCAGCACGAAGGGTTCTGTATAGATGTTAAAGCTGTCCATGAACCGCAGCAGAATGGCGATGGTCAGGACCGTCTTCATCTTCGGAAGCTGGATATAGCGAAACACTTTCCACGGGCTGGCGCCGTCGATCTTGGCGGCCTGATAGTAGGCGTCCGGAATCGAAACCAGACCTGCATAGGACAAGAGCACTACAAGCGACGTCCAGTGCCACACATCCATCGTGACAATGGTGACCCACGCCGACACGGGCTGTTGAGTCATGTCATAGTTGACGCCAAGAACGTCATTCATGAAGTAGCCCAGAAGACCGATGTTTGGCAGCGTGAAGATGTTCCACATTGAGCCGACGACGTTCCACGGGATCAGCATCGGCAGCGCCATCGTAACCAGACACACCGGCACCCAAGGCCCTTTGCGCGGCATCGACAGGGCCACGATGATTCCTAGCGGCACCTCGATGACAAGGATTAGGAAGGTAAACAGGAATTGGCGCCCAAGGGCGGCATGAAAGCGGTCGGATCGCAAGATCTGCTCGAACCAATCGAGCCCCTGCCAGAAGAAGATGTTGTTTCCGAAGGTCTCCTGTACCGAATAATTGACCACGGTCATGATCGGCACCAGCGCATTGAACGCAACCAGCAGCAGCACCGGTAGAACGAAGAACCAAGCGCGCTGATTTTCTGTTTTCATTTTGCTGCCTCCGTGGCGATCCATCCGTCCCGGTAGACCCGGGTCTGGTCAGCTCGAAAGGCGAGGTGGATTTCCGCGCCCTGTTCGACGTTCGTCTCATCGACCACTGCTTTCACCACGGTGTTGCCGACCATCGCTTCGACCACGGCATGTCGCCCCACGTCGGAGACTTTTCGCACGCGCGCCGGAACACCCGTCGTTGACAACGAGACGAACTCCGGGCGCACGCCAATTTCTGTTCGCCCACTTCCGGCTGTTATCGGCCCTTCGACTGCGACAGCTTGACTTTCAAACGTGACGTGTTCGTCGGTCACGGATGCTGGCAGGATGTTCATGCCGGGCGAACCAATGAAATGGCCGACAAAGGTGTGCTGGGGGCGCTCGAACAATTCGATCGGCGTGCCGATCTGTACGATCTCACCATCCCGCAT
>JABDKF010000007.1 GCA_013003155.1 Woeseia sp. | reverse complement strand
GTCAAGCGATCGATATTTCTGCCAGGGAACAACCTGCCAACTTATTCCCTCCAATCACCCCGGATCAACCGACCATGCCGACAGCGAGTTACTCATGGGTCGTGCTGTGCAAAAACCTCGCGGTAATTTTCTGATCAATCGGTAGAGTTTTGCAAAACTTTTTTGATGGGTTTCTTAAAACTGTCCAAACGGATTGCAACTAGGGTATTCACCCTATTTCAATTCGTTCGCGTCAGGAGGATAACCAAAAGGGATTGTTGTGCTTTCTATTGGCGGCGGTCATGCGTGAACTCATCCTCAACTGATTCGGAAAGTGATCATGAGCCACAAAGAACAACCCACCCGTACCATTTTGTCGGCACTCCGTTCCTTCTCAATTCAAAACGTCTATTCTCTGAGAGTGCAAAAGTTTTCGTTACGTAGTTGCGCGCGAGGCAGAATGAAGACAAGGCTTCGCAATATCCGTAATGTAATTCAAAGCTCATTTCATTTCGGGAAAAAAAGGGGCGGGCGGACTGTAGCAAATTTTAGATGGGACGTTCTGCGCGCTATCGTACTGGCAAATATGTTATCGATCCTAACTGTATCGAGTACGAGCGCGCATCCAGACGATGACTGGGAACCGTACTACAGCTGGATGTGGAAAAACGACCACTATATCGGCAATCGACCGCTCTCGCAGATACTCTGGCCAAGAACCCATGATACCTTGACCTGGGACCCTGCGAATTTTGGATTCGGTGCACGAACGCAGGCAATGACCCTACGGGAACAGCTCGATTATGGAATCCGCGCGTTTGACCTGCGCTTTCAATATTTTGCCGATTACAAGCAGTATGTTGGCGTTCATGGGCCCGCAATCGGTGATCCGGCCATCGTGGGAATGGAGCGAATGCGTAGCCATCTTAAAGGCTGGTTGCAAAGACCCGACAGCAGTAAAGAGATCGTTATAGCCGAAACCTGGGACTGGGGCTGTAACGGTGACGGAAACGTGGACAGTAAATCACCGAATTGCCCAGAGGCGAATCACGACGACGAGTTTTGTATTGGCTTTTACGAGACCTTCAAAGACCGACTGATTCCGCTAGAACCGGCGAACGATCCGGCGCTCAGAGTACGCGACAATTGTCCAGACGTTTACAACCCGGATCAATTTGATGAAGATCGCGACGGGGTCGGCAGACTATGTGATGTCGATGATGATTTCAATAGCCCCCCTAGCGATTCAGACGGCGACAGTATTCTGGATATAAACGACAATTGTCCGACCCGCTACAACCAAGGCCAGAGAGAAATTTACAACAAGGTCAACGACTATCGAGGATTCCGCGGTGTAGGCGTAGTTTGCGAGGAATCCGGCGATCCGGACGAAGATAGCATTCCAACGTACCAACCAACAGACGCATCGCTGACGCTGCGAGAAGTTTGGGAGCGATATCCGGGGCGCAACCTAATCTGGAAGGTTCAATATGCGCAGTGCGACGACGCCTTTGCGAGCTACAAGGCTCAAACTGGCGTAGACATTGCAAAGTATAACTGGAGGAGCCACATAATTGACGGCGTGTCCAACGAGTCAAGTTTCGCGGGCCCAATCAAGACCGCGATGCGCGAAAGCCTTGTCCGAAACAATGCTTTTCGTATCGATTCCTTTAACGCGATCCAAACCCAAGCCACTTACGGGAACGGAAATCTTGAATCTCTTTTTTATCTCGCTCATGTGGTTGGTAGTGACACGCTACACAATGCCTACGAATGGTATCGCACCAATCAGCACTTTGCCTATAGGAACCTGAACTTAATCGGCGTCGATTTCCCCGAGCACCTTCGGAACTCCTACGATGGCGGCAGAGCCATGGAGGCACCGTATTGGAATCGGAATTACATGATTATGCGAACACAGTTTGTTGACAGAATCAATGGTCAGCTCTGCTCAAAAATAGTTGAGGCGAATGACGGCATCACCTGGATTGCCGAAGACTGCTACTTTGAAGCCATTTGTGCCGATAAGGTCGAGCGCCCAGTCGGCCTTGTCGTTCGCAAATCGGTCAATGGACGGCAAAGTAAGCTTTTAGAAGAAGCTGAGCGCTACTCACAGGATGAATGTAGCTCAATTGATCTTTCTCCGGACCCGGACGGTGATTTTAAAAAATTCTACGACAAAGGTTGCCAGACCCATGAAGTTGGACTGCAGGCAAATGGTTTGACTAATCCAACGATGGAACTCAGCGCAGTTTGCAACGTGAGTGGCCAGAATCGTCGCGAAACGCACACGGTTCGCGTTGATAGTGAGGGCCCTGTCCTTCATTCTATGAGTGATGGCTACAATGGTTCGAATTGGATTAACCATTCTAACGTGTGTGTGCTGCGTGACGAAGGAGTAGGTTTGAACAATCAAGATCAGCATGGTTTAGCTCTTTTTTCTGCTGACGTAACAAACAACCTCGACGGAACCCATACATTTACATGTGGAGGCTCAAGTCGTTTTGCAGATAGGGTGGGTAATGTCACTACGGATACCGAATCGAAAATTTTTCGCATCGATGATAAGCCACCGCGCGTCAGTGTTGATAATCGCTTCCCCTATTCGCAGCAAGCGTGCGGCGCACAAGACAACCCCTGTTTTGAAGGCGGTCAAACAAAGTTGAATGTCGAGACAATGATAGCCCTTGGTAGACTTACCGTAAGTGATGATAAGGATCCAGACCCCAAGCTTAACTGTGGCCCGTCACTTGCATTAGGATTGAATGATGCCGGATGCTCCGCGATTGACCATGCAGGTAATAAATCTAGTGTCGCGATGTTTAGGGTCAATGTGGTGGACAGTCCGCCCAGTCTGACCGTACCTGCAAATATAAGCCGAGAAATTTACCCCGGCGAAAATGCGGTTGTAACGTTCAATGTATCCGCGACGGATCCACAAGGCCAACCGTCGGTTGCTTGCTCACACAGTTCCGGAAGCGTTTTCCCGGAAGGGAGCACCACGGTGTCCTGCACCGCGACGGATTCTCGTAATCAAAAAACAACGAAAACCTTTTCCGTAATTGTTCATATCAATCAGCCACCGAGTGCTTATACGGTGCTGCCCTCCCTCGTTTTTGATGAGGGTAGTTATGGCATTTACAACTACACCGCGAGCGATCCCGAAGGCAATTCCTTCACTGTTTCACCAAGCTGTGGCCTTGGCTCGTTGGTTACCTCATCAGGGCCCAATGCGAACGGACAAGGATCCTTCAAGTGCCGCTTTCCAGATGGCGATATAGCGGATGCCGCGCCCGGATTGACACTGAGCGCTTATAAACATGGCGATGTGCAGTATAACTTTCGCGCCGAAATAAACAATGTAGTTCCGTCCATCATTCTCACAGAGAATAAGTCGGTTGCGCGCGGGGAGATTGTCAACATATTTGGTTTCTGGGTGGACCCCGCCCTTACTGCAGACCAGCCGTATACATACAGTTGGAAATTGGACGGGGGCGCGCCCGACCAAACGGGGACAGCGATTTATGGTTCATCTATCAGCACACAAAGGTCGTTTCCTGAGCTGGGTAGCTACACGGTGACGTTTAAGGTAACGGACAAGGACGGCGGATCCTCCTCAAAGTCCATGCAGATTGATGTTGTTAACCAAACACCCGTGGCGGTGTGTGAGGATAAAACTGTATCGGGAGTCGACTGCAAAGTACCGGTGTTGATCGACAATGGGTCCTATGATCCCGACGATGACACTATTTCCTTAACGTACTCACCGGGACCTGTCTATCCGGTCAATACGGATACCCTCGTTACTCTGACCGTGGATGATGGGATCGATGAACAGGGAATTGCCGAAGCAATCTGCACCGTCAGCTGCGTCAATATGCCCCCAGATGCCAAGGCGGACGTCGGCCAGCTGACCAACATTGGTGATGTTGCGCGCGTCAGCCTGACGGGCTCAAGCTCCAGCGATTACGAAGACGACATCGGTGACCTCTCCTTTAACTGGTCCGTAGACTCTCAGCCGGTTTGCACAGGCGGAGTTGAATGCGCGGATATTCAAACTGATCTTGAGTTTGGCCGATATCAGGTGACGCTGACAGTCACCGACACCCTGGGCGATTCTTCGTCCAAGACTTTGGAAGTCGTGATAGACCCTGCCAGTCTGTCTCTGGTGGATTGTGAAAAGTTTGAGGTCGAGTTTTGCATCGAAGAGGACGGCAGCATGCACGGCAACTGTACCGTGGACGAGTTCAAGGCAAACGGTGAGATAGGCTTGCCCATCGGGGTCAACTATATGGACTTGCTGGCATCCAGTGATCTTTCGTTTCTCGCTGGGTCGGGTTACTCACCGGATGGGTTCACAAATACCACAACAGACATTGCCTTCGAGAAAAAGGGCAAGGACGGCGACCACTGGAAACTGTTTGCACCGACAGGGGGCATTGAAAAGCTAGAGTTTGACTGGAAAGGCGCCAAGTTCGAGTTCAAGGAAAAGCACGTACCGGTTGAATTTGAAAGTGTGCTCATATCATCACAAGCCACGACCTTGCGCGTTAAATACAGCAGGAAGGAAATTGTCGGCGCGTTCACCGTTAATTTTCCGAATCATCAAAAATTAATCGTGGACACGACAACCAATACGACAACGACCGTACCTGTAATTCCTGTGACGGAGATTCGTAAGAATAAGGAGATAGAGGTCGAACTTCCGTTCCCGTTGGTTCTCGGCGACATCATCTCCATCTCCGGCGGCGCGAGTCACTCACTTCACGTCAGCAACTACTACACGCACTCCATAGGGCGATTCAAGTTCAAAGGCGAGTCAAATGAACTTTTGCCAATGCCAAACGGAGCAGCAACAATGCCTAGAATGGTCGATATTCGGTTTGCACTCGGCGCTCAAAATTATCCAGGCGGCTGTGTCCGGGAAAATGCCGACATCAAGGCCAAAGACAGGAAATGGAAGCAAGTCAACGATAGTGATAGCGACAGCGATAGTGATAGCGAGAAATAATCAGTTGCACTTGGCCAGGTGTCATAGGTTGGTTTGCCAAATACTGTGGATCAACAACACAGATAACTGCAAGCCAGGCAACCGATTAGTACGCGCTAAAATTTGGTGACGCGCCACTAGGAAATTTAGCTGTTCGAGTTCGAAAGCCCGCTTTAGGCGGGCTTTTTTTTGGCACCAGAAATTCGGGGTCGAACCGAGGTTATGGCCAGAAACTTCGGTTCGACCCCAATTACTGCAATTACTGTAAAAGCCTCGATTCATAAGATATATGTGGGAGCGGCTTCTGCCGCGATCCTTGCGCACCATAAAGAGCGCTGCGCAACGCGGAAACAAGTATTGTCAACGAGCTATTTCGCACTCGCCTGCCCAAAGAGAAGCAGACTATTCTCTGTTTCCAATTAACTCCACAATCGCGGCTGAAGCCGCTCCCACAGGTTTCGGTTTGCTTTTCTTTGCCATTACATGCCGGCTGCAATCAGCCGGCGATTGTGCTGACGGACGTCGCGTACTTTTTTGAAAATGGTGCCGGCACCAAGAGTCGAACTCGGGACCTACTGATTACAAATCAATTCTACAATCGAGGAAGCATGCCGCCCGCAGCCCGATTCCTTTAGAAATTTGCCGGGTTTTGACCTCCTTGCCTTGCATTGTGCAAGCAGATTTATAGAAGAGGGGTGTCAACCGGCACCGTTTCCGCGGCAACGCCAGGGCGTATTCCGGTTACTTAATTATACGTTTGTATTGACATTAACGGCAATTTAAACGCATAATTAAACATGCTCTCCGATATCCAGCTTCGCGAAGTCTTTCACTTCTGCTTTCTGCACCGCTTGCTGCAGATTTCGGACATAAATCTCTATGTCCTGAAGGGCGGAGTCAATCTGCGGTTTTTCTTTGGCAGCCCCCGGTATTCTGAGGACATGGACCTCGATGTGGTCGCCGGCAGCGTTGTCACGCTGAAAAAGAACGGCTACAAGATTCTCGAAGACAGCGCCTTCCAACGCAGCCTTCGAGTATTCGATATCGCTGCCATCGAAGTTAACGATCCGGCAAAGGCAAAGCATACGGAGACCACACAGCGATTCGGCTGCTCGCTGATTCGCGGCTCCGGCGTGCGTCTTCCGACGAAAGTGGAGTTCTCGCGCCGCGCCGATGACCCGGGTGACACTGCCGCAAGCGAACTGGTCGACGCCGCTGTTGCCCTGCCCTATCGCAAACTGGCGTTTCGTTGCCGTCACTACACGGGAAGTGCCGCCGTCGTACAAAAGATTCATGCGCTGGCTGGCCGTGCGGTAACCCAGGCAAGGGACGTGTTCGATCTTGGCATACTCATTCGTGGCGGGTACTTCGACATGGCTGTCCGCAAAGGTGCGCTAAAACGTGCACCGGTGCAGCAAGCTATCGCCTGCCTGATGGAGCTTCGCTGGAAACACTATGACGGCCAGGTCGCGGAGTATCTCGATGACGACAGTCGCCAGGAGTACGGGAGTCGCAAGAGCTGGGTAGCGCTGCAGAACCTGGTGTTCGAGTCGTTGCAAGATCATGCTTGAACTCAGCAGCAGCCCCGACTTCGTCGTGTTCAACACGCGCGATTTCGCAACGGCAAACCGCGTCTCAGTGTCGTCAGCGTCACGGCGGCTGGAGCGATTGTCCAGGCGCGACGCGCTTACGCAAGTAACCAGGGGCGTCTGGGCCAACACGGCACATCCGCACTTTCATCCGCTTGCCTGCGTGACCTATCTGCTGGGCAAGGAACAGGGCTATGTGTCGTTCCTTACCGCGTTAAGCCTGCACGGAGTTTTATCGCAAATTCCCCGCAGCTACCTGATTGCGACGACGGGACGGCCGCGCGTGCTCGATTCACCGGTCGCCAGGTTCGAGTTTCTGCGGATCAAGCCCGAGCTGATGAGCGATGGCGTCGACTGGAGCGATACGCATCAACCCTACCTGGTGGCGTCTGCCGAGAAGGCACTGCTCGACACACTCTATATTGCAACGCGCAGGAACAGGCGTTTCGCGAGCCTGCCCGAGCTTGACCTGGAGAATAATTTCCGGCGGCGAGAGTTCGAGCGCTTGTTGAAGGATTTGCCTTACCCGTTGCGAATACGATCTGCGATTAGTTCACGATGGCATGTCTTGCGGGACGGCTGATCCAGGAAGCGGGGTCGAACCGAGGTTATCGCCAGAAACTTCGGTTCGACCCCAATTACTGGCCTTGTTGGTGCTCGATGAGCATTACCTGTCGTCACAAAACTTTGGCGCTCAACCGTTCGCCGGCCTGATAGGGTTATCCGGTCCTTACGATTTTCTGCCGCTCCAGAACGGCTACTTGCAGGATGTTTTTCCACAGGCACTTCGGGACGCAAGCCAGCCGATCAATTTCGTGACAACGGATGCGCCGACGACCTTGCTAATTCATGGCACCGACGACACGACCGTTCTGCCAAAGAACAGCCAGAACCTCGCAGAGAAACTTCAGTCAAAAGGCGTGCAAGCTACGCTTAAATTTTACGATGACGTGGGTCATGCGCGGGTGGTAGCAGCGTTGGCACCGAAGTTCCAGTTCCTGGCCAGTACGATGGACGACACCAAGCAATTTATCCTGCATGAGAAAGGCGTGGCGGAACGCGCGGACACGGTAGTGTCCGGACTATAGGATAGCTGCTTAGAGCCCGCGGTAGATTTGGCAATGAAGGACTCATGATTTGGTTCGCAAACCGTGTAGTACTAACTTCGCCAAGGAATAATTTGGTGCCGGCATCAAGAATATAACTCGGGACCTACTGATTATATTTTTTCCAGCAACCGAACCTGCAAGCGCTTGCTCCTGCTGGAGAGGTCGAACCGGGGTTTTCGCGCGAAACTTCCATTCCACCCGTATCTCCTCATTCTTGATATCGCGTCACGCCCGCCAGATACTGTGATTCCGACGGTCACCAGCGCTAACTATTATGAAAGACAAGCAGCTACGCGTCGGCCTCGCTCAGATCGCGCCCGTGTGGCTGAACCGGGATGCGACGATCAGCAAGGTCGTTCAATGGATGCAAACGGCGGCAGCGGACAACTGCGACCTTGTTGTATTCGGTGAAGCAATGGTTCCCGGCTATCCGTTTTGGGTAGAAAGGACCGACGGCGCGCGCTTCGAGTCGTCGCTGCAAAAGGAGTTGTTCGCGTACTACGCGGACCAGGCAATCGACATTGCGCGCGGCGATCTCGACGAGATCTGTAAAACAGCGGCCAGGCTCAATATCGCCGCTTACATCGGCACGATCGAACGCGCCAGCGATCGCGGCGGACACAGCCTGTACTGCTCGATGGTGTACGTCGACGCGAATGGCAGTATTGAATCCGTGCATCGCAAGCTAATGCCCACTTATGAAGAGCGGCTGGTCTGGTCGATCGGCGACGGCCACGGTTTGCGCACTCATTCGCTGGGAGCTTTCACCGTCGGTGGTCTGAACTGCTGGGAAAACTGGCTGCCGCTCGCGCGCGCCGCTCTTTACGCGGCGGGTGAGGACCTTCACGTTGCGATCTGGCCGGGCAGCAAGCGAAACACGCAGGACATTACGCGCTTCATCGCGAAGGAATCGCGCTCCTACGTGGTGTCAGTGTCCGGCCTGATGCGCGCAGCCGATATAGGCGACGACCTGCCGCACGCCGAATTGCTCAGGAAGACCGCTGACACACTGATGGCCGATGGCGGATCCTGCGCGGCGGCGCCGAATGGCGAATGGTTACTGGAACCGGAAACCGGCGTTGAATCATTGCGTATCGCAGTGCTCGATCATGCAAAAGTACTGGAGGAGCGGCAGAACCTCGATGTGGCCGGGCATTACTCGCGCCCGGACGTAACCCGGCTTGTTGTTGACCGCCGGCGGCAGTCGACCGTGACATTCAAAGATTGACTGCGAGAGTCGCACGCCCGTTTAAGACTCAATAAAACCGGTAAAACCGGGGACAGACCACGGTTTCTCAGAAATTGTAAAACCGGGGACAGACCACGCTTTCTCAGAAATTGCAGAAACTGTGGTCTGTCCCCAAATTCTTGTCCGCAAATTCTGAGATGTATGTGGGAGCGGCTTCAGCCGCGATCCTTGCGCACAATCAAGAGAGCTGCGTAAAGCGCGATTAAGTATTGTCAACGAGCTATTGCGCGTTGGTCTGCTCAGAGAGAAGCAGACTATTCTCTGTTTCCAATCAACTCGACGATCGCGGCTGAAGCCGCTCCCACAGGTATCGGTCTGCTTTTCTTTGCTATTAGATGCTAGCAGCAATCAGCCGGGCTATTAGTTGCCAGCTGCAATCAGCCGGCGATTGTGCTGACGCACGTCGCGTACTTTCTTGAAAATGGTGCCGGCACCAAGAGTCGAACTCGGGACCTACTGATTACAAATCAGTTGCTCTACCAACTGAGCTATACCGGCAATACAGGTGGGATACGGGCGCGATTATTGAGGTTTCAGGGCGCGGGAGCAAGGGCCCGAGCCGGGTTTCGTGGGATTAGTCGCTGCCCGGGCAGGTCGCCGCATCGCGCAGCAGTACGCGGTCTTCGCCGAAGCGCTCGATCATGCTGCCCGCGCCGCGGCCCGGCGGCAGGCCGAGATCGACGTACACGACGTTTTGATCGCGCATGCGCGGTGTGATGTCGGCGGGCAAATCTAATGCTTCCGCCTGCAGCTCCACGCGTTCTGCGCGGGTCAGGTCGCTGAACAGGCCCAGCGATATTTTGATTCCTTCATCTTCGGTTTGCACGACGTAGGCCTCATTGAGCCCGTCATTTTTCAGCTCTGCCAGCATGCTGTTGGCCGTAGCGCGATCTTCGATCTCGCGAATCTGCACCCAGTGCCCGACGAACACCTCACCTTCTGTGGCGCGCAGTGCGCCGCGCAACCCGGCCTGTTGATAATCGGCTAGAGCCTCTTCGGCCTCTTCGTTCTCGAGAAACGGTCCGAGACTGACACACGATCGCCCCACCTGCGCTTCGAGTGCGGACGGGCGTCCGCTGAATGTTTCGCCCCCGTCTTCGCCAGCGTTTTCGGGCAGGATCGCTTCGGCCAGCTGCAGCGGCGGGCCGAGATCTTCTTCATGGACTATCGCGATTCCGGTTTCTTCGGGGGATGCGCTGTACTGGCTCCACATGAAATACAGCGCATTGGCCAGGAGCAGCAGCAACAGCAGGTTTCTCATGGCTTCCCTTCAATCATGATCGCGAGTCCTTCAAGGACCAGGTTCGGCCGGTGCTCGGCAGGTGCATTGAGTAGAGGCAGAATGCGGGACGCGTCCCCGCCGGTCAAGACAAGGGCCGGCCGGTAGCCGGCACTGCGCATGCTGTGCACCGCTTTCTCGATCGCGCCGCAAACGGCGGCCATCGAACCTGTGTAAATTGCCGAGCCCGTGCTGTTCACAAAACCCGGCAACGCACCGTGGGACTGCGGCGGCGCGCGCTTCACGGCGGGCAGGTCACTCGTGTCGCGCGTGAGCGCGTCGGTCATCAGGCGGACGCCGGGCAAGATCTGCCCGCCGAGGTGCTGGCCGCTTTTGTCCAGTGCATCGATCGTCACTGCTGTACCGGCATCGACAATGCATACCGCCTTGCGAATCTGGGCGTGCACACCGATCATCGCGGCCCAGCGATCCACGCCGAGGCGGCGCGCCTGACGGTAGCTGTTCGTTACACCAAATCCGCTTGCTGCGCTGCGCGCGAAATGCATGTCGCAATCGCAATGCAGGCTGATCACTCCCGACAAGCGCGTGGCAAACGTTTGCCCAGCTACGTTGCTTGCCAGTACGGCGTCCACCTTCGCCGGCAGGCGCGTCGTTAACGCCGCGAACCCCTGCTCGCGTAAGCGCTCGTGATTGATGCTGCCTGTGCGTCGTATCTTGCCGTTCTCGGCGAGCCCCCATTTCAGTCGCGTATTGCCGATATCGAACAGCAAAGCGCGAGGAAACTTCATTCGCCGCCTGCCTTGCGCAGGCGCACGGTGCCGGTGTGAACGCTGCGCGTGCCCTGCGCGGTAATGACGCGCAGCGCACCGTGCGCGTCGATGCCGTCGGCTGTGCCATCGAACTCTGCACCCGGCATATCGACGTCTACCAGCCGGCCGCGAAGACCGTCGTGCCTGGCCCACACCGGGTGAAACGGCGTAAGGCCACCTTCCTCGAACAGGTTTATCGCTGCAACAACATGATCAATGATCACGCCGGCAATTGTCGCCCTGTCCGGCATCTCGTCGCACTGACTTTTGAGATCTGTAATCGGGTAGTCGCGCGCGGTTAGTTCACCCTGCTGTTTGTTATGCGGCGCGAGATCGACATTGATGCCGATGCCGCAGACGACGCTGATGTGCCCGCCGGGACCCGTCTGCGCGTCGGTTAGTATGCCGCCCAGTTTGGACTCGCCGGCAAAGATGTCGTTGGGCCATTTTACCGCTAGCTGTTGGCCGCCCAGTTGTTCCAGACCCTGCAGCGTAGCGAGACCGGCTGCCAGCGTCAGGCATGCGGGATTCAGGGGTCTGTTCCTGAAGGTATAGGCAATCGAAAGATAAAGCCCGGCACCCTGAGGTGATACCCAATGTTTGCCATGGCGGCCGCGGCCGGCCGTTTGCTGCGCCGCCAGCGCCACGCGATAACGTCCTGCTAATGGCTTGTCCTGCTGCATCAGCCAGGTGTTGGTTGAAGGGACCGTGTCGAGAAGGTAGATGTCGTCGAGTTGCTCTCGCGTGGGCTCAGCGAGCGCTTCGCGAAGTTGCTGCTCGTCGAACTGGAAGCTCACGGCTATTGCGACTTCTTGCGAAACAACATGACGCGCGTGTTCCGATTCTCGGTCCCCAGCCGCATGCGCTGGATGTTTGAGCGATGGCAGTACACGAGAAATAGCCCCATCACCAGTGCGTAGATGAAGAGTGGTTGCCCGTCCGGCAGGCGCGTCAACGCAAGATACAGCGGCGCGAATAATCCGGCGCTTATTGTTGCCAGTCCCACGTAGCCAAACAGCACGAGCATCCACGCCCAGAGAAGAAACACGGGTAGTAACAGCCAGGGTGACAAAACCGTGAATGTCCCCATTAACGTTGCGGCGCCTTTGCCGCCGCGAAAGCCGTGCCACACCGGCCACACGTGACCGACGACGGACGCCGCCGCGCAGCTTAAGATTAACCAGTCTCGCGATATCGTGGGATCGGTTTCGACAAACGGTAGTGCAAGTTGCGGTACGACACCGGCGGCCAGCACGCCTTTGCCAACGTCGATGATGATGACGCCAAGCGCGAACAGCCAACCCTGGGTACGCAACGCGTTGGTGCCGCCGGCGTTGCCGCTGCCCAGCTTGCGTATATCCACGCCACCGACCAGCCGGCCCATAATTAATGAGCCCATCAGCGAACCCAGCAGGTAGCTGATCAGGAATTTTGTGCCGAGTTCGAGCATGGTGGGCGTCTGGTGGCCGGACAATTCGCATTGTAGCATCCGGTCGAAGCACTCTTTTTGGAATTGTATGGCCGGTCAGCCGCTGCCGCTACTTTACAACCCTGCCGCCGGCAGGGGCTCCGCTGCGCGGCATATCACGGCGGTTGTTACAGAGTTCGCGCGCGCTGGCGTCACCGTGGTGACAACGCCAAGCGGCTCGGCCGGCGACATCGAAGCGCGGTTTTTCGAGCTGTCCGAGGCGGGCGAGTCGCGCATCTTGCTGGCAGGAGGTGATGGCAGCGTACACGAGGCTGTCAACGGCTTGATGCGGAGCAGTACGTCGGCAGCGCTGGGAGTTATACCTCTGGGTACGGGCAACGACTTTGCCAAGGCCAACAACATTCCGTTAATCGTTGCCGACGCTGTCGCAGAGCTTGCGCCGCGTTTGACCGACAACGTTGACGCCCGTGCCGTCGACGTGGGCAAGCTCAACGACCGCTTCTTTGCGAACGGTGCCGGCATCGGCTTCGATGCCAAGATCTCGGCGATCGCGGGCTCCATTCGCTTGCCAATTGGTGCGCTTATCTACCCTCTCGCCGTGGTGCGCGGACTTATCGACGGCGTCGTCACGCCCGACATGTCGCTGCGTTTTAACGATCAGAAGTTAAGCGCGCCGCTGACGCTTGCCAGTTTTAACATCGGCCAGTGGGTTGGTGGCATGTTTCCTATTGCACCGCAGGCACGCAACGACGACGGGTTGTTAGATGTTGTCTATGCCGATGCGCTGTCGACACGCGAGGTTGTCAGGCTGGTGCCGCAGCTGTTGCGCGGCACGCACCTCGACAACGCGAAGGTGCACCATGCACTGGCAGAATCCTGCCAGGTCCGTGCAAGCGTCGACATTCCCGCCCATCTCGACGGAGAGAATCAGGCGCCGCAACGCAATTTCGATATTAGTATCCTGCCGGGCGCGCTGCGTATCCTGTGAGAGTCCGCACTGATTTCGCGCGCAGTTAACGCTAGCCGGAAGGCTTCACAAACCGGGTTGCGTAAAGAGACCCTTTGACGCGTCTGAAAGACGCTACGCTGACACACCGAGTAAATTGTCGCGACGATCCGTCGCACCCACGTCGGCATCACCGTCAAGAGTCAACCAGACGGTGTCGTCGGGACGCTCGGCGAGTCGCACGTTGAAGCGCAGCAACTCATCCTGCCGGTAAACGCTGATCGATACCTTGTCGCCGGCCAGATGGCCGCGCAGGTGCTGGTCGAGGTTGCCGGCAGTCAGTCGCATGTCGTCGAAGGCGACCGCTTCGTCGCCGGGTGCGATACCGGCCTGCTCTGCGGGACTATTGGCGCGCACGAATCGAAACACGCTCTTGCCATCGCTGCTCGTGAGTCGCGCGCCGAGCCATGGCATCGCCCGGGCCTTTCCGGATGGCGCTTTGCCTCCCGTGTCGCTGCTGCCCTCGGAGACTCGCAGCTTCAGCGTCACCCCTATCTCGCGCAATAGCGCTTCAAGCGGCACGTCGGCCGTGCCGCGCACGTAGCGTCCAAAAAAATCGCCGAGTTCCATGCCGGAAAGCTCCGCGGCGACGGCTTCCAGCCCGCGCTCCGGCATGCCTGAACCGCTCTCGGCAAAGCGCTGCCAGCATTCGCGCATAACGTCATCGAGCGTCGTTTTTCCCTCGGTGCCGTGTCGCAGCGTCAGGTCGAGCGCCAGTGCGATCAATGCGCCCTTCGCGTAGTAGCTGATAATCGCGTTCGTCGCGTTGGCATCCTGTTTATAAAACTTGGTCCACGCGTAGAAGCTCGATTCCTCGACGCTTTGCCGGAAGCGTCCGTGCGTGCGCTGCACGCGCGTCATGTTTTGTCCCAGCAGTTCAAGATAGCTTTCCGCCGTTATCAGTCCTGAGCGAACCAGCGCAAGATCATCGTAGTAGGACGTTATGCCCTCAAAAACCCACAGCAGGCCCGTGTAGGCTTCCGCCTGCAAATCGAACGGCACAAACGCCGCGGGCTTCAGGCGCTTGATGTTCCACAGGTGAAAATACTCGTGACTGCAAAGCCCCAGGAATCGGCGGTAGCCATCGCTGACGGATTCATCGCCGCGCGCAGGCAGTTCGCTGCGGGCGCAAACGAGACTTGATGACCAGCCATGCTCCAGTCCGCCGTAGCTGTCGTTCGTGACCTGCAGCAGAAACAGGTAGCGATCGAGATCAGCAGGTTTACCCAGCAATTGCTGGTGTTGCTCGCAAATTTTGACAAGGTCATGACACAGGCGCGCCATGTCAAAGCGCGCCTGGCCCCGCACGGCAATCGCGTGCGGGATGTCGCCGGCTTCGAACTCGCCGATTTGCAGGTCGCCAATTTCAACAGGATGATCGATAAACTCATCGTAGTTGTCGGCACGGTAAGCCCCGAAGCCGTACTGCTCGGCGCCATCGCCGCGCATTGATGTTGCGACGCGCCACTCTTTGCCATGCGGTGCCGGTGGCGGGCAGATTTCCAGTTCGCACGCCCCCTCCTCCTGGCCCACGACCGAGGGGAATACACAGGGCCCGTTAAAAAACGCGTGTGTCGTGTCGAGATGTGCGCCGCGCACGCTGAGGTCATAGGCGAAAATTTCCAGCGTAATCGTCAGCGGCGAATTTACTTTGGCTGCCTGCCAGCGGCTCTTGTCGATGCTTGCGAGTGCTACCGGTTCGCCGCCCGCCTCGGCTTTGATCGAAACGACATGCCGCGCGTAGTCGCGAATCATGTAGCTGCCCGGTATCCAGGCAGGCAGCGCGAACACCTGGCCCGCCGGATCGGGCGCGGCAACGGTCAGCCGCACTTCAAACAGGTGCGCACCGGGGTTCGCGGGCGTAATCGCGTAGCGGTGTGGCGCTGTCGGCATGCTCAACTCACTCTGCGTATTGTTATTGTCATGCAAGGTTCAGCGAACGCCCCGCGCGCAAAGCGCGAGGCGTTGCTGACAACTGTTATTGACGGTTGTCGCGAACCTGGTCGCCCATGTGCAGCAACGGCAGCGGATTGGGGCTGCTACCGTCCATGAAATACACCTTGCTCGCCGGGTCTTTGCCAATAGACTTCAACGCCTCGAGCGACTGCAGTTGAATATAGGCGGGGTTGCGCGCGATTGCATTGTTGATCGCCGTGATCTCGTAGGCCTGTGCGTCAGCAAGAATACGCTTGCGTGCTGCCTCTTCTTCAGCGGCTTCACGACCGGCCTCGGCACGTGCGACCTGCTGCTGCAGCTCGGTGCGTA